>CAYGWR010000039.1:0-11870 GCA_964353645.1 uncultured Dehalococcoidia bacterium
AGGCAATAATTATGGTTTTGCCTGAGGACGATGGCCCAAACTCCTGAGTCAAGTCCACTGTGATGGTAAGAGTATTGCCGCTCACGGAAAGTTTAACATTCTTCACGAACAACCTCCAGTAAATATGGATTATCCAGCTATCAGCATTCTATAGGGCGATGTTCGCAAAAACAGGACCTGTTCGGATGTGGAGTCCTTTTCGAGCATGTTTCTAACCGTTTGACCCCCTTGCTTGACGAATACTGCTAGCGCCTGTAGAATCACTACGGCTTTAAACGACAGGCGAGTAGCTGCTGTAATGCCGGAACGAGTTGCCGGAGAAGCACCATCATGGTCAGTGTTCCTATTGTCGAAGGTCCTATCACCGATCCCGGCGCGCCATTTCTGATAAGCGCATCATCACCTCAAGCATTGGAAGCCGCCGGATACGAAGCAAAGGAATACTTTATCTCCGGAACCGCTACGTCATACCGCAGCGTCAATGATCTGCCGGCCAACGGGATGTGGGAAGTAGAGCCGGCGGAATCCGCCGCCTACAAGACCCGCATTCTGGTTTACCGGCCTGTGAATGCCGCCAGGTTCAACGGCACTGTAGTGGTGGAGTGGTTCAATGTATCGGGCGGACTCGAGGCCGCACCGGATTGGACGCTCATGCACAACGAATTGCTCCGCCGTGGTTACGCGTGGATTGGCGTGTCGGCACAATACGGAGGAGTTGAAGGCTATGCAGCCACTTCGTTGGGTCTTGTCAAAATGGATCTCAAAACCGCGGATGCCAGGCGTTATGGGTCACTGAGCCACCCCGGAGACGAATATTGCTACGATATCTATTCGCAAGTTGCCAGCGCTATTCGCAGCCCGGGCCGCGTCAATCCGCTCGCCGGATGCCGTGTCGAACGAATACTGGCAGTAGGTGAATCACAATCCGCTATGCAGCTCACAACCTACATCAATGCTATCCAGCCCCGCGTTAAACTCTTCGATGGTTTTCTTGTTCACGGCAGGCCGTGTTCTGCAACATTGGGCGGTTTTTCATCAGATGAGGGCGATTTATCACAGATCAAGGAGATCGATTTATCAAGTATGGCTCCGGTCTTCATCCGTACTGACATCAACGTTCCCGTTCTGATGTTGGAGTCAGAAACAGATATGATGATACTTGGCTATTACAAAGCAAGGCAGGACGATACGGATAAAATCCGGCTGTGGGAAATGGCAGGTACCGCACATGCCGACCTCTATTTGGTGGTTACAGGCACCGGAGACACCGGTAATGATCCATCGGTTGCCAATGTGGTTGAGGTAACCAGCCCTTATCCCGGCTTTATTGAATGCGAGCTGCCGATAAATGCGGGGCCGCAGCATTTCATTACGAGAGCGGCTATTCACCAGCTCGACAAATGGGTACGCACCGGTGTCGCCCCGACAATCGCTGCCCGCCTCGAGATCGCCGGCGATCCCCCGGCACTTGTGCTCGATGCGCTTGGCAATGTGAAAGGTGGCATCCGCACCCCCTATGTCGACGTACCTATCGCTAAGCTTTCCGGCCTGGGTCAACCAGCCGTATCATTAATCGGCTCTCTGTTCGGAACTACTAAGCTGTTCGATGATGCGACACTCTCAAAACTGTACCCCGACCATCGGACCTATGTGACGGCTGTTGAAAACTCCACGGATGCAGCCGTCCAGGCCGGCTTTTTGATGCCCAAAGACAGTGCGTTAATCAAGGCGGCCGCGGCAGCATCAGACATAGGCAATCCACGATGCTAAAGGGATAAGGATGCCCCCCCCCACCCAAGATCATTTCCTATTGCCCAATATCGCATAGTTCACGGCGAGCCTGGCAATCGGCACCCGGTCCGTCCCCCCCATTTTGCACTTTAAAATGTTGACCATGTAGTGGTAGTGCCTGACCGTAGCCAAAAGCAAGTGGTTTTGGAGCATGAGCACCATTGCAGCTTCTATTCTGTACTACTTCTTGTGGTATAATCGCCCTAAGATTTGTTGGGGAGGTGGAAAATGAAAAAGGTGACTTTTCTCGGCGCCTTGCTCGTACTGATACTAGCTCTGGTGGTTGGTTGTTCTTCTAGTGCCTCCAAAGTGGGGGAGGAATCTCAGAATCAGGGGTCTGCTCTAGCAGCGCTACCAGGGGCTTTGCCGAATCCATCCGTTACACCTTCAATCCTTCCTGGTGGAACTGAAGAAGTTGGCAATGTAGAAGTCGGCGATGCGACTCCGCTTGCTTATGACGTGTTTATGAAGATAGATGGTATTTCTGGTGAATCAACAAAAGGAGGACACGAAGGCTGGATTGAGTTAGAGTCATATAGTTACGAAGTTGCCGGTCCTATTCCTAGCGACGGTCTGCATGGCGGTAGGCCCGATTTCGGGGATTTAGTAATTATGAAGCAACTGGATAAGTCGTCACCAAAATTGTATGAGGCTTGTTGCAATGGCAAACACATCGCAGAGGTGATACTCGAGGTTTGCGAGTCAAGTGGCGCAAATAGTGTATTTATGCGGTATGTGCTGAAGGATGTAATATGCAAACACATCGACTCATCATCTCCTAGAATATTCAAAGAGTGGGGCTCTGCATCCCCACAAATCTTTGCAGTTGCTCCAGGCGGCGCCATTGTTGAGCCTGAATCCAGGCCAGTCGAAAGCGTTTCGCTGAATTTCGGGAAGATTCGATGGGAATACGTCACTTCAGAAGGACAGACAGTTACCACTGGCTGGGATACTTTAGAGAACAAGCAGCTGTAACGAAGTGGGTGGGTGGTGTTCCTAAAGGCCTACATTTCGATTGCCTTCCTAGTAGCTGCCATTGACAGAAGCTCCTCTACTAATTACAATCGACGCGGTCAAGAGCTTGTCAGATATCCTGGAGCTTGGATCATCGAGGGGGGGGTACGATGTACGATGTTGCGGTTGTGAAATATGAGAAGCCTTTGGAATCGTTAAGGAAAGCGGTGGACCTAGCCGGAGGGCTAGGAGACGTTTCTCGCGGATCAAAGGTGGTCATCAAGCCCAACTTGGTGGCATGGCTTGAAGGAGTGGAATTCCTTAAGTATGGCGTGATAGCAACTGCACGATTGATTGAAGACATGGTGACCCTTCTGAAGGAACAAGGGGCTAAGGATATTGCCATTGCGGAAAGCATCATTGATGTCGAGAAAGAGAACGAGCCTATATTTCGACTCGCTGTTAAAGGTATGGGCCTTGATATGCTTGAGGAAAAATATGGCGTGAAGCTAATCGACGTCCAGAAAGGATCCTTCACAAAGGTTACTGTGGGTGACGTGACGTTGTCGGTCAATACAGATATTCTTGATGCTGACTATGTTGTTAATATGCCGGTACTCAAGACGCATGGTCAGGCCGTGGTGTCTCTTGGAATAAAGAATCTGAAGGGTGTGCTCAACATCTCCTCGAGAAAGAAATGTCACAATCGAAATTACAATATTGATCTGGACTATCATATTTCCAAGTTGCCACAAATGATTCGGACATCCCTCACTGTCATAGATGGTATCTATACTCTCGAAAAAGGCCCTCTCTGGGGTGAAGCGCATCGGGCAGATATCATTATTGCCTCCAAAGACCTCTTTTCTGCTGATAAGGTTGGGGCAACCATCCTCGGCATTGCCCCGCAAAATGTCCCTCATCTGGTCATGGTAGCCAAAAGCAATGGTCGCCCTATAGACCTGAATGATATCAACATCAGAGGGGAGACTGATATCAGGACAGTCACGAAACCCCATGAGTTCGCGTGGCCACAGAATGAATCTGGCGATATGCCGCTAGTCTTTGAACTCATGGGAATAAGAGGCATAAGGTTCCCACTGCCGGACAACACTCTCTGCACGTATTGTGGATATTATGGAGTATTCATAAATATGGGTATTCTAGCAGCGAAAAACAGGGACAAACCTTTTGACGATATCGAAATACTAACTGGTAAGATCCAGGAACCCACTCCAGGACACAAGCACACTCTGCTCTTTGGCCAGTGTCAGATGAAGAAGAATGGCAAGAACCCTTTGATAAATCACTGTGTGGAAATAAAGGGTTGCCCGCCCAGCAAGCAGGGTTTCTTTAAAGCATTTGAAGAACTTGAAATTGAATTGCCTGATGACCGCATGGAATGGTGGAAAAAAGTGCCGGAATTCTTCACAAGGCAATACGCAGGAAGACAGGAGTTTGATCCGGCATTCTACAGGATTCAATAGGATAGTGGACTCCTGGCCGCCTATCACCGCCGTCAATTGAGTTTCAACTATACTCCGATACCAAGTCCTTTTCGAGCGCACTACTATTCTGGTATAATCCGAGGCACGGATATCCCAGTTCTGAAGTAGAGGCGTCGTGCAAAATCGTTGGGCAGCAAGACGTGCCCAACGCAAGCGTGTAAGAACTGGTTTGTGTTCCCGAACTCATAATTCTTTGTATGCCGGTAGCTGAACACCTCACATGGAGGCTCAAAATGTCAGAGACAAGCGGGTTCAATCCTAAAGCAAAGTATGCTGTCACCATGTGGGAGTTCTCCTGGCTTGTCCGCCGGACGGGCAACGAAGCAGAATATGCGGATTGGGATAAGGTGCTTGACGAACTGGCGGAACGCGGCTACAACTGTATTCGCCTAGACGCTTTCCCACATCTGGTTGCGAAAGGGCCGGATGGCGAAGTAGTTAAGCAGTTCACGATATTACCCCAGAGTGGTGGTTTCATGTGGGGAAATCATAGACCAGTCCAAGTCGAGCCACGCTCAGCGCTGGTCGAGTTCATAGGTAAAGCTGCTGATCGAGGTATTTATGTGGGACTATCGTCGTGGTACAACAGTGATACACTGGGTCGCGTTCACATGATTCAATCGCCGGAAGACTATGCCCGCATATGGTTGGAGACGCTTGATCTACTCAGCGATGCAGGACTGCACGGCCGCATTGTATGGGTTGATATCTGCAATGAGTTTCCGCTCAGCAGGTGGGCGCCAGAGCCCTATGCCAACATATTTCAATCCAAACGATTTGGAGATCTGTGGATGGTGCTCAATTTGTCAAGAAAGTGGGATGAGGGAGTGAAACAGCGCATGAAGAATTATTTCGATGGTGCTATCATGCCGTTGCGCGAGAAATACCCCGCGCTGAAATACACATTTTCATTTCAGGCGCTGGGTTCTAGTCAGATGAAAGAGATTGACGTGAGCAAGTTTGATTTGGCGGAGGTGCACATATGGGTGTCGGACTATATGAAATGGGTGTTCAGAACCGGACAGATTCTAATGCTCGTCGGATTCCCCAAGTATCCGGTGAACTTGAGGATTCACGCAAAGCGCATGGCCAATCTCTATCCGAAACATCGCGAAGAGTATATCAGGATGCTTGAAGCTCGCATTGACTTCTGGGCAGAATGGGGCAAGAAGAACGGTCTCCCTCTCTTCACCACTGAAGCTTGGGGGCCGATCAACTATCGTGACATCACGCCGGCTGGCACTGGCGCGGAGTGGGATTGGGTGAAAGATATTGCCGAACACGGAGTTCGCATGGCATCTGAGAGGGGATGGCAAGGGATCTGCACCAGCAACTTCTGTCAGCCTCACTTCGTAGGAATGTGGGCGGATGTCGGATGGCACAAGCGAATAACAGATCTGATCTTGCGTGGCTGACTTTGCCCAGGGTATATCTTACAGGCAGGTTGAAGAATGAACTCGCGAGAACGCGTACTCACTGCTTTGAACCACAAGGAACCGGATCGGGTTCCATTTGACATGGGTGGTACGGTGCTAACTGGCATCAATGTGAAAGCCTATGCAGCACTACGTGACTATTTAGGACTGCCACCAATTGAGCTTACCATAGTTGACGTCGTCCAACAGTTGGCACAAGTCGATGATGACGTAATAGATCGCCTAGGTGTGGACGTTAGGAACGTTGCGCCACGCTCTTCTGCCACCTACCGGATAGAGATCAAGGATATGCAGGGTGGCAATTACACCTACTTCTATGACGAATATGGGATAGGGTGGCACATGCCCAAAGTCGGCGGCTTGTACTACGACATGTTCGATCACCCGCTGGGCGGTCACATTGACGAATCGAATATAGACCGCTACGTATTGCCCGATCCAAAAGACCCGGCTCGCTTCGCAGGCCTCAGAGAGGCCGCAGAGAGAGTGATTGAAGAGGAACAACGGGCCTTGATTGTGGGCAATCTCTCGGCTGGCATCTTCGAGATGTACTTATGGACGCGCGGTTTCACAGATGGCTATTCCGATTTTGTTGGCAAGCCTGCGAGATCACAGAAGATAATGCACCGCTTCATGGATTTGCAGTTGGCCTACTGGGAAAAGATGTTCGACGTCCTGGGTGACATGATCGATGTGGTTCAACTAGCTGACGATTTTGCTGGGCAAAACGATATGCTAATCTCGCCCAGCTCTTATCGTAGGCATCTTAAACCACTACACAAGGAGTTGTTTGATTTCATCCATTCTCGTAGCAGTGCCAAAATCTTCTTGCACTCCTGCGGCTCTATTCGCAAAGTCATACCCGATCTGATCGAGATCGGACTAGATGTTATCAACCCGGTTCAGGTTAGCGCAGCCGGCATGAATTCGGCCGAATTGAAGCGTGAGTACGGCAGAGATCTAACTTTCTGGGGGGGCGGTGTAGATACGCAACGGGCGTTTAACGAGAATCACACTCCTGAAGAGGTGCGTGAAGACGTTAAGCGCCGCATCACTGACCTGATGCCCAGCGGTGGATTCGTATTCGCTACGGTTCACAATATCCTGCACAATGTGCCGCCTGAGAATATCATGGCGATGTGGGAAACGCTTCAGGAATATGGAGCATACACAAACTAATGTTATGGCTTTGGCAACTGTGTAGTGCTCCAGAATGGCTCCCACGCGTAGCAGCTTCCGGGTATGGCCGTAGGAACCTTTGAGAATTTGACAAGGCGGCAACTGCCCAGTATCATGGCGGCGAATTGCTGGCAAGGCACTTGCTATTTGACTCCCCTGGATTGCCAGCCATCTTGACCAGGAGGCCTGAGAATGCCGGATAACACCACTGAACAGTTGAAGAATGCGATGCTGGCGCTGGACATGGACGCAGCGATCAAAGCCACGAATGACGTGGTCAAGACGCAAAGCAAGTCGGCGGTGAAAGAGGCGGCCGATGCGGTCACTCAGGCTCTGCAGGTGGTAGGGAAGAGGTTCCAGGACGGGGAGTGGTTCCTCGCCGAGCTAGTCTACGCCGGTGAGGTTGCCAAGGAGGTGATGAATTTGCTGTCGCCGCTGATGCAGGCCGAAGCCTCCCATTCACAGGGAACCATCATCATCGGCACGGTGGCGGGCGACCTGCACGATCTGGGCAAGAATATCTTCATCAACTATGCCCGGAGCTCCGGCTTCAATGTCGTCGACATGGGGGTGGATGTCCCTGCCGCCAAGTTCGCCAGCGCGGTGAAAGAGCACAAGCCGCTGGCTCTGGGAATGTCCTGCCTGCTGACTTCCACGGAGAAGGAATTGGGGAAGGTAATTGAGGAATTGAGGAAGCAGGGCCTCAGAGACAAGGTCAAGGTGGTTATCGGTGGGGCGGCGCTCTCGGAGAGAACAGCCAGGGATGTGGCGGCAGATGCCTTTGCCCCGGATGCCATTACCGGCCTGGATATCATCAAGAAGTGGAGCGCTTCGTAATGGATTTCAAGCAGCGTTTCCTCACCGCTATGAACCACGAGGAGCCGGACCGGGTCCCGGTGATGGGGCTTATAGCTGAGCCGGCAACCAGCAACCATATACTGGGCAAGCCGCCCGCCGATATGGCCAGCATGGTGAGGAATCCTGAGACTCGGGCGATGGTCAGGGATATCATCAATACAGGCTGGACCGAATTGGTACACGCCAATTTCTCGGACGCCCTCGAGGCAGCTATCAAGATGGGCTTCGACGCAAACTGGACGATCTACACGCAGATGGAGACGTTCGTAGACCCTAGGGTCAAAGACGGGCTTCTTTGTCATGATATCTCCGGGCGTGTCTGGGAGCTGACCGGGACGGAAAACGGCAACATAGTTATGAACTACATCGGCGGGCTCTGTCCCACCGAGGAGGAGTGGGATGCCTGGGATGGGACAAGGAAGACCCTCCTCGATAAGTTTGCCAGGAATACGGCAGAGCACCATAAGAAGCTGGCGGCTGCCTACGGCGACAGGATTTACCCCGTCGGGTACACCAGTATGTCGATTTTCGAGAGCACCTGGCAGTGTATGGGATTCGTAAATTTCACCAGGTCCCTCTACCAGAAGCCTGATTTTGTGAAAAAGGTCATCGATTCCCAGACGGACTTCTACCTCAAGTACTTGGATGCAGTGATGGAGTGCGGGGGCGAGGTGGTGATAGGGGGAGACGACCTGGGACAGAAGACTGGGCCGATAATGCGTCCCGACAGTATCGAGAAGCTGTTCGGAGAGAGCTACCGGCGGGTCTCGGAGCTGGTGCATAGGCGGAACAGGAAGCTGCTCTGGCATTCGTGCGGTAATATCTACGCCTTCCTCGATAAGTTCGTTGAATGGGGCTTTGATGGCCTATTGACCATGGAACCCACTGCAGGTATGGAACTGGGCAGAGTTCGAGAACAAGTGGGGCACAAACTAGTCCTGGTTGGCAATCTGGATGTTTCCTATCTCTTGGTCAGAGGTACCAGGGAAGAAGTCGAAGATGCAGTTAAGAAAGCGATAAGGGACGCAGCCAAGGGCGGCGGCTACATACTATCGCAATCTCATACTCATTCGGCTGTAGACCCAACCCGATTGGCATGGATGATTGAAGCGGCCCACAAGTACGGCAAATATCCGATCAATGCATAGGATTATAGCTTTCCGACAATTCTTTCCGGTCCCTGTCCATATGCGGCGATCGCTAGTTTTGTGGCAACTGCTGTTGGATTTCTCGACACCCAGTTCCCGGTGAGCAGCCCCTTGTAAAGACGTGCTATCAACTTTATTCCTTTCGCCTCCTTTGGTGGGTATTGTGCCTATGACTGTAGCCCTGACGTAAGGAATGGTTTAGGAAAGAAGCGTAGGGCGGTAGGGATAGGAGGGGCGCCTTTGCACGATACCGTCGCGAGATCATATGGACGTGGCGGCTATGCAGAAACAGCGGTGAGCGTCCTACAAGAAACTGAGGCAGCTGTCAGAAGGGTCAGCTAAGGGAGCACATGGTAGTAGTTGAGCCACAATTTGACAAGAAGATTATGGAGGGTTTGAGAGACAGGACTCTCCGTAAGCTGGGCTACGGGACAGGATTAGGTGTGGATCCAATGATTGTCAGAACGCTGGATGATGTACTCGATACTGCAACTAGAGTAGCTAGACTGAAGGGGATATACCGAGTGCTTCCGGTACTTGGAACAGGCAAATCAGGTGTGGAAACACAGGCAGGTGTCATCCGCAGTGCAATGTTTACCCGTCTGGTGGACATTTGTAGTGGTAATCCTTCAATTGTATTCATGATAGCCACTATAGGTGAAGAACTGGAAGATATCGGCAGAGCAAACCCATTTCTTTTCAATCAACTGGTATATGACACAGTAGGGTCTGAGCTGACTGAAATAATGGCGGATTTGCTTGAAGCAGACTGCAAAGAAAAAGCGGACAATTCGGGCCTACAACTAGGTTCAAGATTCAGTCCTGGATACTGTGACTGGTCGCTGGAAGGGCAGGGAATCATATTCTCTTCTCTTGACGCGAGTTTGATAAACGTTCGCCTCACTTCGCATCTAGTAATGGTGCCAAACAAATCTATCTCAGCGATCGCAGTGGTCGCGGAAGAGATGCCTTTTGCAGCCCCTTGTACATTCTGCCGGAGTAGGGATTGTCCGTGGAGAAGGTCGCCGTGACATACGATGGCAAACCTTTCTTATTTCTCAAGCGAGCACCTCCGAGTTCAATTCCTGATCCCAAGAAAGGAGAAGTCAGTTTCCAAAAGGGCATTATCTTGTCTGCTTTTGGCCCCGGACTCTTTGCTCTCCAGAACGAAGTGGTTTTGGAGCAGCTATCTCTTCGACTGGGAAAGGGTTCATGCTGCAGGCAGCATGAAGCACTACAGGGCGGTGGTTAGCGCTTCAAGGATCAGGAGATGCTGCTGCCTGATCCTTGGCCAGAGCTGCCGTATCGGCCGGCTTATCCAATGAAGCCGCTTGTCTGCGGCCCAGCAAGAAACCGGCCAGAATGATCAGCGAAACGCCAATCGAGACGTAGTATACCGACTCAGGCTTGGGCGGGCTCAAGGCATATACGCCAAAATACACTATGACGGGTATCGTCTGAAGGGTAACCCCCTGGACAGGCACGATGTTGCTAGCCTGGCCGTACTTGAATGCTGCCTGCATCTGCCAGGCCGCCAAGATCGAATTCATCAAGACCAGTAATGCCGCCGCGACCATGATGACGGCCTGGACTAATGTGCCATCGCCGGGCAGAACCTTAAACATGGTGACGATCATTGGGCTCATCCAGAAGTAGGTCAGGCCAGCGGGAATACCGGTGGATAACGCCATTATCGTGACTCTGCGTTTACCGGCCTTATAGGACCCAAAATGCGACACAGCCCAAAGAAACAAACAGATTACCGTAAAGAGTGCAATCCGGATAAGCGCCGCTTTATCTGCCAAGAAGTCTAACGTCTCGTCCTGGTCAATGCCGAGTTCGCTGATCCCCAGCAAGAACACGCCAACGATCATTATCGGGATACCGGCCATCTCCAGTTTGTTCAGAGATTCATGGTTCATATACACCGATCCCAAGGCCAGAAACACAAGCCCAATCGCTTGCAGACCAGGCACCAAGGCTGGGCCGACAAACTTCACAGCAAGAAGGAGGCAGGCCCCGGAGAGGCCATACTGAAAGACCATACCGGTCAGCCATAACGGTTTCCGGGCCAGTTTGCCCATAAATCCTTTACCGCGCTGATCCAGCGGTACTTCATTCACCGATTTTTTCTGGAACAAAAGACCGAGGGCACCCATAGCACCGCCGAGCATGGCTAAGCCCACACCAAGAGGATACGTCGAATCCATGTCTTCTCCTTCTCAGGTTAAAATCTCAGGACCAAAAACTCATACAAGTACCACTCCAACCGACTTACCCATTATCCATTTTTCAATGCATATTGCAATTCCCGAATACAGCCTCGATTCGCCACCCTGACCTGCCCCCCAAAATCGGAGACCCGCGGTTTTCCAATCCACGCCTTCTATTGGAGCTGACCCAATGAGGGTATCGAAATCCAAGTGAAGCAGTCGCCGCAGATTCAGAACCCCGACTCCCTGCTCCTAATCACGGAGTCTTAAACCTTCGGTTTACTACCTATTCAATCGGCAACATTACTCTCATCGCTCAGGCCCGAGCGCCGAAACTGAGTCCTTGCTGAGCACCTGATTTCCGGTTGGATGGATACAGAGTTCGGTGCAGGCCATCCCCCTTCTGGAGCAGTTGACCCATGAAAGAAAAAGACAAGAGTAACAGAACGTCATTTTGTGACTTGCGAAGCAAAAGAGGCACCAACATACGTCATGTTACTCGTATGTAAATTCCGGTTTTGGTCTTCCATAAGGCACATCTCAATTTGTGGTATTACATAAGTACGATGCGCGGATATCGGTTTCGGTAATAAGCTCCTTTGTACCGTCTAAGCAAATAATCGATATGAGATTCGTTATGACTACCTCGAATAAGGAAGGCTGCTTCAATTGACTCAGAACCGTATTCTTGACTCAGTCTCCTTACAAATTTGGCGCGTATGGAATCCCACGTTATAAACGACCTAATACCCTCTTCCTCATCTTTATTCAAATCGATACCCT
>CAYGWR010000040.1:0-10442 GCA_964353645.1 uncultured Dehalococcoidia bacterium
GGTGTGCTCTCCGGAGAATTTTTCATGAACGGCGATGAGGCCTGCGCCGAGGGGGCTATCAGCGCAGGCTGCCGTTTCTTTGCCGGCTATCCCATTACCCCGGCTACTGAGATAGCCGAGAGAATGAGCAAGCGTCTCCCCCAGGTAGAAGGCGTATTTATCCAGATGGAAGATGAAATAGCCTCCATGAATGCTGTACTCGGCGCTTCCTGGGCAGGGGTGAAGGCGATGACAGCTACCTCCGGCCCTGGATTCAGTCTGATGATGGAAAACCTGGGCCTGGGAATAATGCTGGAGACCCCGTGCGTTGTGGTCGACGTACAGCGTGCAGGCCCCTCCACCGGCTTGCCCACCCTGGTGGGGCAGGGAGACATGATGCAGGCACGATGGGGCTCCCACGGCAGCTACGAGATCATTGCGCTTGTACCCAGCTCTCCACAGGAGATTTTCGACCTCACTATCACAGCCTTCAACCTGTCGGAGAAATACCGGGTCCCTGTGCTCATCATGTCCGACGAAGCTGTAGGACATATGAGTGAAAAGGTAGTGATACGACAGGTAGCGCCGGATGACCTTGTCACCCGCAAACGACCGCGTGTAGCGCCGGAGAAATACCAGCCCTATAAACCGGACAAAGACCTGGTTCCCCCCATGGCCATAGCCGGCGAGGGCTACCGCTTCCATGTTACGGGACTAACTCATGACGAGAAAGGTTACCCTGCAATGACAGCCGAGGCGCAGGACAAACTCGTGCGCCGTTTGGTGGATAAAATCAGGCTCAACAAGAAAGCCATTATAAGATATGAAGAGATCAGCACTGAGGATGCAAAAGTCATAGTATTCGCCTATGGAATCACAGCCCGCATCGCCCGCCGTGCAGTGCAGCAGGCGCGGGAAGAGGGGATTCGAGCGGGCCTGCTGCGGCCCATAACAATATGGCCGTTCCCCGAGGAGCGAGTCAGAGAGCTTGCCAAGCAGATAAAGGCTTTCGTGGTACCTGAGCTAAACTACGGACAGATAGCGTTAGAGGTGGAGCGGTGCGCTGCCGGTAAGGCTAAAACGATTCTCCTGCCACACATGGGCGGCGCCGTGCACCTACCCCAGACCATTCTGGAAGCGATAAGGGAGGCAGTACAATAGCAGACATGGTAACTGCAGCAAACAAACCTATTGACTCATATCTCAGGGTAGACAGGATGCCCCACATCTGGTGTGCCGGCTGCGGCATAGGGCTGGCAACTTCGTGCTTCATCAGAGGCATCGAGCGCGCCGGGCTCGACCTGGACAAAATAGCCCTGGTCTCGGGAATAGGCTGCACCGGCAGGGTTGCTGGTTATGTCAAGTTAGACTCATTTCACACCACTCACGGCCGAGCCCTCCCCTTCGCTACCGGCTTGAAACTGGGTAATCCTGAGCTGAATGTAGTGGTCTTTTCGGGAGACGGCGACCTGGCAGCTATAGGAGGCAATCACCTGATCCACTCCGCCCGACGCAACATCGACATGACTGTCATCTGCATAAACAATTTCAACTACGGTATGACCGGTGGGCAGATGGGGCCCACTACCCCGCTCGAAGCCCGCAGCACTACCTCGCCCTACGGCAACTTCGAATATCCGTTCAACCTGCCCTCCCTTGTGGCCGCCAGCGGGGCCACCTATGTGGCCCGTTGGACAGTGCTGCACCTGCGTCAACTGGAGAGGTGTATCGCAGAAGCCTTAGTCAAGCCTGGATTCAGCTTCATAGAAGTGCTGAGCCCCTGCCCCACCGTATACGGGCGCATGAACAAGCGAGCCCGCGGGCTGGACGAGATGCACTACTACCAAGAAAAGAGCGTAATCCGCAACGGAGCGGACCCCAAAGAAGCCGACATCGTTTTAGACGGCCCCATCGTGGTGGGTAAGTTCATTGATATAAAGCGTCCCACTCTCTGGGACTACCGCAGGAAAGTGCTCGACAAGGCGCTCCAGAAGAAAAAGCCCCAGGCAGAGAAAGGCGCTGCGGCCTCACAGAAACAATAGCCCGGAGGGAAAAGGCTTGGGCAGAGTTGAGATAAGAATAGCAGGGTTTGGCGGACAGGGGATCGTGCTTACAGGGCAGATTATAGGCCAGGCTGTCTCTATATATGACAACGGGTTCGCCACCTTCACCCAGAGCTATGGGCCTGAGTCACGCGGCGGCTCCTGCACTGCTGAGGTAGTAACCTCAGATAAGCCCATTGACTACCCTTATGTGCAAAGCCCCCAGGTGCTTATTATCCTGTCGCAGGAGGCATACACCAAGTACGCAAACAACATCCCCAAAGAAACCCTGGTAATTATAGACTCGGACCTGGTAAAGCCCAGTCCGTCTCACAACCCGGCACCACTCTCCATCCCGGCCACCCGCATGGCACGGGAGATGGGACGTGCGGTAGTAGCCAATATCATCATGCTGGGATTTCTGGCAGCCGTGAGCGATCTGGTTTCCGTCGAGGCGCTGCGCAAGTCCATCCTAGCCTCTGTGCCCGAGGGGACGGGAGAATTCAACATGAAGGCATTCGAGTTGGGGTATAATTACGGGCTAAAGCACAGAAATCGGAGCTAGGGCAGAGATGGCCAGGAGTGTTGCTGTAATCGGTGGTGATGCAGGTGCAGCGCAGGCTGCCCTCAGCCTGGCGGAGATGGGCGTGGAAGTCTCATTAATCACTCCCTCCACTTCGCTAGGTTTAGATAATAGCGTCCCGAGTGCCTCCTCCCCGGACATGCTCCGCATCTGGCCCTTGTTGCTGCGGGCAGCGAGCCACCCTCTGGTGACCCTGTACACCAACTCCCAGGTAGAAGCAATCAGAGGGAAACAAGGGAAGTTCACCATAAGAGCCATCAGGCAGCCACGCTATGTGCGCGAGGACCTATGCACAAGCTGCGGTCGCTGCGGTGAGGCTTGCTCGGTAAAGGTCCATTCGTTATTAGAAGGTCAAAAGGTAACCCATAGTGCTATTCACGCACCCTTTCTGGGCGCTAAGGCGATACCCTCAGCGTATTACATAGAGAAGAAGGGGGTTGCTCCCTGCCGTGCAGCGTGTCCTCTCGGCATAAAGGTGCAGGGGTTTATCTCCCTGCTGTCCAAGGGTAAGGTGGACGAGGCACTCAGCCTGATAAACGAGGCCGCGCCTCTGGCAGGCATACTCGGTCGTGTATGCACGCATCCCTGCGAAAATAGTTGCAAGCGCACTGAAGTCGATAGCCCTGTATACATCCAGGCGCTGCATCGCTATGCTGCGGACAATGCCTCCGGTATTAAATATAGTCGCAAAGCACCTGCAGGCTCCAGAAAGGAGAAAATAGCCATCGTCGGGAGCGGGCCCACCGGCTTGACCGCCGCCTGGGAACTGGCACGCCGTGGCTATACCCCCACCATATTCGAATCCCACTCGGTGATAGGGGGGATGCTGGCAACGGGTATCCCTAGATTCCGTCTCCCCCGCGAGGTGCGAGAGAGAGAGGTAGAAGCAATTAAAGCTCTGGGCGTGGATATAAAAACGGGGATAACAGTAGGCCGTGACGTAACGATTTCCGACCTGAAGGCGCGAGAATATAAGGCCTTCTTCATAGCCATAGGAGGTCAAAGGAACAACCGGTTGGACATCCCGGGCGAGGACCTTGATGGAGTAGTGGATGGCATCTCGTTGCTGTTTGCACTGAATCAGAAAGTCGGCGTCTCTGTAGGCTCCAACATAGTAGTCATCGGAGGCGGCAACAGCGCCGTGGACTCAGCCAGGACAGCAAAAAGAGGGAGCACGGGGATAGTGCGGATACTCTATCGCCGCACTGCAGATGAGATGACTGCGGTAAAAGAGGACCTCGAGGAGGCTATCAAAGAAGGCATAACAATAGAATACCTCACAGCGCCTGTGGAGATCCTCGGCGACGGAACCAAAGTAACCGGGGTACTATGCCAGAGGATGAGGCTCGGTAAGATAGGAGAAGATGGTCGCCGCAAACCAGAGCCGATACCGGGCTCGGAGTTTGTGATAGAGGCTGACCAGGTTGTGGTAGCAATCGGCCAGCGTCCAGATACATCTCTGCTCAATATAAAGGGACTTGGAATCGTCAGCGATGATGCCACTGTAAAGGTGGACCCCCTTACCCTTGAGACCAACATACCCGGCATATTCGCCGGCGGCGATTGTATCGTGGGGACTAATAATGTTGTAGAGGCTGTAGCTGCGGGGCTGCGGGCGGCAGAGTCTATAGACAGGCATCTGAGGGGACATGATTTAAGGAAGAGGCGTAGTATCGAGAAGCCCCAAGCCGCCGAGGTCGATGTCAAGGAAAGAGAAGCCTCTCGACACAAACGAGCCCACATGCCCGCTATACATCACTCCAAAAGGATGGGTAGCTTTGAAGAGACGTCGCTAGGGCTGCCCGGTGATGCGGCAGACCGGGAGGCAGGGCGTTGTCTCAATTGTGCCCTGTGCAGCGAATGTCTGGAATGCGAAGAGGCCTGTGAATTGGGCGCGGTTCTCCACAAGGACGATGTTGAGAAGATAGAGATAGGCGCTGAGGTCATAATCAACTTTACCCATGACGACTCAGGCAGAACGACTGCTCGCCGGTTGACAAGGCCAGGCATCTACACTATAAAAACCAATGGTAATCGCGACCTGAGAAGCGAGCTTGCCCAAGCTTCAGCTATCGCTATGGAAGCTGCAACAGCGCTGAAGCTGAGGGAGGAAGTGTATCCGGCAGAACCGGATGTCTCAGGCGAATTAGATGCCCAATCGGATCGCCAAACCTTTGAAGCAGGGGCAGTCAGTGCAGAAAGAGGTCGTATCGGCCTGGTGTTATGCAGCTGCGGCAGCAGCATTAGCTCTGTGATAGATTTCGAACAGGTTCTCAGGGAAATAGAGCTGCTTCCTAACATATACAGCGTCCAGGAGGTAGCACAGGCATGTAGCGCAGAAGGGGCGCAGCAGATTGCAGCCAAAGCCGCCGAGTCCAAACTGGGCCAGGTGGTTCTCGCAGCCTGCCGCTGCTGCAATCTGGATCAGATATGCTTTAGCTGCACTGATCGGCGTGTAAGGTGTCAGCACCATCTCAACGACAGCCTTATCTCCTCCCATGGCATACCTGTTGAGTTCGTAAACATCCGAGAACAATGCGCCTGGGTACACAAAGACGACCCCGCAGGTGCTACCCATAAGGCAGTAGAGATAATCGTGGCAGGAGTTGCCCGAGCTAAGGGACTTGTGCCGGCAACCCAGGAAGAACGTCCTCTAGAGAGCAGCGTGCTGGTATTAGGCGCAGGGCTTTCTGGCCTTGCGGCGGCAAGCGCCCTGGCGTCTCATGGTTATTCAGTAGCTCTCGTTTCTGGCCCGGAGCCTGAGAAAGCCACTAAGAAGCACTCCAAATATCTGGAAAGAAAGTCCAGCCTGCTTAAACAGCTTGAGGAGCAGAGTATACATATCATGCCCTGGCCTCAGGACCTGGAACTGGAAGGCTTAGCAGGTGATTTCGAAGCTGTGCTGAAATACCGTGAGCAGACCAACCACATCAGGGCTGGTGCAGTTATTCTTGACCTGGCAGAGATAGCTGAGGAAACGCTCCCTGCAAACAATGCTATTCCAAAAGGTAGCCTGCTCAGCCGCATTATTACCCGGAAAAAATGTTCCATGGGCACGGCCGACACTGATTCCGCCTTATTCAGGGAGTTCACCCTAAAAGAGACGGCAGGTATATTCACAGTATCCTCAGATAAGGCAGAGCCGCCCGAGGAACAGGTCATCAAAGGAACAGCCACCGCCGCCAGAGCTGCAGCCTATCTGGCGCAGGGCATCTTAAGCCCGCGGGCAACTGCGATTACTATAGATAGCAGGCTCTGTCGCGGCTGCGGCGATTGCGCCGCTATATGTCCCTACATAGAGATGAGAATAGAGAGCAATGGCACAGCCTGCGCTCATGTTGACCAGGCACTGTGCCTTGGCTGTGGGGCATGCATCGCCCGCTGCCCTACCGGGGCTATAGCCCAGCCTGTCCAGAGCGACAAACAGATAACGTCCACACTTGAGGCTTTGTTGGGGACGACTTATAGCCCGAGTGGTGTCAGATGAACAATGCGATGGCAAATGTAGTGGTCTTCGCTTGCAACTGGGATGGCCTTAGCTGTATAGAGGCGGCAGCCCAGAAGGGAATACGCTACCCTGCATCTGTAAAGATAGTCAGAGTAAGTTGCCTCTCCAGGGTGCATTCAGGCCTGATACTCAAGGCTTTTGAGTTGGGTGCGAATGGAGTGATGCTCCTGGGATGTAACCCCGGTAACTGCCATTTTGAAATCGACGCCGGACTTATTGAGCGGGAATACGAAAAGACAAGGAATATACTGGGACTGCTGGGATTGCGAGAGGAGAGATTGGCTCTCACTCGTCTGCCCGGCGGCGATGGCCCGGGCTTCGTGAAACGGGTGAATGATTTCATCGCAGGTATCGCGCGGACACAGCCTGCCACTTCGCGATAGAGAGGATAGAACCTCAAGGTGCAAAATCTAGAGCGAGAGATAAAAGATACCAATATACGCCTCTGCCTTGACTGCGGCAAGTGCACAGTAGTGTGTCCGGTTGCCCAGCATGACCCGGCGTTTAATCCCCGTCTCATAGCCCAGAGAAGGCTGGCACAAAACAGCCACGGGTCACGTGACGAGACAATCTGGTCATGTCTGAGTTGCTATATGTGTGTGGAGCGCTGCAATTACCATGTTAACTTCCCCAGGTTCATCCACGCTTTGAGAGCTGAATCGCTTGCAGAAGGGGCCCAGATACAGTGCAGCCACGGCGGGGCATTCCAAACAATGATGCGCCTGATGGCTCGCGAAGATTTACAGCAGAAGCGTCTGGACTGGTTGCCCAAAGATGTCGAATTATCCGGGCAGAGCGACACATTGTTCTTCGTGGGCTGTGCTCCTTATTTCGACGTTCTGTTCAATGACCTGGGTGTAAATACTCTCGATGGAGTAAAAGGAGCGCTTAAGCTGCTGAACCGTGCTCGAGTACCGTTCAATATCCTTGCCAATGAACGCTGCTGCGGGCGAGATTTGCTCCTCCAGGGAGACAGAAAAGGGTTCTTGACGCTGGCAAAGGCAAACGTGGAAGAGTTCGCCCATCACGGTGTAAAAAGGATAATCACGAACTGCCCTGAATGCTACTATACGCTAAAGGTTGACTACCCTAACATGCTCGGAGGTAGAGGCATCGAGGTAGTGCATCTGACACAAGCGATAGCACCGCTTGTACAAAGCGGTAAGTTATCGCTGGGCAAGCTTGAGAAGAGGGTCACCTATCAAGACCCCTGCACCCTGGGTAGATGTTCCAGGATATTCGATGAGCCTCGCCAGATCCTGGGTGCTGTGGCAGGCTTAAAACTGGTGGAAATGGAACAGAGCCGGGAGAAGGCGCTCTGCTGCGGGGCAACCTCGTGGCTGCAATGCGGTGCGGTAAACCGGCAAATACAGAATCAGCGCTTCACTCAAGCAGAGGCTTCCGGGGCAGAGATACTGGTGACTGCCTGCCCCAAGTGCCAGATACATTTGAGATGCGCCCAGAAAAGCAGCGATGGCAAGGGCGCCCGAGTTGAAATCCAGGACCTGGCAAGCCTGGCAGCACGGTCCCTGGACTAGGAGGTGAGACAGTTGGCTGAAGAGGAAGTAAGAATAGGGGTATTTGTCTGCGACTGCGGACTTAATATAGCAGGGTCGGTGGACACCGAGGAGGTACGACTGTTTGCGGAAAAGCTTCCCGGTGTCGTAGTCTCAGTGAGAAACCGTTATACCTGCGCTGACCCCGGGCAGCAGGAGATAAAAAAGCACATCAAGGAACACAAGCTGAACCGCGTGGTGGTGGCCTCCTGCACGCCAAGACTACATGAGATCACCTTCCGCAACTGTATTGCAGAGGCCGGACTCAACCCCTATGTTCTGGAGATGGCAAGCATCAGGGAGCATGCTAGCTGGGTACATTTACATGACCGCGATGCAGCCACTGAGAAGGCAAAGGATATCGTCAAAATAGCAGTTGCCCGGGCCCGCCTCCTCATGCCCCAGCATGAGACGGAGATACCTGTCACCAACGCCGCTCTGGTGATTGGAGGCGGTGTTGCTGGAATCCAGGCAGCCCTTGATCTAGCCGATGCCGGGCACCAGGTCTATCTGGTGGAAGAGCAGCCCTCGATAGGCGGCATTATGGCGCAACTGGACAAGACATTTCCTACCATGGATTGCTCCATATGCGTTCTGGGACCCAAGATGATGGATGTAGGCCGTCATCCCCGCATCGAACTCATGGCCAACAGCACGATCGAAGAGGTATCAGGCTATGTGGGTAACTTCAAGGTGCGCGTGCGCAGGAAGGCTCGCTTCGTGGACGAAACTCTGTGCTCAGTATGTGGCAAGTGCGCTGAAGTCTGCCCGGTAGTGATGCCCGACGAGTTACAGCAAGGATTCTCCTCGCGCAAGGCGGCATATATCCCATTCCCGCAGGCAGTACCCTCGTCCTATCTCATCGACATGGAGCACTGTCTGGGGAACAACCCGGTTGCCTGCGCCAAGTGTCTGGACGCCTGTGATAAGCATTGTATAGACCTGCACATGCAGGACAAGATTATCGACCTCCAGGTAGGTACTATCATAGTGGCTACAGGGATGGGCATATATGACCCTACCCCGCTGGATGAGTATGGCTATGCCAGATTCGAGAATGTCATCACCAGCATGGAGTTCGAAAGGCTGATATGCGGCGGCGGGCCTACCGACGGCCACCTGATACGTCCTTCCGACCATCAGGCCCCGAAGCGCATCGGCTTCATACAGTGCGTGGGCTCGCGGACAAAGAACCGCGGCAACCCCTACTGCTCCAACGTATGCTGCATGAACACGATAAAAGACAGCCTGCTCATTAAAGAGCATCATCCGGATGCCGAGATATACGTCTTCTACATGGACATACGCGCTTTCGGCAAAGGCTTCGAGGACCTTTATCAGCGTTCCAAGGAGATAGGTGTTCACTACATCCGCGGCATGCCCGGAGAGGTGACCGAAGACCCAATCACACGGAACCTCCGCCTCAAGGTGGAGAATACCACCTCAGCGCGGATAGAAAAGTACGAGCTGGATATGGTGATACTATCGGTAGGGATGGAGCCCAGGGGCCACCTGAAGCGGCTCACCAATATCCTGAACCTCTCCCAGACCAGCGACGGCTTTGTCATGGAGGCGCATCCCAAGCTGAGGCCGGTTGATGCACCCACGCCGGGCATCTTCTTCGCCGGCTGCGTGGAAGCGCCCAAGGACATCAAGGACAGCGTAACTCAGGCAGGGGCAGCAGCAGCCAGGAGCTCCATCATTCTGAATGCAGACAAACTCACGAGCGAGGCTATCAAGGCCATAGTAGACCTGACAAAATGCAACTCCTGCGGCGTCTGCGCCAAGGTCTGCCCCTATGGGGCAATAAAAGTGGATATCAAAGCTAAAACAGGGGCACAGATAACTGCTGCGGCTTGTGCTGGCTGCGGTACCTGCGCTGCAGAGTGCCGCTTCGATGCCATCGCCATGCAGCACTTCAGCGATGCCCAGATTATGGCACAGATAGATGCTGCCCTGGAGGAAGAGCCCGAGAAGAAGATCATCAGCTTCCTGTGTAACTGGTGCAGCTATGCCGGAGGCGACCTGGCCGGGGTATCCAGACTGCAATATCCGCCCAATAACCGCTTCATCCGCACCATGTGCAGCGGACGAGTGGCCGAGAAATTCATCCTCCATGCCTTCGAGAAGGGTGCTCCTCTGGTATTGGTCTCGGGCTGCCATATTAACGACTGCCATTATATTAACGCCAATCACTGGACCAAGCGCCGCGTCGAGAGGCTGTGGGGGCGTATGGAGAAGCTGGGAATCCGTCCCGAGAGGCTGCAACTGGAATGGATCAGCGCTGCCGAGGGCCCGAGGTTCGCCCAGATTATGCGCCAGTTGGAGGAGATGCGGCAGAAGGTTACGTCAGAGGAGATAGAGCACACCCAAAAGGTGCTCAAAGAGCAGAGGCTCTCCAAGAAAAAAGCGGGAGAGCAGGAAAAGATTGCAGAACCCTATATATAAAAAGTAAGGGCGTTCAATTGAACGCCCCTACAATGCCTTGCGTGTCTTTGCGAGGAGTCCTTCAGTAGAAGGACGACGAAGCAATCTCATCGCTACCCCTGTAGTTGCCCAATTCATTGGGCGATTCTTGCCTCATCCGCCTAAGGCGGCGGCAACTACAAAACTGAAATGTCTTTGCGAGGAGTCCTTCTTTAGCAACCATAGGGTAGGGGCTCTGTCCCCTACCTGGGAATGCAGGTGACTGCCTCATAAATAAGGCAGCTACGATACTGAAATGTCATTGCGAGGCCTTCCTTGAGAAGGACGAAGCAATCTCATCGCTACCC
>CAYGWR010000041.1:0-4256 GCA_964353645.1 uncultured Dehalococcoidia bacterium
GATTTCTTTTGGAAAGCTGAGGCTAAGGACGCTCCTCGCATAATTCGCAGACCAAGAGGTCGAGGGCAAGTTCGCCTCTATCACCCTTTATTTTGCCGGTCTTTATGGATATGTCCGTGTCCAGCAACTTCCGGTAGATCGCTTTCAACTGCTCCATCGAGTGTGTTCTAGCCTGCTCCCTGACCTTCTGCAAAACATACTCAGAGGTGATACCCAGGCTATGTCCCATGTCAGAAAATGCGTGCTCTTGTTGCAGAATATCCTTTGCCTGAATAACCATGCGGAGTTGACGAGTTATCATAAACAATAGGTATGGTGGTGCTGCACCCTCGTCCTCCAGCAGGTGTAGAAGCCGTGTAGCTTTGGACGCATTGCATTCAAGGATAGCATCGACCATGTTGAAGACATTGGTTTCCTGCGCATAAGCTACCAGTGACTTAACATCATTCTCTTCTACTCTCCTCCCTTGAGCATAGAGGCAAAGCTTATCGATTTCGATGGAAAGCAGCCCTAGGTTGCCTCCCACAAGCTCCGATAAAAGTTTCAGCGCAGGTGGTGAGATATCGCATTCCAAATTCTTTGCTCGCGACTGCATCCAATTCCTTAACCTATCGCCTTTGAGAGATTTGAACTCCCTGACTTTTGCCAGCGGAGCAAGCTCAACGAGCATAGGGTTACTTCTCTTCAATTCGCCGTCGACCAGTACCAATACCGTACTCTCCGACATGCGGTTAATGTATTCTCTGAATGATTGCCAGCCGGAATCCTTGGGCTTGGGGGCATGCTTTTCTTTATCCTGGGGTTCAATCCGGCTGAGCAAGCCATCGACTATTACCAGACGCTTTGGTGCCAGAAAAGGCAATGTATCACAGGTTATGATTAGCTGTTGCAGCGTAAGATTTTGACCTTGAAGGAGGGTTGTATTAGTAGCCAGAAGTTCTTTATCTCCCAACCCTTCCTTAATCTCAGCCAAAGCTTCCTTGAGAGAGAAGTCATCTTCGCCGTATAGTATGTACAACAAAATTGCCTCCAAGTATTGTCCCTGGATGGTTTGGGGGTTGCAATGCTGACTCGCTGGAGTATAATTATAGCACCTCATAGCTGTCGTTTGAAACTTAGAGTTAGTAAGAGAACGTTTAGGGCTATTTCCGCGCAGCCCTGTTGCCTTTTTCAATTTGTGATATATGCTATTTGGGGGAATAGTTTGTCATGAAGGTCCTCCTGCTGAATCGCCTCGGAAACCCACAAGCAAAAACTCAGAGATTGGACTGGTGAAGAAGCCTAACAGCAAAATGGCTTTGCCCTGATCGGCTGAATTGGAGCTTTGTTATGGAGATAGGCATCATCGGGCTGCCCAAAAGCGGCAAAACAACGGTTTTCAATGCCTTGACCAGAGGCAAGGCACAAACAGATGCCTATTCCTCTGCACTGGCGCCAAACATCGGGGTAGTCAAGGTGCCAGACCCCAGGCTAGAAACTCTCACAAAGATTCTTAAGCCAAAGCGTACCGTCCCCGCCGAGGTCACCTATATTGACATCGCAGCCCCTTTAAAGGGATTCGGTAAAGGTGAAGGGCCAGGGGGCCAGTTTCTAGCTTATCTCAGCAAGGTGGATGCTCTGGCTCATGTTATCCGTGTTTTTGAGGATGAGAGGCTGCCACATCCCGAGGGCAGCGTGAACCCAGGGCGTGATGTGGGCACCATGAACATGGAACTCGCCTTTTCAGACCTGGCCATCATCGAGAGGCGCATGGAGCGATTGAAGGCTTCTCTAAAAGGGGCTAAGCCCCAGGAGAGAGAAGCGATCTCCCGGGAACAAACCCTACTGGACAAGATTAAATCTGCTCTGGAGGCTGATACCCCTGTTCGAGAACAGAGCCTGTCTGAAAATGAGTCCAAGCTGCTCGAGAACTTCCAGTTCCTTACCGCCAAACCCATGTTACTGCTGCTCAACATTGGCGAAAAGCAGATTCCAGAGGCTACTTCCCTTGAGGATAAGTTCCGCAGCACCTACCGCAGCCCTAATTGTGAGGTGGCTGCTCTCTGCGGCAAGCTGGAGATGGAGCTTACACAGCTTGATGACGTCGAGGCACAGGAATTTCGCTCGGCGTTGGGCGTGGCCGAATCGGGGCTTGATCGTCTAATCAGGCTCTCTTATAGCCTTTTGGGGCTCATCTCATTCTTTACCACTGCTTCTGGCGAGGTCAAGGCCTGGACTATCCGCCGCAATACCACTGCCCAAAAGGCGGCAGGAAAGATACACACCGACATGGAACGGGGCTTCATCAGGGCTGAAGTCATAAGCCACGATGACCTTGTCAAATGCGGCAGCCTGGCTGAGGAGCGGAAGCGAGGGTTGCTTCGTCTCGAAGGGAAAAACTATATAGTACAGGATGGTGATGTGGTCACCATCCTGTTTAATGTCTAGATAGCCGGTCTAAATAATTGCCTTCTTGTCAATATCCTATTCAGACTGACTGGAGCTTTGTATAAGTCCTTCGATCTCTGCCAACGTCGCGTTGACGGTGATATTGACGCAGGAATCGCTCCTGCCTACCTCCACTTTATTAAGCAGCGTGTCTAGCGCCTGGTTTTGTTGCTGGTCCTCGGACATGGCCATCAAGAACTTCACAAGAGTAATCAAGCCATCGATAGACTGTTCTATAGACTGCGCCGAATCGCTATCGGCACAGCATAGCTTCACATCGAGGGCAACCGACTCGTTATTTTTGGACAAGGTCATCCCTACAGACTCAACCTTGTCGAACGCAGATAAATCCCCCAGATATTGACTCGCAGATTGCCCCAATTGCCCCTCTGCTACCCCCGGTGGCACTGCCACTGCTACTTTAATCAGAGCATCACCTAGCTTGTTATAGGTATCTAATAATGTGCCACTTAAGGCAGATCCATCGCCTTTTTTGACATCGATTACATCTTTAACAGGCTGCATTGCTCCCATAACAAGCATGTTATCGCTCAAGAAAGCAATTGCAGTTTCCTCGGACTCATCCGTGTATATCTCATAGTCTTTGTACTTGATGGTGCTCAACTCCATACCTGCTGCTGATTGGATGGCTGTAATCAAATCACTTTTATTGAAAGCTCCCTTTACGATAACCCCTGAATAGTTACCTTGCTCTGTAGATCCTGAGATATCCCCAAAGAATACGCCTTCCTGAAAGCTCTTCAAGTCGATATTGTATTGATCCTTGAGTTGAGTCAGGGCATCGTCGAATGTCTGCGGATAGCTGGGGTCTTTGGGGACCTTGTCATATATTCCTGTAAGGTCTTTATCTTGCAGGATTTTGCTCAGGTCTACTTGACCTACCACGTTGGCCTTCTTCGGTACAAGCCCTATAGGATTTGTGACTCCTCCGCTGGAGTTGGAGCATCCTATAAGCGGGGAAACGACAAGTAATAACACCATAAGCAGCAGAAGGATAACCTTTTTCATCATTTCACCCCTCTTTCACTGGAAATCAGCACTTGGCAGAGTCTAGCATCTCCTTTTCCTCCTTGTCAAGGATAAGAGCGTGCAATTAACTTGACCGCTGCTATTACCCTGGCTAGAATAGGGTTGAGGGTACCGATGTTTGAGACGCTGTCTGACAAGCTGGGGGCTGTGTTCAAAAGGCTCGCCGGCAAAGGTAAGTTGACCGAAAAGGATGTTGATGAGGCGTTACGCGAGGTGAGACTGGCGCTTCTTGAGGCCGACGTCAACTTTAAGGTGGTCAAGGATTTTGTGTCCAGGATAAGGGAGCGGGCGGTGGGAATAGAGGTATTGGAGAGTCTGACCCCAGGGCAGCAAGTGCTCAAGATTGTCAACGAAGAATTGATCACCACTCTGGGTGGTGGGCAACAGAAGCTGAAACATGCCAGCCAGCCGCCTACCGTGATTTTGCTGGTTGGGCTTCAGGGTGCGGGCAAAACCACTACCGCCGCCAAACTAGCCTTGCACCTGAGGAGAAACGGACAGCGTCCGTTGATGGTCGCTGCCGACACATATCGTCCTGCTGCCATAACCCAGCTTGTTATACTGGGTAAACAGCTAGATATTCCGGTCTATAGCGATGGCGGTTCTGTAGTAGACATTTGCGCCAATGCTATGAAGCGAGCTAAAGAGATAGCGGCCAGCGCAATGATCGTTGATACGGCGGGACGGCTTCATATTGACGAAGAGCTTATGAAGGAGCTTGCTGAGCTCAACAAGAATCTTCATCCCACAGAGGTGCTGCTCGTCGCCGACGCCATGAC
>CAYGWR010000041.1:4356-7628 GCA_964353645.1 uncultured Dehalococcoidia bacterium
GGAACTCGAGCATAAGGTGCGGCATGGGAGCTTCGACCTTCAGGACTTCCTGGAGCAGCTCCAGCAACTAAAGAAGATGGGCCCGCTTGCTCAGATAATGGAGCTTATCCCGGGCTTCTCAGGCCTTGCACGGAAATTGCCTGCAGGGTTAGACGAAAAACAGCCCAAGAAGATCGAATCCATAATCTTGTCTATGACTCCTGAAGAACGTCATAATCCCAGCATCATCGATGGCAGCAGGCGACGACGCATAGCCCGTGGCAGCGGCTCTACACCTCAAGATGTCAATCAGTTGCTCAACCAGCACCGCCAGATGCAGAAATTGATGAAGCAGCTAGGCAAAGGACAGAAGCCTCGTTTTCTCTTGAGTTAGGTGATCATCAGATGGTACACGACGCATCGGGTAACATGCCTGAACTCTCTAAATGTGATATCGAAGGGCTAAGTAAATTATCCTTCGAGGTCGGCCCAATCAGGCCTCCCAGTGAAGGGGGCAGCCATTCCTTGCTGCTCAGGGCAACGCGTAACTGCCCGTGGAGCAGGTGCAAGTTCTGCTATGGCTTGATTTACAATCGAGAGAAGTTTCAACTGCGAAATGTTGATGATATAAAGAAGGATATAGACGCTGCACGGGAAATCGCTGAGGCAATAAAAGGAGCTTCGTGGAAGCTCGGATACGGCGGAGCGGTGAACGAAGATGTGGGGACTGTTCTAATCCGAAGCGACCCAAGTCTTAATACCAACCAATCGTTTATCCTGGTCTTCAACTGGCTTTACTTCGGAGGGAAGACAGTCTTCCTTCAGGATGCCAATACCTTGATCATGCCGAGCAATGAGCTCGTGGAGGTCTTAAAGTATTTGAAGGAGACATTTCCCACTATAGAGCGGGTTACCTCATACGCCAGAGCGAAAACGCTTGCCAAGAAAACACCTGAGGAGTTGAAGGAACTGAGGCAGGCTGGGCTCTCCAGGCTTCATGTGGGACTGGAGACAGGAGATGACGAACTCCTTAAATATGTGGACAAGGGCGTGACCTCCGCCGAACAAATCCAGGCAGGGAAGAAAGCAAAAGAAGCGGGTTTCGAGCTTTCTGAGTATGTCATGCCCGATTTGGGAGGGAGGGCCAGATCAGACCAGCACGCAAGGAACACAGCAAAGGTTTTAAACGAAATCAATCCGGATTTTATCAGGCTGAGGCCTTTTGTGCCCGGGCCGGGGATACCGCTATATGAGGACTGCTCAAAAGGGGTTCTCCATCTCTCTTCGCCCCATGAGCGCCTGCAGGAGATAAGAATACTGGTGGAGAATCTCAATGTGACTAGCAGGCTATGCTTCGACCACTTCCTGAACTCCTGGTATAGAGACCGTAGCAGACGTTACACTCTGTTCAAGCAGGATTACGAGGGGTACAAATTCCCTGAAGAGAAGAACAAGGTTTTAGAGCTTATAGAAGAAGGCTTGAAAATAGATGAGTCGGTACATATACATGTGAAGGATATAATCGGGATGACACTGTAGAGGTGCAGGATTATTCCTGCTGGGGACTTAGGGGGTTGAATGGGAGTCATAATTTATAAGGAACCTAAGCTTGAAAACCCGGTCATGGTGGCTAGTTGGCCCGGCATAGGTAATATCGGGATAATAGCCGTTGATACCCTGAGGAATATGCTGGAGGCAGAAGAGCTTGGTGAGATAGAGCCTTGGGATTTCTTCTATCCCAAGAAGGTTTTGATCAGAAATGGCGAATTGAAAGATTTGGAGTTTCCCTCCAGCAAGTTCTATTTCAAGAGGACAGGGGAAAAGGATTTGCTATTCTTTATAGGAGAAGAGCAGCCTGCTGATGGGGGAAGGACCTATGCTGAGGGGAAGAAAGCCTATCAAATGGCCAATCTCGTCCTGGACGTTGCCCAGAGGTTCGGTTGTCAAAGAGTGTACACCTCTGGCGCAGCAGTTGCTCCTATCCACCATACTACCAGGCCGAAGGTTTGGGCAGTGCCTAATAGCAAAGGTTTGATCAGTGAAGTTAAAACCTATGAAAACACAATACTAATGTCGGAAATCGAAGGAAGGGGAGGACAGGGCAATATCACTGGTTTAAACGGACTTTTGCTGGGAGTTGCCAGGAAACGGAGCATTGAGGCTATCTGTGTAATGGGCGAGATACCGGTTTATCTTCAAGGATTCCCCTTTCCTTATCCCAAGGCTTCGAAGTCGGTATTGGAGGTATTGACCGCTGCTCTAGGGATTGAAATCGACATGGATAGAATCTCTTCATTTATTGAACGGAGCGATAAAGAGATAGAGCAATTGTATGAAAAGTTCCCTCCTGAGATAAAGGAACAGCTGGATAAATTGAAATACGTTAGTTATGACAAGCCAACCGAGCCGACGCCGATAACTGAAGAGGATAAAAAGCGAATACTCGAGGATATAGACAAATTCTTTAAGAAAGAGCCCAAGGAAGATTAGTTGGACGAAATGCAAACCTTCAAAGTATACGGTAAAAGGGAGTTACAGGATTCGTCCTTGATAGTAGGATGGAGTGAAGATGCTGCCAACCTGGGTACAAGGGTTATTGATTACTTGAACAATAAGCTGGGCGCCGAGGAGTTCGGCGAAATCGAACCCATGGATTTCTTCCCGTTAGGCGGAGTCTCGGTAGAAGATGATATAGTGCAATTTCCCGAGAGCAAATTCTATTGTTCCTATGAAAAGAATCTGTTAATCTTCAAAAGCAACGCCCCCAGGGCTGAGTGGCATAAATTCCTGAGCTCAGTCTTAGATGTAGCTGAACGCTATTGCCACGTGAAGGAGCTATACGCTATTGGTGGCATGGTTTCGCTGAGTGCCCACACTTCCCCCCGAGAGTTGTTACTCGTATCCAATTTGCCCAGGATGAAAAATGAGTTAGGTCAGTATGACCTGGCTAGAGGTATGGATTATGAGACTCCGCCCGGACAAAGGCCAACCCTGAGCTCATTTCTGCTATGGGTTGCCAAGAATAGGGATATCCCTGCAGCAAGCGTTTGGGTGCCAGTGCCCTTCTATCTGGTAGCGACTGAAGACGCGGCAGCTTGTAGAAAGGTTGTTGACTTTTTTGATAAAAGACTTGCTTTGGGAATTGATTTAAGAGACCTTGATGAAGCAGTGGCCAGGCAAAACGAAAAGTTGGCTCAGATAAGATTCAGTTTCCCCGAAGTCGATAGTTACATTCGGAATCTGGAGAGCAATGTAGCCCTGAGTCAAGAGGATAGCGAAAAATTAGCCAAAGA
>CAYGWR010000041.1:7728-9469 GCA_964353645.1 uncultured Dehalococcoidia bacterium
GAGCAGGCGCGCAAGCTTGACTGGTATAAGACCTGGGATCGTGTCCTCGATTGGAACCCACCATATGCGCGGTGGTTTGTCGGTGGAAGGCTCAACGCCTGCTATCAGTGCGTTGACCGTCATGTGAAAACATGGCGGAGGAGCAAGGTGGCGATATACTGGGAGGGTGAGAACGGTGAGACAAGGGTGTTGAGCTATTCCACCCTTTTCCGCGACGTCAACCGCTATGCCTCGGCATTGCAGCAGATCGGGGTCAAGAAAGGGGACAGAATCGCCCTCTATCTCCCCATGATTCCAGAGCTACCCATTTTCATGCTGGCCTGTGCCCGAATCGGCGCAGTGCACACGGTGATCTTCTCAGGATTCGGAGCTCAGGCCATGTGCGACAGGATTGCAGATACCCAGGCGAAGGTAATTATCACAGCGGATGGAGGATATCGCCGTGGCAAGATAACGCCGCTCAAGGAATTGGCTGACGAGGCGGCTACTACATGCAGCTCAGTTGAAAAGATCATCGTGGTTAAAAGAACCGGGCAGCCGGTCCCTATGAGAGAGGGAAGAGACTTCTGGCTTTCCACATTGCTGGATAAGGCAGAGGTGCTGGTTAAGCCAGAGGCCGTGGAGTCGACTCATCCACTGTATATACTCTACACCTCGGGGACCACCGGGAAGCCCAAAGGCGTGGTACATAGCACAGGCGGCTACCTTGTGTTCAACCACTCTGCTTATGAGTGGGTTTTCGATATAAAGGAGGAGTCGGTTTACTGGTGCACTGCCGATGTGGGCTGGGTGACCGGACACAGCTCCATCGTATATGCCCCTTTGTCACACGGCGCAGCCATCGTGCTGTATGAAGGTGCCCCTGATTACCCCACCGTAGACAGGTGGTGGGATATAGTGGAAAAATACGGCGTCAGCATTTTTTACACCTCACCCACAGCGGTGCGGCTGTTTATGCGCTACGGAGCAGAAGGGCCTCAAAAGCATGACCTCTCCAGCCTGGAGCTTCTGGGCAGCGTCGGTGAGCCTATAAACCCCGAGGTATGGCAGTGGTATTACAAATATATAGGAAGGGAGAGATGCCCTATCGTTGATACCTGGTGGCAGACGGAGACTGGAGGGATTATGATCTCCCCTACCCCTGGTATCGAGCCCATACCGCTGAAGCCAGGCTCAGCGACCTTTCCTCTCCCTGGAATAGATGCCGCTGTGGTTGATTCTGAGGGAAAGGAAACCGCTCCCGGACAAACAGGATTCCTCATAATTAGAAAACCCTGGCCCGGCTTGCTGCTCGACGTCTACGGCGACCCGCAGCGTTATAAGGAGGCTTACTGGTCACGCTTCCCCGGTTCCTACTATACAGGCGACTTCGCTATGCGTGATGAAGATGGTTACTTCTGGCTCCTGGGCAGGGCAGATGAGGTGCTCAAGGTGGCGGGGCACCGCATGGGGACAGCAGAACTCGAGTCCGCTGCAGTATCTCATCCTGCTGTAGCTGAGGCAGCGGTGGTAAGCAAACCAGACCCTTTGAAGGGTGAGGCTATTGTCCTCTTCGTTACTCTCAAAAAAGAGGTTTCACCGTCACCCGATTTGAGAAAGAAGATTGCCGAACATCTTAGACGCGTAATCGGTCCCATCGCTACCCCCGATGAAGTCTACTTCGTGGAATCACTGCCCAAGACAAGAAGCGGCAAGATCATGCGCCGCGTTATCAAAGCAGTAGCCATGGGTAAAAGCCTGG
>CAYGWR010000042.1:0-8661 GCA_964353645.1 uncultured Dehalococcoidia bacterium
TCAACCTCTTTTATAGACGACGCCATATCCACCTGGTGGGAAGGTGAACTCGATTGCATCGTAGTCGCAGACGGTGTAGCACGAAGCGCACTCTGTGCAGAATTTCTTATAGTCTCGTCTCAGCATCGCCTTCCCGTCCCGTATCTTCCACAAATCCATGCCACATACAATTACGCAGTTCCTGCAACCCATACACTTCTCATGATCGACCGAGATGAAATCCAGGGGGGACTCAATCACACTGACTAGGTCTCGTTTGTTGAGACGGTATTCATCCATTCTGTTTACCTCCTGCTGTTAGTACGCTCATGCTCTGGAGCATGGGAGCCACAGCCTTTATGCTTGATATAACACCTTTGATTTTGTTCCTTGAAGCTTCCTCTGTTATTGGGAAGTAGTATCTGGCCAGGAACAGAAGTTGCGGGATCATGTCCACCAAAATAGCGGGAACTCGCAGCATACCCTGGGCGTGAGGCTCTGCCATAGTAAGCATCCCGTAGAACATCGCATCAGCCAGGTTGTCGAAAAGATCATAGAAGGTCTGGGACGTCCACTCTGAGAAGAAATCTCTGAGCACCGAGCCAGCAGTGAAATCGATGCCGACGGGTGAAGCCTTGAGTTCCTCCATATACTGTTTCAGATAAATCTTGGAAAAATCACTGTCCTTGTGCGCTCGCAATGCTACCCTAGCGGCCAGCCTCGATGAGTACATAGCCTGCCACACACCCTCGGCCATAAACGGCTCCGGCACTCCAGCTGCATCGCCTGTTAGCATAAGGCCCCCTGTATAAATCCTTTCGTTGAACGTCTTCAACCATGGCAGGAAGTGAAGCTGAAACTCTCGCGGCTTTGCGCGAGTGGCCTTGATTAAACGCTGGACGAAGTCTAATTGTATGTTGTCTATTACTGATCTCGTAGAGATGTTGCGGCCTGCATCCACTTCACTTTGAAGGGTCTTAGCAGGTCGTGAACCAACATGGAAGCCGCTACGAAAAATGCAGACATATCCCCCCCGTTCCGGCCCCATGAAGATGTGGACGTTAGTATCTCCGCAGTACTCAGCTATCCGCTCAGAGTCAGCCTCAAAGTCTACGGTAGCTAAAACAGTAACCTGGTCTTTCTCCCATTTCTTTCGCAATCCCGCTTTTTGAGCTATTAGCGAGTGAGCACCGTCCGCTGCTATGACCACTGGCGCCCGATACTCGTTACCTTTATGATCAACCACACCACAAACGTTTTCGCCTTCGCGTATGACATTGATCGCTAATGTTGAGAGCTTCAGTTTTGCACCGGCTGCCACAGCCTTCTCCGCCATCCACTGGTCGAACTCAGGCCGATACATCATCTGTATCATGTACTCGCTGGCCTGGGGATAGCTGCAGCGCCTGGGCGGCGTCAGGCCCCATGTCATACGGTCTGAGTTTGATGGCTTTGGGTCGACGATGTGCATTACACCGAATTTTGTCGGCCACAGCGAGGGAACATCGAGGTCCTTAATGTAGTCAAAGTCACGAGCAGCCTTGGGAGATAGGCCAAATCCTGAAGAATTCTTTTCGCCGCAGAACCTGCCGCGCTCCAGGATTATGACCTTCAGGCCGTTATCAGCGGCCTCCTTGGCCGCAGCGCTGCCTCCAGGGCCACCACCTACTACAATCAAGTCATATCTACTCATTTAGCCCTCCCTCAAACACTGTTTTTAACTGTAAACTGATAGCTGCATGATATGCGATGCTTGAAGCATCATTCCTCCGGCGGCGAGTAGGCTGTTGGGTCAGCGGTATTATTGGGGTCAAACGCACTTTTAATCTTACGCAGCCACATGTCATAATTGAAGCACGCAGGACCGAAAGCGCCGTGTTTGCCTTTGCCCACTTGGGATATCTGGAAAATCGGGGGGCCCAGCTTTTTATCCAGGCATGCTTGATTTGCTTCAGCAAGATATTGAAAGGCGCCCTCGGCAGATTCATCATCGTGGTGATCGTACATAATCAGCATTTCGGTGTAAGCAAGATGGCCCTGATCAAAAACGAGCGTCGCAGAATTGTCAGCACCGTCATCCATCAGGGCACCCTTACGTATATACTTATCTTTCAGTTCTGTCCCAACCCTGATTTGGTTCAGGGCCAGATCCACGGTATCCATAGCACCGAACGACGTATTGAAACCTCCTGTTACGCGGAAGCATGAGCGGAGAACCGCATCCACCTTGATAACAGCAGTTGAAGTCTGTTCCTGCATCTCCTGTGTCTCGGATACAGGCGAGACCTGACCGCCAGTTTCTTCTATGATCGCTGCCAATACCTTCTGCTGATATTCGAACTCTCTCCCCGAGCTAGCGAAGATAACGAAGAGAAATGCATACTTTAGCATCTCCTGCAGCATTCCAGTATTCCAGGTATTAACATAATCTAAACCTGCGAGCATTTGCAAGCCAACGAAGGAAGGGCTAAGCCTCGATATGAAATAGCCGATTTCCGCCTCGCCAAGTTTCAGGGCAGCTTCAGCTAGCTTCTCCAATGTGGGGAAGCTGAAAAGAGACGCCTGGTAATACTTGATAGGCTCTTTGAGCACATAATTAGGCGGGACTCTTTTCATTTCGAGTTCAGGTGGGCCATTCCAGGGGTACAGCTTGACAGCGCACTTAGTGAAAACACCCAGGCCTCCCCAGGCTCCTTCCCAACCACGCATTATGCCACGTAAACTGGGGCCCGGCCCATCCCCGCAAAACCAACCTGACCCGGTGCTAAGTGAGCCTAACTTAAGGACCTCACCTGTAGGAAGCACCCATTCAACTCCAAGCAGGTTACGGCCGCTGTAGCCCATGCTGAGTCCATCGGGCCCATAGCCGGCCACCGAAGTTGCACTGGCCAGTACTGATGTGTTGGAGCCAGCGCCGATGATATGGCAGTTGAGCCCTTTCTTCATCGCCTCGACCTGAAGTTGCGCACAGATCACATATGGCTCAACCACTGCGAACATGTTCTTTCCGTCTATCTCGAGTATGCGGTTCATGCGCCGCAGGTCCAATGAAACAGCGCCCTCGACGCCGGGCACGTTATGTATTCCCCAGCCGGTGCTCATCGCCTTGAAGACGATATGGTGTCTGTTGCAGATTTTGGCTATGGCGACCACCTCTTCGGTGCTTGCAGGCATTATCACGACAGCAGGGGAGATGTCAGCCCACACGCCCCTCTTACATCCAAAGGGCTGATACATGTATGATCTGAGTATCGCCGGATCGTCAGAGATGTTTTCGGGGCCGACCACGCTCTCAAATAACCTGTAAACGTCTCTGGAAAGGCCCATATTTGCCCCCTTTCCCACTATGTGAATTTACATTGCCTGTCTAAGGAGTTCAACCACATCATATACCAATATGTCGTCTCCAGATGCTGCGATCGCGTCCTTGAAATTTCGCTCGCACCAGGGGCAGGCTGTGACAATCGCCTCAGCACCGACAGACTTTGCCTCTGCAATACGTTCAGAAGCTGTCCAAAGCGCGAAATCGTCAAGGCACTGCTTAACACCTGCACCTGCACCACAGCACCAGGAATACTCCTTGATCCTCTCCATCTCTACGAGTTCGATGCCAGGAACACTTCTAATAATATCGCGGGGCGGCTCGTAGATTCCGTTCCAACCCCGGTGGATCACCTTCTCGGGCTCTCTCAGTATGAATTGACCAAGAACCTTCTTCTCTATCCCTTTCCAGGGGATGTATATCTCAGATTTCCGCCCCAGGTTACACGGGTCATGGTAGGTGACGCGTGATTTAATACTTCTGTCAAGTTTGATTTTCCCTTCTTTGATAAGCCTATCAAGATACTGGGTTATGTGCAGCACCTCGAACTGCATTTCCTTGCCCAGTAATGGATAGACGCTTTTCATTATGCCGAATCCACAGGCGCAGGAGGTTACAACGCTACTAACACCTGCTGCATTCCAGTCGTCAATGTTGCTCTCAGCGAACTTGATGAATTCGCCTTGAAATCCTAGCTGGAAGGCGATGCTACCGCAGCAGGACTCTTGGCTGCCCCTTATGCCCACATCAACGCCGGCCTTTTGCAATAAGGTTACGGTCTCTCTGGCTATGATCGATAGCTCAGGGTCGTAGCAGTATAAACATCCTGCGTGGTACACCACCTCAGCCTTTTCTCCACGCGAGAGATCCTTAACCTTTAGGCCCTCAGCCCATTTGCCCCGATCGGTCTTGGGTTTCATCATGATATTGTCTTCTTTCCGGAGGCTATCGATTATCATTGAGTGCTCAGGGAGGAAATAGCCCATGCCGGCAAGATATGCGCGAGTCGAGTAAATCGGCCACAGCACTTCTAGCTCGGAGTTATATTTGCAGGATGAATCGCAAGCGCCGCATGCTGTGCAACGGTAGACGATGTTAAGCAGTTCGTCAGTTATGTCCTCTAGCCTGCCTTCAGCGAGTGCGAGCCCCAAGGCCATTCTTCCGCCGCCCGAATAAGTGTGGAAATTGTACCTTGTAATGCTCGGGCACATATTTGAGAAGCGCCAGCTTTTTAATTGCGCTAGCGGTGGCCATTTACATAGTGAACACCTGGCGCATCTCTTCATGTCAGACATATAGTCCCTTAGCTCTAACAGCATCTCGGCCCTCCTTTGCCTTCAAGAATCTCTCTGGTGCGCCTTATAAAAGGTGGCAGGATTTCGCGGTAATCACCCACAATGCCGTAGCGTGCCATGGCGAAGATATTAGCTTCGGGGTCCTTATTAATGGCGACTATTGTATGTGATTCCGCACATCCTGCCATATGTTGTGAGGAACCAGATACCGCGACGGCGATGTAGAGGTTAGGGCTGACGATCTTCCCTGTGAGGCCGATCTGACGTGTGGAAGGCATCCAACCGGCATCACACGGTGGACGGCTTGAGCCCACAGCACCACCCAATAACCGCGCTAGCTCTTCGAGGATCGAGAATGAATCCGAAGAACCCATGCCGCGGCCCCCGCATACAATAACTTTTGCATCCTCCAGTGAAACGCTATCCGTCTGTTCTTCCACTTTGGCCATAACTTTTACTCTGATCTGAGACATATCAATATCGGTGGCGAGAGCATGCACTTGTCCTTTACGTGACCTGTCCAGTTCTGCAGATTTCATAGTACCAGGGCGGATTGAGGCCATCTGGGGTTTCGTCTTACATAGCATTACTGCCAGCGCCTTGCATCCGTAGACAGGCCGGGTCATCCGTACAATACCGGAGATTGGTTCGATGTCCAGTCGAACACAGTCCATACATAGCCCGGTCCCGAGCCTGAAAGCCAGCCTTGGTGCTAGGTCACGCCCTATCGACGTCTGGCCCATCAATAGAATTTCAGGCTCCATATCCTTAACAGCTTTCTCAATTATCTGAAGATAGGTGTCGGCTTGATAGGTCCCCAGTTGCGGGTTTTCGGCTAAATAGACATCGTCAGATCCATATGCGATGGCCTCTTCTGCAACAAGTTCGAGTTTGTCACCAAGAAATAGTAGCGCGAGCCTGCCATTTGCGTTATCAGCCAACTCCCGGCCCCTGCCAAGCATCTCGCGCGTATTAGTTGACAGCCTGCCTTTGACCAACTCTCCCAGTATCAATACCATTATGTTCTTAGACATAGTGACAGTCTTTCACAACAGGGATTCTTCGAACAATCTATCGGCTAGTTTTACTGCAGTGTCCTCTGCATTTTCGCCAGAAATTATCTCGCAAACCCTCTTGCGCTTTGGGATATATAGCTCGAGAAGTTCGCAACGAGGTGGCGGGGGTGACTCCAGTTTCAAGTCGGACAGCTTCCATGCGCTTACTGGTTTTTTCTTTGCGGAGATCAACCCCTGCATTGTGACCTGGCGTAACTCTCCCAGGTCGCTGTCTACAGTGATCACGCACGGAAGCGGGGACTCAACTACCTCGAAGCCATCGGATAGCAGCCTTTCGACTCGAACCATACCATTTTGAACACTGACTTTTCTAGCAACCGTAATACAGGGCATTTTCAGTTCCTCCGCGATTGCGCATCCGGCGATACCCGCATCCCAGTCTGCAGCCTGACGCCCGGTAAATACGACATCCGCGCCGCCGATTTTCCTTATGGCGGCAGCCAGAATGCTTGCGCTCGCGAAACTATCCAAATCACCGGTAGCGGGAGCCTCAATCAAAACGAGTTCGTCAACACCGGCAGCGAGCGGCTTCTTTAGTACTGAAGGAGCAAGCCTGCTGCCCAGGCTTAACGCGATCACCGTTGCTCCGTGCTCATCCTTGACCCGCAGCGCAGCCTCGAGAGCATTTTCGTCATATGGCGATATAACCGGTGGTGTTCCTTGGGGAGGTATTGCTCTTTTCCCATCGGCATCGATCTTAAAGGCTGAGTAGGGCATTTCGGGATCCAGTACCTGTTTTATACACACGACGATCTGCATTAACCTACGCCCCCTAGAAGAAGAGCTTGCCCGGGTTCATCACATTGTTAGGGTCGAAGATCTGTTTGACCTTCCTCAGTGCTATGACGTTCTCCACACCCTGGTTACGAAGTAGCTCTGCCCATATGCCGTAGGGCCGGGAGAAGAAAGCTCCTTTTAACATCAGCGCCTTGCTTGCCTGTTCAAAGGTCCTTTGTACCCGGGCTACTTCGGATTTATTCCTGGGATTGAATGTTAGATTGAACTCCATGTGGCAGGACCTTCCCTGCTGGATGGGCTGGATGTACGTGCCAATATCTGCTATGGGAAACCCAGTTTCGCATGCTTTCTCGTGCATTACACTTATATATTCAGGGCTGCGGTCCAGTGTGGTCAGGAAGAAGATATCAGCGCTACTGCCTTTATAGCGCAGCTTCCAGAATGGTTCAGGGCAAGGCTCACCGAGCGCTTGAAGGAGCTTCCTTGAGTTTACACCAGGTAGCGTCTTTGCTAAATTCAATCCGTATCGCTGAGCAATCTCCATTATATCCTTTGTCTGATAGTCCAACCTCTCCTCAGGAAATCTATCATAGCCAGCAACAACACATATCAGTATATAATGGGGCAGGGTAGAGCTCAGCTCTTCAATAGCCTTCGGCTCTTTTTCAAGGATTGCGGCCAGGTTGAGCCTGTCAAGGACCAGACACTCATCGCCCAGTTTGAGCCTTTGCAACCGGTACAGAAATTCTATGATTTCATCTACCCTATCGCACCCTACCATGAATATTTCCTGAATACTTGGCAGGAGCTCCAGTCTTATTGTCGCCCAGGTAACGATTCCCAGAGCCCCTTGAGCCCCCTGAACAACACGGAAAAGATCACTCGGGCCAGGACCCAGGGGGTTCTTTTGAGCCTGGCCTGCTTCCCACTGCTCCTCAAGAGTACCAGGGCCAGCTGCTGCCCCAGTCCTGAAAAGATCTCCTGTTCCGAAAACGACCTCTGTACAGCAAAGCGGATCCGACATGTCCCAATGGTATTTAGGCACGAGGATTGGTTCTCGCTCAAGATAGCTACCAATGGCCGATTTTGTAGCCCTGGGTGCGAGCGGCAGCATCACCCTCATACCTTGTTTTCCGACTTCTGGCTTAAGGTCAAGGAAGGTGACACCGGGCTCGATCATGGCCACACGGTTCCTGCGATCAATGCGCAGGATTTTTTTCATATTGGAAAGATCTACTACGACACCGCCCTGTTGAGGAACAGTGTCTCCCCTTAAATGAGGAGGGCCTGAACTAATGGGGATAAGTGGCATAAGCGTTCGATTGGCCCATTTTATGAGTTCCTGAACCTGCTCAGCCTGCCTTGGCTTAACGACGAAAGACGGGCGTCGCATTGGCATAAAACTCATGTCATGGGAATACTCATCAAATACATCAGGATCATCGACAACATTTTCTGCTCCTACGATATGATCCAGTTGATGTTTTTCTACAATTTCTGGTTCGGGAATAATCTTCTGTTTGGAACTCATCGTAGCCTCCCTTTCTCGTGACTTGACGACAAGGTATTCTCATATTTACAGCTTCATAGTAAATAAGAGCGATCTATGACATACCTCAGTACTTAAATTGGTCGTGATCTGTATACAATGAATGACGAGTAGACCTTATACTTAATATTTTCCAATAATCCTCCGTAGCCTATGATGAAGTACAACAAGATTAATATAAAATCTGTATGCTGCATCCTGGCTCTGCGTGTTCGCTTTATTAAATTCAGGGCTTAAGTGCGATTATTGCTTGACCATTTAGCAATAGGCTTAATAATTGAGTTCGGCTATGACCTTGGCCTGGATTATACTTCAATGTACCATGTACTACAACATTCATAGATGGGAACCAAACCAAGTACAAATAAGAAATGGATGATATTTCTACATATATCATAATAGATGATTGTAGTCGTTGAATTGTCGAGAACGTAGTCCCTTTCGGAGCGGCAAGATGTTCCAGGAACCCTTGTTTTCAGTGAACCACGTTGGGAGCAGAAGCAAGCCCCAGAGTGTCCATTAGCTCTTGTTCTAAATGTGTCCAATTGAAGCTGACGATTTACAATCAAAACCTAAGTCTCTTTTTAGCCGCCTTTAGAAGCTCCTCTCTGAACTTGGGATGCGCAACCTCGATAAGGGCCAACGCTCGCTCTCTTTCATTCAACGGTGCAAGGTTGGCAATCCCAAACTCGGTGACTATAT
>CAYGWR010000043.1:0-2906 GCA_964353645.1 uncultured Dehalococcoidia bacterium
CCTCTTTCTCTCTCTTTGAAGGTGTAAGGAACTTCTACGACGTGGTGGGCATTTCCCCTCACCAGCACCTCGAGGAGGATTTTATAGCCGGTAGGGCTGAGCACTGCACCGTCTATAACCTTCCTCTTAAATAGGAAAAAGCCTGAAAGAGGGTCTTTGATTTTTCTGACAGAGGACAGGAGTAAGTTTGCTGGTAGCTTCGCCCCCTTGGAAATCACCTTCCTTTTAAACGTCCAGCCTTCGATGCCGCCACCTGGTATGTAACGACTGGCGATTGCTACATCTGCACCATCACGTATTGCCTTTAACAGAGCTGGTATAAATTCCGGGGGGTGCTGTAGGTCGGCATCTATGACGCCCAGGACTTCTCCTCTTGCCTGATTGAATCCGGCAACCACCGCTGAAGCCAGTCCCCGCTCGGTTGTACGTACGATCACCGATACAGGATATTTGGAGGAGAGGCTTTTGGCTAGCTCGGAAGTCCCATCCGGGCTGTTGTCGTCGACTATAATAAGCTCATAGCTATAAGCAGATAGCGATTTGTGAATCTGCTCCATCAGCGGAACGATGTTTTCCCTCTCGTTGTAAGTGGGCACGATCAGAGAGAGTTCAGGATTCGATGCGCTTTGCGATTTCATCCCTATAGTCCTGAGGTAGATGTCTAGTGTTGAAGAAGCAGCCGGGGTCAATCGTAAATACGGCTGACAAGTCTATCGTGCCCTCGATCCGGTTTTTGCGCTCCTGGCGGGTTTAGTATAGACGGGGGTACACCAGTGGCGGTATTTTTTGTTCTTGCCGAACTCTACGTCGAAATAGAGCTTTTGCAGTTGTTTGGTTAGCTTCCCGATCTTCCCATCAGCCACCTTGCGGTGGTCGATCTCAACCACAGGGGTTATGTGGGCTGCGGTGCCTGTGAGGAAGCATTCTTCTGCTAAATATAGCTCGCTACGGTCTACATGGCGCTCTACAGTTTCGATGCCGAGTTCGTTCTTAGCCAGTTGTATCACGGTATCTCTAGTGATGCCCATGAGGATTCTATCGTTGGAAGAAGGTGTCACCAGCTTCCCATCAGTTACCAAGAAGATGTTCTCGCCGCTACCTTCTGAAACATAGCCGTCCGAGGTAAGCATAATGGCTTCCTGGAAGCCATTCTCGATGGCTTCGGTTTTAGCGAGTGCGTTGTTGACATAAATACCAGTAATTTTACCCCGTGCGGGAATCATATTGTCATCAGGTCTGAGCCAAGAGGAGACACAACATTTGATGCCGTTTGTAGCATCTAAATAGGGACCGAACGTAGTGACCACTATGAAGATGTCATCTTCGAGCCCGTGCAATCTGACACCCAATGCCTCAGAGCTCTTGTAGGCCAGTGGACGTATGTAGATATCCTCTTTGTACCCGGACTTCTGAAGGAGCTCTACAGTGAGGCGGCAGAGTTCATCTACAGAGTAGGGGAGATTGATTTTTAACAGCTTGCAGTTATTAAGCAATCTTGCGTAGTGCTCCTGGCAGCGGAAAATATAGAGTTGCTCTTTCTGGCTGTTCCAGTTACCTCGGATTCCCTCGAAGCAGGCTGTGCCGTAGTGCAGGGCATGGGTCAGGATCCCGATTTTAGCTTCCGCAAGAGGGACGAACTTGTTCTTGAAGAAGGCATAGGACGGCATTGGCTTACTCCTTTTATAACTAGGGGTAAGTATAACTAGCTCCAACGATAAAGGCAAGTTTGGGGTCGCACTCTTCTTGAATTCAGGACTCTTTGGTGATAGCATTAACCGAAGTCCTTATTAAGCTAATGATGATTTGTGAACAGGTGCTGAATTGTACGATGCAGTGACAGTGGGTGCTGGCCCTATCGGGAGTTATATCGCCTACAGGCTTGCCAAGCTTGGATACAAGGTGCTCGTTTTCGAACGGCGGCCGAGGGTTGGCGATGCGGCTTGTTGCACAGGCATTATAGGCAAAGAGTGCTTCGATCGATTTCCCATTGTTAATAACGGTGTTTTGACTCAACATAGTTCTGCTAAATTCTTCTCACCATCGGGCAAGTGCCTCAGGTTGAGCAAGGATAAAGTCCAAGCCTATGTAGTAGACAGGATTGCTTTTGACCGTGCTCTGGCTCAGAAAGCTCAAGAGGAGGGGGTAGAATATCTTTTTTCAGCGAGGGTGGAGGGTATTACTTCGAGGGATAATTGTGTTAGAGCAACTGTGGAGTATAAGGGTGATACTAGGGATTTCGAAGGGAGAATGGCAGTCATCAGCAGTGGCTTTGGGGCCTCGTTGCCCCAAAGGCTCGGGTTGGGGAAAATCTCTGATTTCATTCTGGGAGCTCAGGCTGAAGTGAAAGTGGGAGACTTGGCGGAGGTGGAGATATATTTGGGGCAGGAGATAGCGCCTGGGTTCTTCGGCTGGCTTGTTCCTACCTCTGACGGCAAAGCATTGGCGGGCCTTCTTTCGAGGCGTAGCCCTGGTTCCTATTTGAGGAATCTCCTTTCGAGCCTCCTTGCTCAGGGGAAGATAGCCTCCACTGAAACCAAAATAATCTATGGAGGGATTCCCCTGAGCCCTCTGCCCAAAACATATAGGGAGAGGGTGCTTGTGGTTGGAGATGCGGCCGGGCAGGTCAAACCCACTACGGGAGGCGGGATATATTATGGTCTGCTGTGCGCTGATATAGCTGCTGAAGTTATACACGATGCTCTACGCACCGACGACTGTTCGGGGAAGCGATTGGCCCACTATGAGAGGTGCTGGAAAGAGAAGCTTTCCAGGGAGATCCAGATAGGCTATTGGGCCCGAAAAATGTATGAGAGGCTGGACGATAGGCAAATTGAGAATATATTCGACATTATCCAGGCAAACAATATCCATGAAGCTATACTGCAGTCTCCGGATTTCTCTTTCGA
>CAYGWR010000043.1:3006-8564 GCA_964353645.1 uncultured Dehalococcoidia bacterium
GTTTGACAGCGTCTCAGTAGCCCGTTAAAATGCTGTCAGTGGGGCGTAAGCCCCTTTTGTGCTATTCTGTACTAGGAAGACGTAGGAATATCTGTGTATCAAAAGACAGTTCTGGACAATGGGCTGCGGATAGTTACCAGCGAAATGCCCCATACACGTTCGGTGTGCATCAGCATCTTCATCGGTGCTGGATCAAGGTATGAACTCCCCGAGCAGGCTGGATTATCCCATTTTGTGGAGCATCTCTGTTTCAAGGGCACCGAGAGACGGCCCACATCTAAGGAAATCTCCGAGACTATAGACGGTGTTGGGGGTGTCCTCAATGGTGGAACTGATAAGGAGTTGACAGTATACTGGGTCAAGGTAGCCCGCCCCCATTACCTTGTGGCCTTGGACTTGCTGGTCGACATGCTTCGCCATTCTAAATGCGATCCTGTGGAGATGGAGAACGAACGCAAAGTCATTATCGAAGAGCTGAATATGAGCATGGATTCTCCCCAAAGCAGGGTGGATACTCTTATAGACGAGGTGGTGTGGCCCAACCAGGCCTTAGGGCGTGATGTCGCTGGGAGTAAAGATACAGTGAGTGCGATCAATCGCCAGATGATTCTCGGCCATATGTCTCGCCTTTACCTTCCAGGTAATTCTGTAATCGGCATTGCAGGCGACATCAGCCATGTTGAGGTGGTAGATTCTGTTGTCAAAGCTTTTGGAGACTGGCCTGTGAGGGTAGCAGGAGGTTGGTTCCCTGCCGAAGACAGCCAGGATGCCCCTCGCCTTAAGGTTGAGCCAAGAAAGACAGAGCAGGTTCACCTCTGTCTGGCAGTTCGCGGCCTATCTAACCAGCACCCGGACCGTTTTATCCTCGACCTGTTGAATGTGGTTTTGGGGGAGGGGATGAGCAGCCGTCTTTTCCTGGAGATCCGGGAGCGAGAAGGTTTTGCTTACGATATCCATAGCCACGTTAGCTATTTCCGTGATTCTGGTTCACTTGCGATATACGCTGGCGTCGATCCGAAGATGATAGAGTTAACCGTAGAGGCTATCCTGCGGGAGCTTATCAGACTAAGAGATGACCGGATTCCTGAGGCCGAGGTTATCAAGGCCAAGGAGATGGTTAAGGGACGGCTTATGCTGCGCATGGAGGACACTCGTAGCGTATCGGGCTGGATGGGTGGGCAGGAGTTACTTACGGGTCGTATCCTGAGTGTGGATGAGGTTGTGTCGATAGTGGATGCTATTACTGCCAGCGATATGCAGAAGGTAGCGAAGGAACTATTCCTTACTAGCAAGGCCAATCTTGCCCTGGTTGGGCCTGTTCGCAACAAGAGGCGTCTGGAGAAACTGCTCAAGCTCTAGAGCTGCTTCACTCTATCCCTCTTGAATTAATATGAAAAAGAAGTAGCTGCGGCGAGAGCCGCAGCTACTTCTACATTAAACTAGCATCTTAAGCGCTTTCAGCTTATTTTAGTACATCCCTTCCATGCCACCCATTCCACCACCTGCCGGCATTGGCGGCATCTTCTCTTTCTCTGGGATGTCGGTGATGAGAGTTTCAGTGGTCAAGACCATAGCTGCGATGCTGGCAGCATTCTCCAGACCAGCCCGGGTTACTTTGGCAGGGTCGATTATTCCCCGCTCCACCATGTTGCCATATTCGTCTTTCTCAGCATCATAGCCGATGCCCTTCTTGGCCTTCTTGACGAAGTCCACCGCCACAGACCCTTCCATGCCGGCATTTATTGCGATTTGGCGCAGTGGCTCCTCCAGAGCCCGTTTCACGATAGCCACACCTGTTGCCTCATCGCCCTCTAATTTCATCTTATCCAGGATAGGTATGGCGTTTATCAAAGCGACACCGCCGCCGGGGACGATACCTTCTTCTACAGCGGCGCGGGTAGCGGAAAGAGCATCCTCCACGCGGTGTTTCTTCTCCTTGAGCTCAACCTCGGTAGCAGCGCCGACCTTGATTACCGCGACGCCTCCTGCCATCCGAGCCAGTCTCTCTTGTAGCTTCTCGCGGTCGAAGTCGGAGGTGGTCTCATCTATCTGTGCCTTGATCTGCTTGATCCGTGCTTTGATATCTTCATCCGAGCCTTTGCCTTCGACAATGGTAGTGTCGTCTTTGTTTGAGACTACCTTGCGTGCACGGCCCATGTCGGCAATAGTGGCCGAATCTAGCTTTCTACCTATTTCCTCGCTGATCATGTTGCCGCCGGTTAATATAGCGATGTCTTCGAGCATAGCCTTACGTCGATCGCCAAAACCTGGTGCTTTGACTGCGAGGCAGTTCAAGGTTCCCCTCAGTTTGTTGACTACCAGGGTAGCCAGGGCTTCTCCTTCGACATCCTCTGCAATGACCACTAGGTTCTTCGAGACCTGCAGCAACTTCTCCAGAAGCGGTAGGAGGTCGGAGATAGCGGAGATCTTCTTGTCGGTGATCAGGACGTAGGGGTCCTCAAGGACGGTCTCCATACGTTCGGCGTTGGTGATGAAGTAGGGGCTGATATAGCCGCGGTCGAATTGCATGCCCTCTACGAACTCAGTTTCGAATTTTATTCCCTTGGATTCCTCTACAGTGATTACACCGTCCTTGCCCACTTTCTCCATGACATCGGCGATGAGTTGACCGATTTCGTTATCATGAGCGGAGAGGGCGGCTACCTGGGCTATCTGTTCCTTGCCCTTTATCGGGGTTGCCAGCTTCTTGAGCTCGGCTACTAGTGCCGCCACAGCTTTCTCAATACCCCTCTTCAGGGCCATGGGGTTCGCTCCTGCGGCTACGTTCTTCATCCCCTCATGAAGCATGGCCTGTGCCAGCACCACGGCGGTGGTGGTGCCATCTCCGGCGATATCATTGGTCTTGGTGGCTGCCTCCTTTATCAACTGCGCGCCGATGTTCTCGAACGGGTCCTGCAGTTCGATCTCCTTGGCAATAGTGACTCCGTCGCTGCAAACATTCGGTGGGCCCCATTTCTTGTCTAGCACTACATTGCGCCCTTTAGGGCCTAGGGTTATCTTGACTGCTTGTGCAAGGGCATCAACGCCTTTCCTTAGTGAACGCCTGGCGTCTTCCCCGAATATTATCTGTTTTGCCATTTATCTTTCTCCTCTCTCTATTTAGGCAGGATTCTCCCCCCTATTTGCTCGTCTTAGCCAGAATGTCGCTTTCGCGCAGGATTAGATATTCCTCACCATCGTGTTTCCACTCCATGCCCGCATATTTGGCATAGATCACACGGTCTCCCTTTTTTACTTCCATCTCGATCCGCTTCCCGTCCTCGCCCATCTTGCCAGGTCCAACAGCTACGATCTCGCCCTCTTGCGGCTTCTCTTTGGCGGTATCGGGAATGAGGATGCCACCTTTAGTGACCTCTTCCTTTGTTAGCGGCTTTACAACAACCCGGTCTGCCAAAGGCTTCAGATTCATTGCCATCTCCAACCTCCCTTTCTATACTTGCTTCTTATCGCCAAACCTGTAATTAGCACTCTCTGCCAGAGAGTGCTAACTTCACTAAGATAACTCAGATTGATTTTAATCGCAAGTCTATCCACAGCTATTTACAACCACTTACAGCATATAGCAAGCAATTATAGCAAAACATCTCTTGTTTTCTCCTGAACTTAATTTGACTAATGCGGACGAGTCCACTTACTATCATCGTAGCTGTTATAGGACAGCTCGGTAATTTGTAGTGATTAATGAAGTGGCTAGAGGCGGATTCGCTGCCGGGGCAACACGTATTGCAGCAGCTATTCTTGCTTGGAGATGATGCCGTTAATTATCAAGAATTGTATTAGGTCGGCCGCTGCTGCTTGTGGGAGTTTTTCGACTGTTTTGGAGACTTTCTGCTGGGTGCCGCCTGACATGAGGAGCTTCATTCTTTCATGGGCGGATAGCTTGCTATCGATGGTGGCGGTTTTTTTCAATCTGGGTTTTGGTTGGGATATGCCCACCACAGCCATAGCTGGCTCGATGCTTCTCACATCGATGCCCAGCGATTTGGCATCTATCTTGGTAATACTTTTTTTAAGGCCAGCCAGGATGGTCTTAAGCGGAGGGTATACAGGTTTACGGAGCACGCTTTCGACGGTGAATACAGCCGGTAACTGGCATTCCAGGATCTCTCTATCGCCACCCTTCAAACGCCGGTGGACTCTCGCGGTTTTTGTATCAGCAAAGATATCCAGTCGCGTGACGGCGGTAACGAGCGGCAAATTCAACCATTCTGCTATCCCGGCTCCCAAAAAGCCGGTACCTTCATCTATGGACTCCCGGCCACAAAGGATCAGGTCATACTGGCGCGTTGCGATCAACTTGGCCAGGACTATTGAGGTCGAATACACGTCCAGGTTGTCAAAAGCTTCGTCACAGAGATGTATTGCCTCGTCGACTCCCATCTTCAGGCAGTTTCTCAATGCCTCTTCTACTCTGGGAGGCCCCAGGCTAATTGCGGTGACTTTTCCCCAGTCCCTCTCTCTAATTTTGATAGCTTCGCTAAGAGCTATCTCGTCCACGGGATCCAATATGTAGCGGATATTATCTAGAGTGCCGGTCTCTATATTAAATTTAACAATTGTTGGGTCAGGAACCTGTTTGATGCAGACTATAATCTTCATAGGTTGATGGAATGACTACAATACATTTATTATCAGGTGGTCGGCTTCATTAATTCGCGCAACTGTTTTGTTAGTTCAGGTATTATCTGCTGCATGTCTCCAACTAGTACAAGGTCAGCCATCTTGGCTATGGGGGCGTTTCGATCGGTGTTGATTGCCACCATCAACTGGGAGCCTTTTATGCTGAGGGTGTGATGGAAGGCCCCCGAGATGCCACATATTAGGTAAAGCTTGGGGGCTATGGTTTTCCCGGTTAACCCGATTCTCCTTTCATCAACTATCCAGCGCTCATCAGTGGCGCGTCTGCTGCCGCCGACAGAGGCGCCTAAAATCCGGGCTAACTCTTCAATCGCTTTGAGATTTTCGGCGCAGGCCAGCCCTTTACCTACCCCTATGACAATCTCAGCCTCGCTTACACATACCGCACACGGATCCGCTTTTAGATAGTCAATCAGCCTTGTTCTATTATTTTTTGAATCGATGTTCACCTTGCATTCTGTGACTTGGGGTTCCTTTGTCTCCTTGGACTTCAGCAGGGTCAGCAATTGGGGGTCGACAGTTGCTACTAATGGTTTTCTGAGAAGAGACACTGTTGCCTGGGCTTTTCCACTATGTATGGGCCTTCGCGCTGTTAATTTTTTATCTTTATCTATTTCGATTTCAGTATATCGCGATATCAAACCTACTCTAAGCCTGGCAGCAAGCCTGGGGGCTAAGTCGTTTCCCATTGGGGTTGTGGCAAACAGGATAATTGATGGCTTATTTAAACTGACCACTTGCGCCAACGCATCGACGTAGGTATCGCCAGTATATTTCTCGAGGCGGTTATCTTCTATAACAAACGCTTTGTCGATTCCGTAGGGGGCGAACTCTGCTGCCAAGTCCTTAATCTGGTGCCCCATGATTATCGCTACGGTCTCTTCGCCCAGCTTTGTGGC
>CAYGWR010000044.1:0-1441 GCA_964353645.1 uncultured Dehalococcoidia bacterium
AACATCTTGAGCTTCAGGGTTGGGGATGGTGTACCAATTATGGCAAGATCGCCGATGCAACGCTTGCAGGATATGTATTCGTAGTTGAAAGGGCGAATGCGCCCGAGAGTTACTCCATGCACGCGGTGGGTAACCTCACGCTGCAGCTATCAGATACCTCCATTGAGACCATCGTCCTGGATATGTACGGTAGCAGGGTCAGGTCGCTGTTTTACCTCCGTCAAGAGGAAACAGGCAAGTCAGCGAGCTTGAAAGGAACATGGATAGATGCTGATGCTGGCAAGTACTACATTGGCACCGAGGGCATGATTGCTCTACCCAACCCCGAGGGCGAGGCCTTCAAGACAGCCAGACTGTGCTTTGTTCTGCTGCGCACCCCTGAGGTAGATGTACCGGTTAAGGAACCCGGAAGCTTTGTGGAGGACCTGGAATATCTCCAAACCACGTTTGTCAAGTTCTTTGACGGACTTATTGATAGACTCATGTTGACCGATTTTGCCGATATTCTCGGTAGGGTGCTAGCCAAGATAATGGTAATGCTAGCAGCAGTGAGGGAACTGGGAGTACCATATATTCCGTAGGTGAAAAATGAGCAGTTCTTTAGTGTTAATCATTATTTTTGTTATCGCCGTGGCACTGGCGCTTATTGGTATTGTCATTCTTAGTATCCCCGCAGCGGCAATTGTCTATGTTGTGAAGAATGCTTATCCTTTAATTAAGAGAGCGGGCAAGTGGTCAGCCAGCGCTGAGAACTTCTTCGCCTTGCTTGTCCTAGCGGTGCTCTTGCTTTTCTTGATCATTGCTACTTCTCGCTTTTCCTCCTTGATCCTCATCCTCATCGTTGTTCCTCTTATACTTTTTGTACCGATAGAACTGGGTGTGCTAGTCTGGTTAATCAGACTTATTAGGCGAGCCTATGCCGCCTGGAGACTCTGGCTTGTGGTCACTTACCTGAGGCTCAGGACTAGGAAACAGAAAATGCCCCCTAGACCACCTGGTACCCGAGCTAGGAGGATGCCTCCTAGACCACCGAGCACCACAGCCAAGAGTGTATCTCCTACGCCATCAAGCACCACAGCTAAGAGTGTATCTCCTACGCCACCGAGCACTACAGCCAAAAAGGTGCCCCCTAGGCCATCAACCACCGCAGCTAAGAGCGTGCAGCCAGTTGCCACCCGGGGTTATAATAATAGCATATCGCAGGAGAAGACGAGCATGAGCTGGAAAGATAGACTAATGCTCAAGATGATGAGTAACAAGTTAGTGATCAAGATACTTAGCATACCCATCGTGGTCAAAGTGCTAACGAAGCTGGCTCAAATGTTCATTTCGGTTACATCCCTGTTCAAGAGGAAGAAGAAGGAAAGCTAGCTGGCATCACCTTCCGAGAGACTTTTTGACCCTCGAGATATCCTTGCCCCCCTTTTTGAGGGGGCCCTTT
>CAYGWR010000044.1:1541-8269 GCA_964353645.1 uncultured Dehalococcoidia bacterium
GTTCAACGACCTCATCGTAATACATAGATTCTGCCTGCTATAGTCCTTCGTGTAGTTTTGCATAGAATCCCTCTCCCTCAATGCGAGTGATTAGGTATGATGAATTCCGAGGAAGCTTGCCCAACCATTTAGAAGCCGCCAGAGAGGTCAGCTTTTTGAATCTGTACTCACGATTAAGGCCTCATTTGTCCCTTTGACGAACGGCGGCGAACGTGATAAACTGTTCCCGTCACCTTGAGTGTGACCAACCTCGTCGCGGTCTAGAACCCTCCGGAGGTACTAAGTCATGGAGATTGGAACAGTCAGGCCGGTCAATATCGAAGATGAGATGAGAAACTCTTATCTCGACTACGCCATGAGCGTTATTGTCTCTCGAGCCCTGCCTGATGTCCGTGATGGCTTAAAGCCCGTGCAACGGAGAATACTTTACGCCTTAAATGATATGGGACTGCACTATAACACTCCCTACAAGAAGAGCGCACGTATAGTCGGAGAAGTTCTAGGCAAATACCATCCTCACGGGGATACCGCAGTCTATGATGCTATGGTGCGTATGGCTCAAGATTTCTCTATGAGGTACAGGCTGGTTGACGGACAGGGCAATTTCGGCAGCATAGACAACGACCCCCCGGCGGCAATGAGATATACCGAGGCCCGACTCTCCCGGATCGCGGGGGAGATACTAGCCGATATTGAGAAAGATACTGTCGACTTCACCCCGAACTTCGACAACAGCCTCAAAGAGCCCACGGTTCTTCCAGCCAGGCTGCCCAATCTGCTCCTTAACGGCGCTGCCGGTATCGCTGTAGGCATGGCGACTAATATCCCCCCGCACAATCTCAGTGAGCTCTGCGACGGCATCTCTTACCTGATCGATAATCCCGAGGCCACCATCGATGATCTCATAAAGCTAATCCCGGCCCCGGACTTTCCTACAGGGGGCATCTTAGAGGGCAGAGAAGGGATAAAGAGCGCCTATACTACTGGCCACGGCAGGATGGTAGTGAGGGCCAAGGCACATATCGAGGAGGCGGCTAAAGGAAGAAGGTACCAGATAGTGGTTACCGAGTTGCCTTATCAGATCAATAAGGCGACACTGGTGGAGAGGATCGCCGAGCTGGCCAAGAACAAGAGAATAGATGGAATCTCCGAGGTGCGCGACGAGTCTGATAGAGAGGGAATGCGCATCGTAATCGAATTAAGGCGGGAAGGACAGGCACCGCAGATTCTCAACAACCTCTATAAGCATACTGCGATGCAGTCCTCCTTCTTCGCCAATATGCTGGCCCTGGTCGATGGCCAACCCAAAGTGATCACCCTCAAAGGCGCTCTCTTAAACTATGTCGACTTCCGCCGCCAGATCATTACCCGCAGGTCTCGCTTCGACCTGGAACGAGCAAAGGAACGAGCTCACATCCTTGAGGGATTCAAGATCGCTCTCGACCACCTCGATGAGGTGATTGCCACTATCCGCCGTTCGCAAACTGTGGAAGCCGCCCGCACCAACCTCATGAATCAATTTGGCCTATCCCAGATTCAGGCACAGGCTATTCTTGAGATGCAACTGCGTCGTCTGGCAGCCCTGGAACGCAAGAAGACTACCGACGAATATACAGAGGTACTGAAAACTATAGCCTACCTTGAGGACCTTTTGGCCAATCCCAAGAAGATAGATTTCCTGATTAAAGATGAGATCGGCGAACTGAAGTCCAAGTACGGAGACCCGCGGCGTACCGAGATCAGCGATGAGGAGATACGAGATTTTAGCGAGGAAGAGCTCATCCCCAAACAGCCGATGGTGGTCACCTTAAGCAATAGAGGATACATAAAGAGAGTAGCTCCAGACACGTACCGGCAGCAGCACCGTGGAGGCAGGGGTATCATAGGCATGGAGACAAAGGAGGCGGATAACGTTCGGCAACTGCTTGTCACCAGCACCCACCATAACTTGCTGTTCTTCACCGACCGAGGACGGGTATTCCAGCTAAAGTGCTACGATATCCCCAGGGAGAGTTCCCGGACAGCTAAAGGCCTACCTGTTGTTAACCTGCTTTCAATAGAGACCAAAGAGCGGGTTACCGCGGTTGTAGCTATCACCTCCTTCTCAGAGGACAAATTCCTGGTGATCGCCACCATCAAAGGCGAGGTCAAGAAGACAAGTCTCGCTGAGTTTTCTTCGGTGCGCTCTAGTGGTCTTATCGCCATGGACTTGGAGCAGGGCGATGAGTTAATCTCGGCCAGGCTTGCAGGAGCAGATGATCAGGTCATCCTGGTAACAGAGAGCGGCCAATCAATCAAGTTCGCTGTCTCTGCCTTACGAGCCGCTTCCCGAACCAGCGGCGGTGTGCGAGGCATTCGGATTGCCGCTGGCGACCGTGTGGTCGCTATGGATATTACTGACCCTGAGGCTTATCTATTTGCAATCAGCGCCAACGGGTTCGGCAAGCGCACTGAGCTTAATGCTTACCCCCTTCAAGCGCGCGGAGGTAGTGGAGTACGGACTTTCAAAGTCATACCCAAAACAGGCAAGGTTGTAGGTGCATCCGTTGTTCATCCCCATCAGGGGCTTATGCTCATATCCGCCAAAGGTATAGTAATACGAACCACCCTCGATGACATCCCCTCCCTGGGCAGAGATACCCAGGGTGTAAGCGTGATGAAGGTGGAGCCGGGCGATAAGGTAGCCTCCTTCAGTTGCCTGCTTAGAGAGTAAGCCTTCCAATCTTTTGCCTGTTAAGTAACGGCAGCTTCCCCTATCTCACGCAAAGAAAGGCACTCGCTTGTATCTGTCTATTTCCCGGCATATATACGAAGGCCCTGCGCCTTTGGCTTTTTCGACGTTGCTCCTCGATATGCTATATAATGTTGCGGAAGAGGGATATTGAATAAATGGGAGAGAAAGACCCTACACTCGATACCATTAGTGATGATGGGAAAGGTATGGAGACAGGCGGGGAACAGCAAGCCAAGGCTGCAAAACGGCCTTTCTTGTCACGTGAGCTATATCTACGCATCTTAGTTATCCTGATTGTACTCGGTGTCACCGCCAGCATCTTCATCTTCCGCGACCGGGTATCCAACCTCGCCGGTTATGGTTACCTGGGTGCCTTTCTCATCAGTCTCCTTAGCAGCGCTACCATCATCCTGCCCATACCCGGCTTAGCATTGATTTTCGCTCTTGGCGCTGCCTACGACCCGTTCTTGGTAGGGTTAGCGGCAGGAGCAGGTTCAGCATTAGGAGAGATCACTGGCTATATGGCTGGCTACAGTGGCCAAATTGTGCTCAAGAACAACAAGACCTACTTACGCATGGAGCGGTGGATGAAACGGAGGGGTTCTATTGTAATTTTTGTTCTCGCCTTCGTGCCCAATCCACTCTTCGATTTAGCAGGAGCCGCTGCCGGTGCTCTAAGATACCCCATCTGGAAGTTTTTACTGGTATGCTTTCTTGGTAAAACGCCGAAGAGTATACTCGTTGCTTTTGCCGGTGCCTGGACACTTGATTGGGTGCTTGAATTCGTAAAGAGGTACTTTTAGCCTGTTCTCGCAAAGTGTCGCAGGGCGAGTTTTATCTTGTCCTCAAGAGAGAGGTCAGGAGCATCAGGGAGCGTGGCAATAGCGGGGTTCGCCTCCGCTGCTGAATAGCCCAAACCAATCAATGCTGCTTTAACATCTTCATGCGGAGAATGGCTGGCCACACTTACCTGCTCAAACTTGCCTTTCAATTCTAAAACAAGGCGCGCCGCTGTCTTCTTGCCTATCCCCGGTACCGAGCTCAGTACTTCGGCATCGCCTCGAGCTATGGCAACCCCAAGTCGTTCCGGGCTAAGAGCCGAGAGCAGCGCAAGTGCGGTTTTAGGGCCGATTCCAGACACGGCGATAAGCAGCTCGAACAGCCTGAGCTCCTCAGACGAGGCGAAGCCGTAAAGAGCCAGGTTGTCCTCCCTTACATGAAGATGTGTATGGAGTTTCACTCTGTCACCGGGGATTCCCAGTGTGCTTATGGTGGATGTTGGAGACTGAAGACGAAAGCTCACGCCGCCGACATCCACAACAACCCCGTCTTCACCACGTGATTTCAATATACCTTCGATGCCAGCGATCATCGTCGATCCTTCACTTTTACAAACTATTTGCCAATAGACGGGAGAAGCGTGCCTCGCTTATGTGGCAGATAGCAACCGCCAGGGCATCGGCTGCGTCATCCGGCTCAGGGATACAGTCTAGCCCAAGCTGCATCTTTACCATCTCCTGAACCTGTCTCTTCTCACCTCGCCCGTATCCAGAGACCCTCTGCTTCACCTGAAGCGGCGTATAATCGTAGACCGGGAGGCTCTTGTTAGCTGCAGCCAGAAGAGCCACTCCCCGGGCCTGCCCCACCATCAGCGCCGTCCTCAAATTGCGAGCCACAAAGAGCTCAACAGCAACTTCTGTAGGTTTATGGCGTTCAATGAGGACAATGACGCCTTCGTAAAGAGCACGCAACCTTTCGGGGGTAGCTTGTTTGGCCGGTGTGGACAATCCACCGTATTCTATCGCAGTGAGATTGCCATCGTTATCCTCAATGACGCCATATCCCATCATCGCAATGCCCGGGTCAAGGCCTAAAACACGGATTGGCATCGAGGCATCTTCATCCCTGATACTTACCCACTACATCGTCAGGAAAATCAGCATTAGTGTATACATGCTGCACCTCATCAAGCTCCTCCAGCTTGTCGAGAAGCCTAAGCGCCTGAAGCGCAGACTTCTCATCGAGTTTGACCATCGTCTTGGGGACCATAGACAGATCTGAGGAGGAAATCGGAACCTTTTTTAGCTCCAGTGCTTTTCTCACCGCTTCAAGGTCCTGGGGCTTGGTATTCACTTCGAGAGAAGTTCCCTCGATCTTTACATCTTCCGCACCAGCATCGATAGCGAACAGGGCCACTTCCTCTGCATTTTCCTTAGTACCGTCGATGATGATCACGCCCCTGGACTCAAACAGCCAGGTCACTGAGCCACTCTCACCCAGGTTGCCGCCCCCTCGGCCCAAGATATTGCGCACCTCAGACAGTGTCCGATTCTTGTTGTCTGTCAAAGCCTGCGCTAAAATGGCGCTGCCGCCGGGGCCATATCCCTCATAGGTCACCTCAGATAGTGCTGCTCCGTCAGTTCCACCGCTGGCACGCTTAATAGCACGATCGATGTTTTCCAGGGGCATGTTGTTGTCTCGTGCCTTCTGCATTATAAGTCTTAGCTTAAAATTGGCCTCCGTGTCGGCACCTCCCTGGCGGACAGCAACGCTAATCTCGCGAGCTAGCTTGGTGAAAAGCTGCCCCCGCTTGGCATCGACCACTCCTTTTTGACGTTTAATTTTTGACCATTTGGAATGCCCCGACATGTTTTCCCCCTCCTATCCCCAGCCTAAGACGCCGCCCTATTTTGCCTTCTTCTCAGGTACAGCTTTTCTTATGAACTCAGCGATATCCTTGGTAGGAGTACCGGGCCCGAAGATACCTTTTATGCCTATTTTGTGCAAGGCTGCGTGGTCTTCCTCTGGGATAATGCCACCAGCGATGACAATCGCTTGCCCCACCCCTCTCTTCTTAAGTTGCTCCACGATGAGCGGGAAAAGCTCAAGGTGTGCCCCGGAGAGGATGCTAAGTCCCACAACATCAACATCCTCTTGCAATGCGCTCTGTGCTATCATCTCCGGAGTTTGCCTAATGCCGGTATAGATTACCTCCATACCGTAATCGCGCAGGGCTCGAGCTACTACTTTAGCACCACGGTCATGTCCATCGAGGCCGGGTTTCGCTACAAGAACACGGATTTTCTTTTCATCAGCCATGGTAAACTCCCCTCTACTATGTGAATTACCTTTAGCTGCTTAAACCTTTTGCGCCAGCTCTATAAGCACCCCTTTGGCAGACTTAGGATGCAGAAAGCCAATCTTACCTGCCAGCCCCGGCCTGCCCTTCTTGTCTATAGTCTCAACACCTTTGGCTGCCATCGCCTGTAGCTCCTTGTCTACATCGTCGACCTCGAAGCAGATATGATGCACCCCCTCACCTTTGCTCTCCAGAAACTTGGCCACTCCGGTACCGGGGTCAGTAGGCTGAATCAACTCGATCTCAACATCGCCTACATGAATCATCGCTGCCTTTATCTTCTGGTCGGGGACTTCCTTCACCTGAGCGGCCTTATGACCGAGCAGGTTCTCGAAAGTTTTCAATGCCTCATCGAGGTTCTTCACCGCAATAGCCACATGGTTGACCCTCTTTATCATGTTCCCTCCATTTATGCTAACTTCTAATTCCTATTTCAGCAGCCTAGAATACCAGAAATTCCTGTTGCTCTCCGAACACGCCGCGGAGCACATCGCAGATCTCACCTGTAGTAGCGTAAGACTCGACGCACTCGATGAACACAGGCACAGTGTTTCCTTTGCCGCTTGCCACTTCCTTCAGATTGTTAAGCGCCTGAGTGACCTTTTTCTTATCCCTCTTTGCTTTAAGCGCGATCACGCGCTGCTTCTGCTTTTCAGCCTCGACCGGATTGACCTTCAGCAGCCCGGTTATCGCCGGATAGGGTGAGACGAACTTATTAACCCCTACTACGGTTCTCTTGCCACTCTCTATATCCTTCTGGGCACGGTAGGAGCTTTCCTGGATCTCCCTTTGCTGTAACCCATGCTCAATGGCAGCAAGAGCACCGCCCAGTTGGTCAATCTTTTCAATATAGTT
>CAYGWR010000045.1:0-8222 GCA_964353645.1 uncultured Dehalococcoidia bacterium
GCGTAGATATTATATTTAACGCGCTGCCCGGAGACCTCAGGAGAGATAGTAGCGAAATCCAGGTAATCCGTAGGCCCGAACTTCTGCTGTAGGGTCTGTTTGATCTGTGCCTGCTCTTTCGTGGATACTGGACTTGTTCTTATAAGGTAGGAATCAAGGGTGGCTTGCTTCATGTTTAACTTTGGATCTCCCAAAGCTACGGTTTCGTTTCCCGAAACTACTGTTACATTGCCCAAGTCGCTCTGGGCTATCTCTTTCCCGAACATAAGGGCAAGCGTCGTGTTCCCTATCGTCTCATTCCCTGCCGTTGCATTTCCCACCGAACCGAACTCGGCTATTCTGATTGTCGTATCGAATCTTGTCTGCAGGTCATTGATCAGTTTGTCCTTCTCGTCTGAGCTTAACGTAAGCCCTTGGACTAAGAAGGCATCTCGGGCGCTGCGCTGGATTATGGCGTTGGAGTGTCCCAGATCAGCTAAAGCAGTCCTCAAGGCTCCTTGCTCCACCCGATCTTCGAAGACCATAGTCATGGTGGTACCGCTGCTGAATTCCAAGCCTAGATTAAGCCCGGATACTATCAGCGCGATGATACCAGCGACAATTATTATCCCTGATGCCAGGAAGAACCATTTCCTTTTGCTTACAAAGTCCAACAACTATTCTTGCTCCTTGGGATTTGATGCCTGCGCAGGCTTCGCCACCCCAAAAAGAGGAAGGTTATCCGCTACGTTGGTCCTGCCCAGAAGGCGGATAAAGGTTCTGGTGATGATTATAGCGCTGAACATGCTGAGCGCCACGCCAATGCCGAGGGTGAGCGCAAACCCCATCATCCTGGGCTCTGCTAACGCGCTTCCTACCCAGTAGAGGATGATGCAGACGATAATGGTGGTTATGTTGCTATCACGAATAGCAGGCCAGGCACGGTTGAAGCCGGTTTCTATACCCACGCCAAGGGTTCGTCCTGACCTTAGCTCCTCCTTCAACCTCTCGAAAATGAGCACATTGGCGTCAACTGCCATGCCGATGGACAGGATGAAACCTGCGATGCCGGGCAGTGTTAGTGTTACCGGTATCAGTTTGAACAGTGCGAGCATCAGTATGCCGTAGATAATTAAAGCCACGCTGGCCAGTACACCAGGGAGGCGGTAGTAAAGCACCATAAATACTATGACCAGGATAAGCCCTACCATTCCGGCGATAAGGCTCTTTCTTATCGAATCGGCGCCCAGGGTAGGGTCTACGGACGTCCGCTCAATGGGCCCTGTGAGGGGAACGGGCAGAGCACCTGCGTTGAGCAGGATCGCCAGGTTACGTGCTTCATCTAGAGGTATGTTTTCGATGACACCACTCGCCCCGATCTGGGCTCTGACTGTCGGACTGGAGATTAGCTGATTATCAAGGAAAATGCCTAGCGGCTTGCCGATGAGACGCCCCGTTATTTGTCCGAATAACGTTGCTCCCTCGGCGTCGAACTCAAAGGATACCTCGGGCGCATTGGTATTTGTTGCGAAGACGACTTGGGCATTTCTCTTGAGATATTTGCCGGTCAGAGGGACCTCTTGGCCGCTGCTGTCTATACCTGTGGCTGATATCCATTGCGGATTACCGTTGCTATCCAAAACGGGATTTCCACTGCTGTCGTACACTAGCTCTTTGAACTCAAGCTGTGCTGTAGAGCCGATGAGGTTGATTGCTGCCTCTACATCCCTGACCCCAGGGAGTTGCACCACGATTTGATCAGAGCCCAGCTTTTGAATAGTTGCCTCAGAAACGCCGTAGGCATCGACTCTCCGGGTGATGATGTCCATAGCGCCTTGTACGGCTGATGTAGTGGACTCATTGCCAATCTGGGATAGGTCAGCTTTGTAGACAAGGCGAGTGCCGCCGCTCAAATCTAAGCCCAGCCTCATTCCCAGGGTATTGTTCCCTGGGTTACCACCCTGTATGCTTGGCGAATTTTTGACCAGCACTTCCGTAAGTCCCAATGCGACCAGGATGATGATAAGAGTAAGTATAATGAGGTTTCTACGGTTCACTAATTACTCTCCAGATGCTTTATTACAAGGTCAAGCGCTTCTTCAGTGGTCTGTATCTCACCGCCAGCCTGTGCTTCTCTCACCATCTCCAGCAGTTGGCCGATTTGAGGCCCCGGGCTAAGTCCTAACTTCTCGATCAAGATATGCCCATCTATCAACTTAGGTGGCATGACTGTGGCTTTTTCCTCGAACCACTTGGAGAGAATATATTGTGTTACCTCTGTATGTTTGCGCCACTGGTCGGGGTCTAGTGTAGGCCCTCGAGCTGCCAGATGGTCTGCAAGGCCGAGGAATAGGGTATCTATGCCTACATCTGCAGTGTCCCTGAAATATTTATAGATCGCACGGCGTGAGGGCCCATCTTCGGACAGCAGATATCCGGGGCGCAGGTGGTGCTCGATCATCAGTTGCACCATCTTTATCTCACGGTTGCTGAACCTTAACCGCTCCATGATTTGAACCGCCATGGCAGACCCTTCTTGGGCATGGCCCAGAAAGCGCATCCGCCCACTTTGCTCTATTGTTTTAGTCGCAGGTTTACCGATATCGTGGAGCAGTGCTGCCAGCTTCAATAGAGCCCTTCTGGTTCGTCCTCCCGAGACCTCCTGGGTGAAATGCCGGGCGATTTCGGGTGACCAGGGTACCAGAGCAATGAGCTCATCTTCCTTATTGTCATCTTTCTCTCTGAGCAGACGTTCTACACAGGCAACTGTTTCCATGGAGTGGTCGAAGACATCCCAGAAATGCTCCTTGGGCTGTGTCACCCCTTTGGAACTGGTTAGCTCGGGCATCAGAGGAGCGAGCAGGCTCAGTCGGTCGAGATAGCAGAATGATTGATATGCTTTGTGGGTTTCAAGAATGTAACATAGTTCGTCACGCAGTCGCTCACCGGCAACGGTAGTGACCAGTCTGCTGTCGCGCTGTATGAGAGCTTCGGTAGCAGGATCAATGGAGAAGTCGAGCGTAGCTGCAAGGCGAACCGCTCTGAGAAGGCGTGCCGGGTCTTGCCGAAAACTTGCATCGCTCACCGCGCGAATAACCCTCTGGCTCAGGTCGCGGCATCCGCATAGTGGGTCTATAACTTCGGCTTGTGCCCAGCTACCCTTAACCTCGGGCAATCTTATAGCGATAGCGTTTACGGTGAAGTCACGGAGTGTAAGGTCTTGCTCGATGCTGCCTCGTATAGTGGCGAAGTCGAGATGCCACTGGTAGCCAGCTTGGGGGAAAACCACTCTGGCTACTTGATTCACCTCGTCCAGAGGCACCATCCTGGCGCCGAAGGCCTTAGCTACCTCGGAAGCGATTTCTATAGCGTCACCAGCCACTGCGAGGTCGATGTCGCTATTGGTTCGCCCCATTAGCCCATCGCGGACAAAGCCGCCGACAACATAACAATCGATGTTGCGCTGCTGAAGGGACTCTCCCAGCTTTTCCAGGAGTGAAGCTGCCTCCTCAGGGACGTAAATTTTCAGCCTCTCTTTAGTAAGATTAGTCATTAAAGATTTCTTTTTCTAGATATTGCCTGTCTCTTCCTCATCCTCTTCGGTTTTATGTAGCTCGTCCATGCTCTCTAGGTGGTCAACGAAAACCATGCCATTTATATGGTCTGTCTCGTGCTGCAGCACCTGGGCCATGAGCCCCTCTCCTTTTATGCGAATCGGCTTCCCCTGACGGTCGCGTGCTTTCACTGTGACTGAGGTAGAACGCTTTATCTCCCCGTTGTAACCGGGCAGGCTGAGGCAACCCTCTGTCATCATCTCAGTTTCCTCGGAGCTTTTCACAATCTCGGGGTTGATGAGCGTGATCACATCTTCTTCATCTGGCAGTTGGATTACAACTACTTGAAGCGGGACTCCGACCTGAGGGGCAGCCAGCCCTACTCCTTCAACGTCGTGCATAGTTTCAATCATATTATCGATGAGCTTTTGAATGGAATCGTCTACTTTCCTTACCCTTTTTGCCTTCTGGTGGAGCACGGGGTTATCCATTTTGATTACGGGCATAATCGCCATGCTTGAACCCTGACTCTCGATATAGTATGGCAGATTTTTTGCAATTAGGGAGATTATAGTCTAACCCAAGGCGGTTGTAAAGCCTAAATTAGGCTTACGGGGTCGATGTCTATTGACCAACCCTGAGGAAAATTCATACGGGAAAGGAGAGGCAAGGGGTCGGCGCTGCGGATGATTATCTGGTAGCGGAATCTGCCTCTGACCCGCTGGGTAAAGGCGGGCGAGGGCCCAATCAGAGTAGTGTTGGGCAATCCCTGGGTATCTCTCTCCTGCTCCAGAAGACGGTAAATGCGCTGTGTCTCTTTCTGGCAGCGGGCGGCGTTGGTGTGAGTATAGAGAAGGCGCACCAGCCGGCTGAACGGCGGGTTGCCCTGCTGGCGGCGGAAGGCGATCTCCTGCTCGTAGAATTTGGCATAGTCGTGCTTCGCTGCAGCGGCTATGGCGTAATGGTCTGGCGTATAGCTCTGGACGACGACCTTGCCCCCCATCTTACCTCTCCCAGCTCTGCCTGCTACCTGTGCCAGTATTTGGAAGGTGCGTTCGCTGGAGTGGAAATCGGGGAGGTGAAGCCCGATATCGGCATTGATTACTCCCACCAGGGTCACCAGAGGCATATCAAGTCCTTTGGCTATCATCTGGGTCCCGATGAGGATATCAGCCTCGTGTGCTAAAAACTGATCCATGATTTTTTCGTGAGAATGCTTTCCTTTGGTAACATCGCGGTCCCAGCGCAGTATCCGTGCCTCGGGGAACGTTTTAGCAACCTCCTCTTCCACCTTCTGAGTGCCGATACCCAGAAATTTGATCCGCCTGCTTTGACAGTTAGGACATATCTCCGGGGGTTTAGTCCTGTAATTACAATGGTGGCAGACCAGGTCGTCCTTGTCAGCATGATAGGTCAGCGCGACGTCGCAGCGCCTGCAGCGCAGCACGAAGCCGCAATCGCGGCACTGGACGAAGGTTGCTGTTCCTCTGCGGTTGAGGAACAGGATAACCTGCTCCCGCGCGTGCAAGGCATCGGCAATGCCTTTAGCCAGAGAACGGCTGAAGATGCTCCTGTTCCCCTCTTTCAGCTCACGGCGCAGGTCTATGACCTCGACCTGAGGGAGAGGAGATGGCTCTCCTGAGCTTATCCTCTCGGGGAGTTGGAGCAGCCTGAACTCGCCTTGTTGCACTCGATAGTAGTTAGTGACATCGGGGGTGGCGCTTCCCAGGATTACCACCGAGTTGGTTAGCTCTGCCAGCTTGAGGGCGACGTCCCGGGCATGATAGCGTGGCTGCTGCTCCTCCTGCTTATAAGTCCATTCGTGCTCTTCGTCTATGACGATGAGTCCCAGGTCCGGCTGCGGGGCGAAAAGCGCACCTCTCGAGCCGATGACGACATCGAATTCGCCGTCCTTGATTCGTTGCCACTCGTCGAATTGCTCTCCTGGGGATAGTTTGCTATGGAGCACAGCCACTCTGTCGGGGAAACGTGATGCAAAGCGGTCAATGGTCTGCGGCGTAAGGGCGATCTCGGGGACGAGGACTATAGCGCGCTTCCCCAGTGAGATAGCTTGAGCTAACGCTCTCAAATATATCTCAGTCTTGCCGCTGCCGGTGACTCCGTGGAGGAGGAATACCGAGGAAGCGTTTGATTTTTCCATCTCAGCTTTGATCTGAAGCCAGGCTTTCTCCTGTGTCTGGGTCAGGGTGCGAGGGAGTGTTGGAGTAAAGGTGCGGTGGGCCAGCGGGTCTCGTTGCACCCTGACCTCTTCGATGGTGATTAAACCTTGTCGGCTCAGGGTCTTCAACAAAGTTGATGTGAAACTTAGCCTTTGTCTCGCTTCCGCAAGTGAAATGGGCCCAGGCTCTGTAGCTAGAAGCCTGAGCAGCTTTGCCTGTTGATGGGCTCTCCTTTGTTCGAGAAGGGGTATCAGTTCGTGGGCCTTATCGGCAGTAACTGCAAGCCTCAGGTACGACACCAGACGCGGTCTTACCTTTATTCTCTCCAGTTCATGGGTCTTGACAATGAGGCCCTTGCGTAAAAGCTGCTCTAGAATGGCGTCGACCTTTTCTTTACGCAGCAGCTTCTTAAGCTTCCTTAATTCAATTCTCCCTTCCTTCCGAAGAACGGTCAGCAGCTTCTGTTGTTGCGCTGTTAGGGAGGATATTGCAAGCTCCGATGGATTCGGTGAAGGCTGAACGAAGGTGAGCACCCTGCGCTCGAATCCTGGCGGCAGCATTAGCGCTGCTGCATCGAAATAGGAAGATAGATAGCGCTCGGCTATCCATCGGGCAAGCTCGACCTGATAGGGGAAGAGCATGGGCTGAGGGTCGATAGCCTCGGCTATATCCTTTGTCTCTTCAACCTGAGGCTGGTCGCTCAGCGCAAAGACAATGCCCTGAACCAGCCGAGGCCCAAAAGGTACCCAGACCGCATGCCCCACGCTCAAGGAGATATTCGGCGGTATAGAGTAGCTGAAGATTCTCGGTTGCGCCAGAGGGAAATTGACAGCGACTTCAGCGTAGTTCATCCCTTGATTTTGACTTTACTTTTTGCCGGGCCATCTTACCGCTGAGTTGGCGCAGATAGTAGAGCTTTGCCCGGCGAGCTTTGCCGTACCGCAATACTTCGACCTTTTCCAGACGAGGCGAATTGAAGGGGAAAGTACGTTCCACACCCACGCCATGGAATACCTTCCTCAGGGTGAAGTTGGGCCCTGCACCGCTCCTGCGTACTCGAATCGCCACGCCTTCAAAGGTCTGGCTCCGCTCATGTTCTCCCTCTATGATCTTCATCTTTACTCTAACGGTATCGCCGGGATTGATCTTGGGGATATTCTCATTTACTTTGGTCTCAACAACAGTCTTGATGTCCATCGCTACTCTCCTAAATTTAGCCTCGGCTCAAGGCATGATCTAATCAAAGCGGGTAACCGCTTTATTCGCTACCAGTTTTCTCTCTTCGGGAGAGAGGTCTGCCTTATCGAAAAGGTCGGGGCGTCTAATGAAGGTACGCAAAATCGACTGCTCCCTGCGCCACTTGGCAATCTGAGCATGGTTGCCTGAAAGCAGCACCTGGGGCACCTCCCACCCGCGATATACCGGGGGGCGAGTATATTGAGGATATTCCAGGAGCCCGGTTGTGTGAGAATCCTCTGCAGCTGATTCTTCCGAACCCAAAACGCCGGGTAAATGCCTGACCACGGCATCGACAATCACCATTGCTGCCAGCTCGCCACCTGTCAGCACATAGTCACCGATGCTGATTTCGTCAGTGGCGAGGTGTTCTCTGACCCTCTCATCGATTCCCTCATAATGGCCGCAGATGAGGATGAAATGTTCTAGCTGAGCCAACTCGGCGGCGATTTTCTGGCTGAAGACCCTTCCCTGAGGCGTAAGCAGAATGACCGGAGTAGAAGAATCGCCGTCCTGGGCTTTTATTGCCTCTATAGCCTCAAATATAGGTTCCGTCTTCATCACCATCCCCGCGCCACCGCCGAAGGGATAGTCATCGACTATCTTATGTTTGCCTAGCCCCCAGTCACGCAGGTTGTGAATTATGATGCTCACAATGTTATTGTCTATCGCTCGTTTGATGATGCTCTCGTCGAAGGGCCCGCTGAACATGTTGGGAAACAGGGTTAGAATATCTATGCGCATTTATCTCTCCCCTTCATCTTCCCCTCAATCCCCTTTTGGGTCTCGGCGCATTCCGATGCTTCACCCTTAAGTGTCTCAACAGCGTGGGGCAGGGCTGGCATTATTACCTCCAGACATTCTCGCACTGCTTTCGGGCTGCCGGGGAGGTTGATGATAAGTGTCTTCTTGCGGATGCCAGCTACCGCCCGGCTCAGCATAGCGTGAGGCGTTTTCTTAAGGCTCTCAGCTCTCATCACCTCGGCGAATCCCGGTACAACCTTGTCTAGCACATCGAGCGTGGCCTCAGGCGTTACATCGCGTGGAGCAAGGCCAGTCCCTCCTGTGGTGATGATCATATCCACCTTGCCGCTGTCAGCCCACCCCATCAGCTTCTTTGCAATGATATCCCTTTCATCGGGGACAATGGCGTAGTCCACCACACGAGCGTCCATCTGAGAGACTATCTCTCTAATGGCCTCGCCGCTCTTGTCCTCACGTTTCCCCTGCGAACCTTTATCGCTTACAGTCAGTATGCTTACCGTAAACATCG
>CAYGWR010000046.1:0-6365 GCA_964353645.1 uncultured Dehalococcoidia bacterium
GCGTGGTAGACCACGTCAACACCTTTGACAGCGGGGAGCAGGCTTTCATAGTCCTCAACGTCGCCGAATATGATGTCGGCCCCTGTGTTTTTCAGATGGGTAATGTCAGAGGTTTTGCGAGCCAAGGCGCGCACCTCGTGGCCCTGCGCAATCAGGCGCTCTACGAGGTGACTCCCCAAGAATCCCGTGCCCCCGGTAACTAAAGTCTTCACCGACTCCCTTCCCAAAACCCTCCCACTGCTACAATGCCGTATTAGCTAGCGGTGAGATGTAGCTTATCATAAGGAAATTGCCAGCGTCAATTTATCACTCACCGGGAAAGGTTTCAACTTTCTGAGGCTCTAACGGACGATTTAAGAACTACATTAAGTTTAAGAGAGAATAGCAAATAGCAGGGCTACTGCTCAGAGCTTTCCATAAGAGTCTTTAGAATACTTAGCCGCCTCGAACTTTGTGACTTCAAATCTTCCAGCAACTCAACAAATTTGTCTAGGCGAAGGTTTATCTGTCCATGAAGTTTTGCTCCATCACTCGATAAGTTATATCTCCGCACGTCAAGGCCAGCCTCTCTTGCCGCCTTAAGTATCCATTCCTCAAGCCTTGGACATAGAATGACCAGGGAATTGCTATTGGCGGTGTCATACAGCACTCTAAGCTCACATTCAGGAAGAATCTTTTCCTTCCCTGCCTGCCTGAGTTTTCTTACATAAGGAGGCTCAATAGCCTCGGGGTCCTCATCTATCAATCCCTTGCAATTCCTCTTTTTTGCTAATTGTATGCATATCTCGTATTTGCCTTTTAGCTCGTGAAGAATTTCTCTTTTAGGGGCTTTGGTTACACATTTCACCAAAGCACGATCTGCATTGCATTCGATATAAATCATTGTCGCTCTATGAATCTATCAATATTTGAGAAAACATCTATTTCTGCTATCTCTTCCATATCCTCCCTGTTTAAGGATTTGATTTTAGTTTGATAATCTTTGTAGTATGTGATTGTAATTGCTATATCCTCCTTGGGACACTTTGCAAGAAGCGGGAGTAGAAAATAAGGATTGTGCGTTGAGATAAAATACTGATTGTCTCGTTTATCTAATGCTATGGTCTCAGCAAGGTACTTTGTGTAATAGGGGAAAGCATGTGACTCGGGCTCCTCAAAGACCAGCACAGAGTTCTTGTTTGAGAAAACCGCAGTTAAATAGAAGACAAGCCTTTGAAGGGTATCAGACGTGAGAGAGTAGGGATAGGAAATAATGATGTCCTCCAATTGTTTTACAACCTCGATTTTATTCTCCTGGGGTCTAAGGCCTAGCCTCAATCCAAAGTTGGAAAAGAGTTGATTAGCCGTGTTTCTTAGCTCCCTGTGTGTTACAAGAAGAGATAAAAGATTTTCACCTGAAGGAGGAAGAAGAAACTCTGACTCTGGTCTCGGGAATTCACGCTTGACAGCAAATCTATAGAACTTAAAGGGAGATAATTGCTCTCTCCCTTTATCAGTCAATATACTGACATCGAGTGAACTGTAATTACCAGTCCATTCAAAGAGCCGACTTTCAGCTTCGGTGCATTCTCCTCTAAACGCTCCATCCTTAAACCTTATTTTCAGAAATTTATTATCGAACTTTAGTTCGATCACTTCATCCAGATTCTCGTCATAAAAGAGATTGCTGGTCCTTTCAAACCTGACAAACGCGGCTAGTGACCCGTAGCTGAAATAGCACCCAAAAGAGAAAAGGCCAAAGGCTTCCAGGATATTAGACTTTCCGGTATTTGGCTCGCCGATAAAGATGTTAATCCTCTTGCAATCCTGCTTCAAATGCTTTATTGATTTGAAGTTGCTGATTTCTAGGGTTGTTATCATTTGAACACCCCCACAAGCCTATAACTTAGGCCAAATTATAGCACGTCAATCATGTGATAGGAATAAACACATCCAATCCGCACCCACATCTACGCCTATTTGCAAGAAGCAGCCTTAGTCACCAACGGTGTCCGCTTTGCCAGCAAGCAATTAGAGCTTCCCCTTGGTGCTGGGGACATCGCTTCCTACCCTCTCATCTATCCTGGTAGCGACATCCAGAGAACGCCCCAGCGCCTTGAACAGTGCCTCCACCCTGTGATGGTCGTTGCCCCTGCTGAGAAGCCTGGCATGGAGGTTAAGTTTAGCTTCCGTGGCGAAAGTCACCAAGAAGTGCCGTATGAGGTCGGTATCAAGCCCGCTTATGTCCCTGCCTTCCAAGTTTGCCTCAACGACGGCGTAGGGTCTGCCGCTGATGTCAACCGCCACCAGAGACAGCGCTTCGTCCATGGGCACCACGGCGTGTCCCATCCTGACTATGCCCCGCCGATCACCCAGCGCCTTGTCGAGCGCCTGCCCCAGACAGATAGCGACATCTTCGAGGATATGATGATGCCCCACCTTGAGGTCTCCTGTCGCCGCAACTGTTATGTCGAACAAGCCATGACGGGCTATCTGCTCTATGAGGTGGTCGAGCATCCCTATGCCGGTGTTAGCCTGGCACTTGCCCCTGCCATCGAGCATGAGCTCGACCTTGACCTTGGTCTCGTCGGTCTCGCGGCTGACTGTGGCCTGTCTCTTCTTAGCAGCCTTAGGAGTCATAGTGGGCTTTGCGGTCAGAGCGGGCTTAGCAGTCTTAACAGTCTGAGCGGGCTTAGCGGGCTTAGCGGGCTTAGCAGTTTTATCGGCCATTCTATCCTCCTTTGTATTTTGCCAGTGCTTCGATCAAAGCATCAGTATGCTCGGGCTTACCTATGCTAATCCGCAACATATTCCTGAGCAAAGGCGTATCGAAATACCTCACGAAGATGCCCTTGCTATCCAGCCCCTGCTTTATCTTCCGGGCATCGCCTTTGACCACCCTGCAGAGAATGAAATTGGACTGAGAGGGCAAGGGGCTGAGGATCCCTTGCTTTTTCAGCTTGTCAGAGAGCCGCTTCCTCTCGGCGATGATTGCCTTGACCTTGCTTTGAAGATAGTCCTTATCTGCCAGCGACTCTTTTACCGCAACGATCGCCGCTGCGTTCACATTATAGGGTATCTTGATCCTGCGGATAAGCTCGGCGATGTTGGTGGAGAAGATGCCATAGCCTGCCCTGAGACCACCCAGCCCCGCCCACTTGCTGAACGAGCGCAAGACAACCAGATTTGAGTACTTAGGAACCAGCGGGGCAACGGTCTGCCCGCAGAACTCATAATATGCCTCATCCACAACGACAACCACGCCGGTTTCAATTAGCTTCAGTATGTCGCTTTGGGGGGTAGCGTTGCCTGTGGGATTATTGGGGGAAGCGATGAAAATGACTTTTGTCCGCTTATCTATAGCCGATTTCACGCCAGCGATGTCCACCTTATAGGCATCGCTACGGGGCACGGTGGCTGTCCGGCCCCCACAGACCGCCGTGCTGAAAGGATACATCCCGAAGGTGGGCACAGAGTTGATTACCTTATCACCGGGTTCAAGGAATAGGCGCAGAACCAGGTCTATGAGCTCGTCGCTGCCGCTGCCAGCCACGATATGCTCCCGGCCGACTCCCACATACTCCTCCAGAGGCCCCATTATCTCTCTGTGCAGGGGGTCCGGGTAGATGTGATAGAAGGGGTAGTTTGCCAAAGCGCGGCGCACGCGTGGCGAGCAGCCGTAGGGATTCTCGTTGCCATCAAGCTTTATCAGCTTCTCAACAGGAACTCCACAACGCTTGCTGAGCACTTCTAGCGGCATTATAGGCTCATAGGGCTCGATGCCTGCGATACCGCCTCTAATGAGCCCCTCAACGCCTCCGGCATCATCTCGGGTCATTTCCCAGTCTCTCCCTTTCCCAACTGTTCCAGCCTCGTCTCGATCGACACGGCATGGGCGATCAATCCTTCAGCCCGAGCAATGATTGCGGATGCCGGGCCGAGAGATCGTAAATCCTTGTCGCTCAGGTCAATCAGTATGGATACCTTGAGGAAGTCCAGCACGCTAAGTGGCGAGCTGAAGCGGGCGGTTCTGCCCGTAGGCATAACATGGCTCGGGCCCGCCGTATAATCGCCAATAGCTTCCGGAGCACCGATGAAGATACCGCCGGCGTGGCGAATGCGGTTAAGATAAGAACGGGCATCTTTTATCATGAGGCAGAGGTGCTCCGGGGCATAGAGGTTCACCAGTTGAATAGCCTCGTCCATATTGGTCACAATGACTATAGCGCCATTTTGTTCCAGGGATTGCTTAGCAATGATACGCCGCTCCAGTTTAGCAAGCTGACGCTTGACCTCCTCACTGACCTCCTCCGCCAGGCGGGACGAGGTGGTGATGAGGATGGCAGAGGCCATTTCATCATGCTCTGCCTGAGCCAGAAGGTCAGCGGCGCAGAAAACCGGGTTTGCTGCATCGTCGGCTATGATAACGGTCTCGGTTGGGCCATACAGCCCGTCTATGGCCACAGTTCCATAGACCTGCTTCTTAGCCAGGGTGACGAAGATATTGCCCGGCCCGCAAATCTTATCTACCTTGGGGATAGACTTGGTGCCATAAGCTAAAGCAGCGATAGCTTGAGCGCCCCCGACTTTGAACACGCGACTCACCTTCGCTATGTCCGCCGCTACCAGCGTGGGTGCTGGGACTGTGCCATCAGGTGCAGGCGGGGTGGCGATGATTACCTCGGGAACCCCAGCTACCTTTGCTGGGATCACCGTCATAAGCACAGTCGAGGGGTAATACGCCCTACCTCCAGGGATATAGACCCCCACCCTCTCTAAGGCACTCACGATGAAACCCAGCCCTTTCTCAACAAAGTCCAACCCCAGCTTTTGCTTCTGGGTCAGGTGGAAGGCATGTATCCTCTCGGCAGCTAGTTGGAGGGCGCTGACTAACTCCTTGTCAACCTTTTTATAGGACTCAGCGATCTCTCCTTTAGTTACCTCAAGCTGAGCCAAGCCCATGCCGTCAATTTTTCTGCCGAAATCCAGGAGGGCATGGTCCCCCCTGTTGCGCACCTCGCTGAGGATTCTCCGCACTGCCTCATCAGGCGTAATATCCTCATCGAAGATCTCCCTTATCCTCTGCTTGACGCCAGGCAAGGCCTCGGCGAACTCCACAGTAGAGTGTCCCAGCAGCAGAGATTTCGCAGCTCCCAGGTCTCGGATTATCTTCATCCCAAATACTCCTTGGCCGCCTTCACAGAATTGACTATAGACTGCTCGCGGAATGCTTGAAGCTGCTCCCGGGGAACCATCTTCAGAACCTGCTCACGCCTTTCATCGAAAGAAGCAAAAAAGGTCTCCCGTTCCTCAGGAGCTATGTGTCGCATCCAGATAAGGTATTTCTCAGCGAAGTGGTGAAAGTCTTCCCAGTTAGATTTTCTGGTGGTAGCCATGAAGACGAACTCGCCCCACCTTTTCAACTTAGAGGCGTTGATAAAGCTGACGGCTACGCCGTCAGCCGAGCCATTCAGCTCAGTGCGAATCACTGACATGTCCTTATTGTTGAGCCTTTCTGAGCGGTCAAGCTCGAATTGAAGTACCCGGTCCAGGAGATTGGCCATAGGGTTACCCCCTTCAGGCGACGACTTGCCAAAAAAAGGACGATAAATCTGGTGTATCCAGGCCTCATCAGTGACCAAATGGGAAAGGTAACCGGCAACAAAGGATTTCGTTGCAGCATTCAAGTCGGCTTCCTCGATAAGCTCAGGATGCGCTTGGAACATGAGCTTTACCCCGCTCTTCCCCTCCCCACTCTCCAGGGGGAGAAAATGAGTCTCCTCGCGGTCGGCACCAATGAAAAATCGTATATCCGGCGCCGTAGAGCCGAGGTAGTAACTACCTCTGTTTCCATCAACTACCGGATGGTGCAATCGCTCTATCGCTTCCTCTGCGATACCCAAATGCAGGCAGATCGGAGGCAAAAGGCTCCTTTCTCAAGAAACGCAGCTAGCCTCTACACCCCTCCTCATAGTTTCAACGAGATGGGCTATCTTATCTTTTTTATCAGGCCGTCTTATAGCTTCAGTGTTCCCGATAAGACACGCCGACGACTCAAACAGGGTATCTATGATCTTAAGATTGTGCTTGGCGATAGTTGAGCCGGTTTCAGTATTCTCGATGAGGACATCGGCGTCCTCGGGCAGAAATGCCTCGCTCGCCCCCCAGGTAGGGATAAGCTTATATGGCACCAGATGGTTGTCATGGGCATACTTATCAGCAATATTAACATACTCCGAAGCCACTCGCAGCGCGGAGTCCTTTCTCATTTTCCTTAAATCGTCCGTGCTTGAAACATGCAAATCCTTACTGACTACAACGACAATCCTCACCTTGCCAAAGCCAAGGACAAGCACTTCATCAACCGGACTCGAAGGGAATCGATA
>CAYGWR010000046.1:6465-8195 GCA_964353645.1 uncultured Dehalococcoidia bacterium
GCCGACCCCCAAACGGGTAGTATCTGGAATCTCCTCAGCCGCTGCTTCAAGGCGAAGGCCTCAGCCAGGTTAGGGTATTCACTGACGATACGCAGGCTATCGTTATGGTTTTTCCATGCCTCTAATGAGGAGTGTCCCGACGACCTGGCAGCCACAACGTAAAGGCTTCGCCTCCCATAGCCTAAATCTCGAACCTTAACCACGGCCTCGCTGTGGTATTTGGCTAAAAGCTCCTCCACCCAGTCAAGGCGGCAGATGCCCAGATCGTAGTTACCTATGGCCACCTGGATGGCGATGTCCTTTTCATGGAACACCTTTAGGAAAAGGCCAAAGTCCCCCGAGCACTGCGGCCTATAAGAGCGGGAGCCATCGCGGTAATCGCTGATGGTAAAGCCCACTTCCTTCAGCAAGTCCGCTGTGTCATCTTGAAGTTGCCCCTTGGGCAAGGCAAGCTTTACTTGCACCTCGCCTCCTCAAGAAGTTTCAGTAGCTCGGCGGGGGAGGACTTGCGCCGCTTTTTGCCACTCGACTGATCGAGCAAGTCGATCTCGTCCCCACCGCGCATATTGATTACCCAGCGAAAATCAGCGGTCTCCCTGTAACCCAGGTCGAACTCAGCGACATAACCTGCGTCTCGCAGTTGTCGGGCTAATGCCAGGGAGGGCTTGAGCCCTTCGGCGTCCTTCGCCCTGATCAAAACCCTCTCTCGACGCGGCACTTCTTTGAGCAGACCCATGAGCTCGTCAATATACAGGGCAAAGCCCGAGGCACAGACATCCTTGCCCCCCACCAAAGGGATAAGCTCGTCGTATCTCCCCCCTCCACCCAGCCTGCGCCCTGCACTGTAGAATCCGAAGATAATGCCGGTATAATATTCGAAGCCCCTCCCCGAGGTGAAATCTATCTGATACTTATAGTCCACACCTGTCAGCAAACCGGAAATCCTGGCCAACTCATCAAGACTGGGGCCAAGGGCAGGCAAAGATGAGCATAAAACACCCCTCAGGTTCTCTACAAACCCGGGCGAATTCCCCTTCACTCCGAACAGAAGCTGCAGATTCTTCTCCAACTCAGGGCTCTTGCCCTTGAGGTCGCCCAGCACATCCAGGTTCCCAGCGAAGACCTGGTCCAATACCTCAGCCTCTTTCTCCCCGCTCAGTCCCAACCCTTCGAGAAAAGTCTTGAGCAGTCCGGCATGGGCCAGACGAAGCTCCACTGGCTCTACCCCCAGCTTCGTAATGGCTTCCAGTGCCAGCGAGATCAGCTCGACATCGCCTTCGGCTTTGCTGCCGCCGATAAGCTCGGCACCGCATTGCCAGCGTTCCCTCGACTCCTTGCCCGTGCCCTCGAAGGCGAACATGTTCTCTACGTAAAAGAACCTGGCGATAGGGAGATTTTGGAAGTTCTCTACATAAAGTCTGGCTGCAGGGATGGTGCCATCTGGCCTGAGCACCACCCGCTCCCCGCTCCAGCCGTCCCAATCCAGAAAGGAATAAACCCGTCCCAGCATTTCGGGGGAGAGCGTGCCGGCAGAAGTGAAAAGGTGGAGGTATTCCAGGACAGGTGTCCTGATCTCCTGATAGCCCCAACCGAGGCAGCAGTCTCTAAATTCCGCCTCTATGCGGCGGAATTTCGCCATATCCTGGGGCAATAAGTCACGCGTCCCCTTGCACCTGGGCACCTTCATCCGTTATCACCTCGGTTTAACTGGCCCTATTCTACACCCATTG
>CAYGWR010000047.1:0-8031 GCA_964353645.1 uncultured Dehalococcoidia bacterium
ATGAGATATGAGTTGTAGCTTGTGCCATCGGGGAGCGGTATCAGCGAGTCGAACAGCCGCCTGTCCCAGTCGATGGCTCCTACCAGGTACACCCCTTCAGCTAGCTTCACATTGCTCATTTAATTGCCTCCATTATAAGGATATCGGTGAGTGTAGGGGCACAAAATTTTGTGCCCCTACCATATATTCTAAAGCAGACAAGGGGCTTAAGCCCCTTGTCTTATTGCTTACCCAGCAGCTCAACACCCTTGGGGGAGATCTCATACTTGTCGTCCTTCGAGTTCGCATAACCAGCCTGGGCCAGCTCGCGCAGCCCGCTCCTAACCCTGAAAAGAGGTAGGCCGGTGTCCTCGGCAACATTCTCAGGTAGCTTTGCCCCTGATTTCAGTGAGCGCAGCATTTTAGTGCCTGATTCAGTGGGTTTGCCATCGGGGCTAACGCACGCCATATCATCCTCCTCTAGATTACCTACAGTTTCTTCATGCAGAAATACCAGTCTTTGCACTCATAGCCCTGTTTCAGTCTCTCCTCTGCCATCTCCGTTGTATTCGGCGGCGGTACGATCACCTTATCGCCTGGCTTCCAGTTTGCGGGTGTGGCTACTCCATTTTTGTCAGTGGTCTGCAGCGCATCTATCAATCTCAGAATCTCGGCCATGTTTCTGCCAGTGGTGAGCGGATAGTATATCATCGCTCTCACTACCTGGTTAGGGTCGATGACAAACACGCATCTGACCGTGGCGGTTTTGCTCTGCCCCTCGTGTATCATGCCGTATTTCATGGCGATCTCTTTGTTCAGGTCAGCGATAATAGGGAAGGGTATCTTCACTCCCATTTTCTCTTGTATATTACGTATCCAGGCGATATGTGAATTTACGCTGTCGATACTCAGGCCCAGCAACTCCACGCCACGCTTCTGCAGTTCCTTATAGATGTCAGCGAAGGCCATGAACTCTGTGGTGCATACCGGCGTGAAATCCGCAGGATGCGAGAAAAGTACCAGCCAGCTCCCTTTGTAGTCTTCGAGTTTGATCTTGCCCTGGGTCGTTTCTGCCTCGAATGTCGGTGCCGGGTCACCGATCTTAGGTAGCCGGAACTCCGATTTTGCGGATTGAGCCCCCTTCATCCATTCCATGCACTGTTCCATCATTTTGTGCCTCCTCCTGTTATTTAGTTTGTTTCCCTGCTCTTAGACGGGGTAGCTTTCATAGAAAGTGCTTCAATTCACCTGACAGTTGCTGGAGGTGCTCTCTCTCCTCCGCTGCCAATTTCTGAAAGAGCTTACGCACCCCCGAATCTCCTACCTTGGCTGACATTCTCTTGTATAAATCGTATGATTTGGCTTCCATCTCCAACGCGACTTCGATGGTCTCGAGGTCATCTCTGACATTATCTTCAAACCGTAGAAGGGCTTCATTTACTGTTATGCCAGCCTCTGTTAATACCCCGTTCAGTTGTTTCTGCAGATTCTCTGGTGTGGGCAGCGTACCTCTCCAATATATAGCCAGTTCTGTGTGGATTCGGCTTATGTGCCCTTTTTCCATATCCAGAAGCTTGGGCAATACCCGGCTCTTTCCCTTCAGATTTTCACTAGCCTTCGAATAAAAGTCCAACGAACCATTTTCCAGCCTGAATGCCAGGAGCAGGGCCTCCCGAGGCCCTACCACCTCACCCAGAAGCCCCATCCCCTCCTCGGGAGGCCCTGTAACCGTCTCATAGTGCCAATCTAAGCTGCCTCCTCTCATAGTGTAGACATCCTTAAATCCGAGGCCGCAGAGCAAAACGGCTGCCCCCATACTTCTCCTGCCGGTGCGGCAATAGGTTATGATTTTTTTATCTTTATCGAGTTCTCTGATCCTTCGCTCCAGCTCACCGAGAGGAATAAGTTTGGCCCCGGGAATATGGCTATCCTGGTATTCTTCAGGCTGCCTTACATCCAGCAGGATATAATTACCTTCTTTATCAGCATTGAGAATGCTCTTCACCGCTTCTGGAGAGAGTGGCTTTATATCATCTAGTGAACATTCTATTTTTGTAGCCATTAGTAGCCTTTTCTGTTGGCTTTAACCTACATCCCTGACTCAGCGCGTGTTCGTATGAACGACAATAGGTTGTCGCGCGCTATCATGCCGACGATAGTGTTGTTCTCTATTACAGGCAACTGGTTGATATCTTCTGTAGTCAGCAGGTGCAGCACATTGGCGAGGTCATCGTTAGGTTGAACCCACTTGAGTTTTTCCAGGGGCGTCATGGTCTCCCGCACAGTTTTCGTGAGCCGAAGCTCACGAGACACACCCTTAACATCGTTTAGCGTTACCAATCCCAATAGGTGGCTATCATCTACCACGGGGAAACAGCGGCGGCCGGAGTTTAGAACATAGTCGTGCACCAATTGCTCTACTGTGAGTTTAGGAGAAACCACAGGGCAATCTCGTGTCATTACTTCGCTGACAGTGTGACCACGAAGTATGTCTTGGAAAGCTACCTGCTGGTAGCTTCCCGCAGCCGCAGTCTCCAAGAACCAGCCGATGAGGGCTATCCACAGGCCATTGAACCAGTTGCCCCAAAAGATCCAGAAAATACCACCAAAGATAAAGAGATAGCCCACGCCTCTGCCGATAGTCGAGGCGACTCGGGTCGCACTGCGCAGGTTTTTTGTACGCCACCAGATGATGGACCGTAGCACACGCCCGCCGTCCAGGGGGAATCCGGGGATCAGATTGAATCCGGCGAGAACAGCGTTGATCCAGGCGAGCCAAAAGGCTAGAGCTGTTAAGGGCTCGTTCACTCCTTCTGTAGCGACATGTATGCCCCAGAATATACCTGCAATGACCAGGCTGCTCACGGGGCCAGCCAGAGCCATACGGAACTCGACACCAGGACGTTCTGGTTCCTTGCTGATCTGGGATACTCCGCCGAAGACGAAGAGGGTAATGGACTTGACGGGGATACCTGCGGCCTGCGCTACCACGCTATGGGAAAGCTCGTGGGCTAGCACTGAACCGAAGAAAAGGAGGCTGGTAGCAAGGCCGATACCCCAGTAGGTTGCTTGATTCCAGTCAGGGTAGGTGGCTGGAAAGTAGCTGGTCGCCAGTGCCCAGGTTACCAACGCAAAGATGATAAACCAGGAATAATGCAGCCTTACCGAGACCCCGAAGACCCTACCTAAGGGTATTCCCCCCTTTAGCACTTGGTTACTCCTTTGCGAATTAGCGTGACTCGTGCAAAGTATACACTCGACAGGTTCTCTGTCAAGGTGTTGCTACAGCTTTGCCTCTCAGCACAGCTCTATATCACGATCAGAATATATGGCATCGTCCCTGATGATTCTTATCAAACGCACTGTCCTCATGGTTCCCCTGTTGAGAGCGTCAACAAAGGCGGAAGACATTCCCACTCCGGCGAGCATGGCAAGGAAAGTGTTGTTTATTACCGGGCGCAACCGCCTTGGTGCACCGGCAGATACATTGTTAATCCAGGATGTAGTCCTTATGGGAGGGTCGAAAATCTCTGATAGAGCAGGAAGAAGTTCGAGCAATGTCTTTGCGTGGCGCTGGCCTACGTCGCTGGTAACATGCAACACGCCTGGGTCTATAATGATGCGTTTGTTTGAGATGCCGGACTCATTGGCAGCGCTCACCAAAACTGCAGCGGACTTCAATATATCCTCTGTGCTGTTAAGTGCTGTTGGGCCGGTGACACTAAGAATCACCTCTGCGTTGTACCGTGCAATCAAGGGTAGAATCTCCTTGAGTTTTTCCCCATCGAGTGATATATAATTCACAATGGGGGGGCGCTTGCAGGCTCGGAGGCCAGCTTCCAGCGTATCAACCCTGTTTGAACTCAGGCAGAGTTGGCAGTCGGCTGCTCCCTGAACCGTCTCAACCGCGAACTCCATTATCTCGGGCTCATCGTATCGCTGCTGCAGATTGATATCTAATATGTCAGCGCCTGCTTCGATACAGTCACTGGCCAGCTCCTGCAGGAAATCAATACGTTGTTTTTGGATCCTGTCTGCTGCCTTCTGGCTAATGGATTCGGCAGGGCGCGATTTAAGTGCTTCGGCGACTGTTCTGTTCCTGGTCGTTATATTGTTAGCAATGGCGAGCATGAAATCCTCCTTGCGCATAAGAAAAATCTATACTTATGTTAGCAATCCAGGTATCAAGAAGTCATAAAATGGGGATGAAAAAGGTTAAAAAGTTATCACATATAGGTGCTATGCTTTTCTAGACGGTGCTCTTTATAACCTAATCTTGGGGGACTTTGGGGCTGGGGGACACCCCCAGCCCCAAAGCACGGGGTGATTCTTACGCGGTCTTTAGTTCGGAAGTGCAGTTCGGGCAGCGAGTGGCCTTAAGCGGTATTTTAGACACACAATAAGGGCAATCCTTGGTTGTCGGGGCTGCTGCCACCTTTGGAGCTTCCGTCCGGCGGCGCATATTATTGATTAATCGTATCATCAGGAAGACCGCAAAGGCGACTATCAAGAATGTTATGAGGTAATTGATGAACGCGCCATAGTTGAGCGTTACTGCACCGGCTGCTTGGGCTTCAGCAAGACTATAATAGGGTGGTGCAGCTTTAGGGCCGGCCTTTAAAAGCGCGAAGAGGTTGCTAAAATCAACTCTGCCCAGGGCCAGGCTTATGGGTGGCATGATTATATCTTTCACCAGTGAATTGACTATAGTGCCGAAGGCTACACCGATTATTATGCCCACTGCCATGTCGACTACGTTGCCCCGCATGATGAACTCTTTGAAATCCTTTAGCATTTCCTTTCTCCTTTCCCTCTAATTTATTTTGATAATCCATGCTGCGCGATAACTACATGGACAAAGCCAGAGTTTTTCGAATCTGGCTTCGCCGCATCGTAATTATATCATGTGGGTCAATGAATTCGTGAGCGTTCAGGTGCCGAAGGGAATGCCTAACACCCAGATAGCTATGACTAGATGAGCCACTACTGAGCCCCACAGTATTGCCCAGAAGTAACAGTGGAATCTATAGAACTTTGCGAAAGCTTTGAAACGGAACATTTTAGAGAACGGTTCTCGCGTTCCTATACATCGGCAGGAGAAAAAGAGCGCTGACAGGGCAAGGAAATTCACCACGCCAAACGCGAAAACGAGGCGCTGTGCCAGCAATACATCCATGTTATTTACTCCACAATTATTTTACCGGTCATCGAAGGATGGATTGTGCAGTGGTAGTTGAAAGTTCCCTTCTGATTAAAGGTATGATTGAAGGAGGCACCTTTGGATATGGTGCCACTTTCGAACAGGTTATCGTTACTGGTGATAGTATGGGATGAGGAATCGTTATTGGTCCAGGTGACTGTGGTTCCTACAGATACTGCTAATGTTTGTGGCACAAAGGCGAAGCCGGAGATGTTTACATTGGCCTGACCAGATATAGGTGTAGCGGTTGGTGTGGATGTAGGCGAGGCTATAGGCGTTGGCGTAGGTGTAGCAGCAGGCGTTGTTGTACTACAACCAGTGAGTACAAGTATCAGAGATAGCGCCATTAATAGGATGCCAGCCAGCATGAGTTTCCGCATTCTTATCCTCCTTTATACTCGTGATTTGGTTGATATACCGCTCATGGATATGGTCTGAGATAACACTGCTCAATATTTGTTTGTCGTAGCTTGCTAAGCCGAGGGCTGCCCCGAGTGCCACGGTGTTTGTCATGAGCTTGTTTTTAGCGCTTTCCTGCGCCAACCGCTCTATGGGCACGGCAAAAAGGCTGCCATTTCCCCCTGTATTCTTGACCTTATCTCCGTCGAAGATTATGATCCCCTGGTTTGACAACTCCTTCTGATGCAAATCTATGCTTTCCTTGTCAAGCGCCACCAGAATATCAACCGCCTCGGAAATGGCTCTTGTCTCGACATCACTGGCTCTGACACGAAAAAAGCTATGTCCGCCTCTCACTCGCGATTCATAGTCTTGGTCAGCGAAGACGTGAAAACCGCCCCGAGCTAGAACCTTACTCAGAACATGGCCTACAGACTGAACCCCCTGCCCCGCCTCACCGCCAATCATAAAATTGATGTTCACCAACGTTTTTACCTTCCTGTAATTCTTAGCATCCGACTGTGGAGAGCCGGTGGCCTGTAGCTCCATTATCTTTATCAATAGGTCTTGTGTGGCTAAGGCACTCTTTTGTGCCCATTTTACCTGTTTCTATCTCTAACAGCCTCCTCCCGATAGGCTCTTTGCATTCGGGACATGGAGATGGGCGGCCTCCGACCAGCGCCCTCTGGAGGCGTGCCTGGTTCTCCAGCTTGCTGACGAGGTTCTCCGCAGCCGCTTCCCAGGTGAAATAGGCAGCAGTACGCTGCGCCTCGCTTCTAATCCTTGTGCCCTCATCAGGGCATTCTCTAAGGTACATGAGATAGCCCTCTATCTCCCTGGGATCGGAGGTCTCCAGGACGAAGGCATTGTGGTACGGGATGGCATAGTCCTCACCGGTGCCGCCGGTAAAGGCAATGCCTCCGGCTGCCATGGTCTCTAGGCCAACTATGCCGAAGGGCTCATGACCGCTGTTTGCCAGGACTGCATCGGAGGCCCGGTAGACGATGCGTAAGAAATCCTGGGGCAAGTGGAACTTGATGTCGATAACATCTGCCTGGCAGCTATTCTGCAGGGCATGGAAATAGGACTCCAGGCCCGCCTCTGGCGGGTCGCTGGTCCTGGCCTCGCACACAGTCAGCCCCAATGCCCTGGCCCTGCCCAGCACCTCCAGCCCGTGGGGCTCGAGACCGCCCCTGGCCAGGAGCACTGTTCTCAAGCCCCGCTGCTTCAACCTGGCAACAGACTCCACTGCCATGTGCCAGCGCTTGTCAGGGTCCCAGCGGGCCACCTTGGCCAGAACCATGCCGCCATCAATGGATAAACATTGTCTTAGATGCTGGACCTTCTCCTCCTCCACCGGCTGGAGCAACCTCTTGGGGATACCATTGGGAATGACCAGGGGGTTTAAGCTCATGCCCCACATGATATGCTTCATGTAGCGGCTGACTGTGGTGATACGGGTGGTATAGTTCAGCCGCCGCCAGTCAATGCGGTTGAAAGACAGAGTATTATTGGCATTCCAGAATAATATAGCTTTATCCCTCAGGCCGCGCTGATGGAGAAGGTCGCTGATGCGGCACATCGCCTCGGTGGTCTGCCACTCCTCGCCCAGGATAGCCACCAGCTTGCCCTGAGCTATTGCCGGCGCTGCGACATGTTCCACTATATAGGTGGGGAGGGACTGGTTAAAGTCGCTAAGCTTGCCCTCCTCCCCATCGTAGACGCCGTTGGGGTGATACTGGCTTATCCACTGACACCAGCGGTGCAGGACCAACCTGCCACCCTGGCATACTTCCTCCCCGGGGAGTTTGGGATCGCCGATGAAGAAGACATGGACAGGGAAGCCCATGTCTGCCAGTGCCTCAGATAGATTCGCCACCCTGACACCCAACCCGCCGGCCAAGGAGTAAGGGTCCCTGCCTTCGAAGGATACTATTACAAATACTGTGTTGTCGGTTGTGATACCTCGCGCTTTCATCTCGACTCTCCTGTTGCTAAAAAAGCTGGATGGATTGCCAAACTTCGTGGCACGACGCTCCGAAATAGCTTTTAGGAGAATCACTCCTAGATTTCAGAAATATGGTGCCACTTGGTTCAGCAACAACATGAACTCGGCAAAAGCCAAAACTGGTTTAGCTATCTTATTGCTGTTTGACTCTTGAGCCAAGCGATTCTGTCGCCTACATAGCTTCGCCGCGGTCATACAGTCGTAAGTATCAGGTAGGACACCGCATTTGCCCACCCCCTCTCTCACCTCTCACCGATGTTATCTATCCTGATCGACTTGCACAATGTGCGCCCGGCTAGTTCACTTCTGTAAGTAACCAGGACGCTTGCTTATACTGGAAGTCAGGCTGTGCTATTTTTAAGTGCATCGATTATCGCTTTGTTGAATCTTGGCAGGTCGCTTGGCTTGCGCGCGGTGATGAGTTTCCCATCTTGAACCACCGGCT
>CAYGWR010000048.1:0-7732 GCA_964353645.1 uncultured Dehalococcoidia bacterium
TAAGCTTTTCTATAACCTTGGCAATTTCTTCCTTGGGCTTGGACTCCCATTGCAACCGAATCTCTTTTTGACGGTCCGCAGCCATGGAAAGGCCATTGGGATAGATGGTAAGATTGTTGCCATGATATTTCATGAACTCATGATATTCAAGGTCTACCGCCTTTTTTGCTTTTTCAGCAAGCTCATTACAATAGCGGTAAGCTATCGTAGGGTCCTTTTTGAAAAAAGTATTTGTTATTTCCTGCAGGCTTTCATCTGTAATGTTACCGAATAGTTGTTGTGTGCCAGACCAATACCATTCTCTATTCCAAGGTACTAAACTACCAAAAACAACCGCCCCAATCTCAAATTGTTTTTTATCAGCCGATATTCTTACGGCATACGTTTTATCATTGAGCATATTCATCACTTCTGATTTTTGACCTTCGGCTGCCAGGATTCGATAGTATGATGTATGCCTTTCGTACCAGCTTCGTAAGGCGGAGCGTTGCTTTTCCGATATGTCTAATATCGCTGCTAGTATATCAACCACCCCAAGCCCCGACCAGGCGGTCGTTTGTTGACAAACAAAGTCATCAATTACAGGAATCTCAGGTTTTCTGCCATGGTCTTCAACATAATTCCGGAAGCTATTTCGGAATAGATATGAATGGGTACCCAGCCAAATTAATTCTTTCTTAACTTCCCAGCCGAATTGGTTTAATTGGGACAGAAATCTCTTTACGCTTGAACCTCGTGGAATATCAGTAAAGCGCTTCTCTAAAAAAGTTGCAATTATGGCAGCCAGCTTTGTAATATCTTGATGCGTGGGAGAAATAAGAAGTTCTGGTGTTAGTTCTGAATATAGTATCCACAAAAGGTATTGAACGCGCTGCATGTTTATTGCTTCGGGAGCCATATTCTCGTTCGGTTGAAGAACAAATGGGAGTGGAGTGCCGAAGAATTCATTATTATAATGTTCCAAGCCTTTCCAAATACCGATATCATTGTGAATATCCTCAGCAAATTCCACCAGGACACTGGTTAACTCTTCAAGGTTGCTCCCTGATAAACACAACGTATTAAAGGCAAGCGTACTTTGCGTTTTAATGATTATACGTTCAAGCTCTTGGGCTAGCCGCGGGAGATATTTATCTCCCTTGGCAATTAATCCGGGCGGCCTATGTGATTCGAAACTCACTTTTAATTAACCTCCAGTCGCCTCAGAAAACTGGCTGAGACAGACCAGTCCAATCCGAAAAAATGCTCACTCCAGGTCAGGAAGTTTCTCATGCGGTAACCAGAGACGTATAGACCGGGCTTCTCCAGTTGTTCTCGTTATTAGCCCTCGCTTTTCTAACGTAATTATCATCTGGTGAACTGAAGAGTAAGCAACTCTGAAATATCGCTCCAAGTCAGCTTCTGCTGGGGCACATCCATGAATTCTGGTGTAATAATAGATAAAAGCAAGATATTGGCCTTGCCTTGGTGTATATTTGTCTTTTATGGTATACCCCATTTTAATGCTCGTTTGGAACTGAGATTACAACCTGCTCTATTATAATTGGCGCAAACGGCGGAAACAATGGTCACATGCATTGAAAGGTAATACTGGGACCGGAACCAAAATGTCACAATTCATCGTTTCGTTGCTAGTTCCATTTTTGCCCGTGCTGCTTGACGAATGCTGCCAGCCACTATAGAATTACTGTGACTTTGAGTAAGAGACAGGTAGCTTCTGTAAAGCCGGAATCAGTCGCTCCTTCTCAAACAAATGTTCGGGAACTGTCCCGTCTGGTGTACTGTTGGTAATATTATTACCTTATTAGTAGTCTTATCACCTCAAAACACTTACTGCTAAGCTGCTCCGTTAGTGCCCAAAACCATACAGGACAATGCCTCGAAGAGAATCAGGCTCTCACTACGCTAGGTCAACCGACGCCTTTGAACTCTCGACTACGGATACAATAACCAACAAAGGCTTTTCCCATAATTCCCGTGATGTGTTTGATGCGGATGTGAGCCGGGTGTGATGTGCGAATCCCCTGGTTCTCTAAAAGGTCTTTCTTGAGAGAAGTCCTCTATTGAAAACATTCTTTGGTCAAATGAATATGATATAATGTGCGCCGCCGCAATCAAGAGATAGTAATGGGTGTTAAATACATGACAGAAAGCAGAGTACTAAGCCCTGGGACTTATGCTTTGGGCCTCGATTTTGGCACCCAGACGGTGAAAACGGTGGTTTTAAATACGCACAGCGGCGAGGTCATTTATGCCGATACTTTTGAGTATGATACGGTCTTTGCGCGTTTCGGCACTCGAGGTGGCGTGTTGCCAGCAGAGCAGCTTGAGACAAGACACACTTCGCCATTCATGCTAATTGAGGCACTTGATCTTGCCTTCAGAAGATTGCATGAGGGTAATGTGGACACCCCCTGCATTAAGGTCGTAAAGATCGATGCCATGCAGCACTGCACAGTGTATACCGACGCGTCCTTCGGTGAAAAACTTGCAGTCCTGGATCCCGGTCAGTGTCTACTGCCCCAACTAAAGTTAACTATTACGAGGAAGACATCACCCATTTGGGAGGACCGGTCTCCGGTAAAGGAAGCAGCATATCTCAAGAGCGCACTGGAGCAATATGGCTCTACACAAGTCCTTACCGGGAACAGGGCAGAGTTACGTTTTCCCGCAGCCCAGATCCTTAAGTGGGCAAGTCAGTCTCCTCATGAATATTATCAGACGGCGCATATCTTCTTATTGAGTGCCTTCTTGACCTCGATCTTGGCTGGAAAGGTTGTACCGGTTGACACTGGTGATGGCTGGGGAACTAATCTGAACACTCTTGATATCGAGCACCCGGGATGGAGCAATGTTGTCTTAAAGGTGGGAGATGATTATCTGAATAGCCGAAAGACAGGGGTATCCTTGCAGAGCAAGCTTGGCCAGATGGTCCACTTTGATACACCGCTTGGTGAGATTAGCCCCTATTTTGTCAAAAAGTATGGGATCAACCCTGATGCCCTGGTTCTGGCAGGTACCGGGGACAACCCAGCCACTCTGCTCGGGTGTGGTGGGCATGCGGTGATATCTTTGGGGAGCAGCTATACTGTCAATGGAGTAATGCAGAAGATAACGCCTTCTTTGTCCGGCGAGTACAATGTATTCGGCTATACAGCCGGCAAAGCTATGGCGCTAGCTGTCTTCACCAATGGTGGAAAGGTGCATGAATCGTTCTTGAAGAAGTACATTCCTGACGGGAAAGCTGCAAATGGGGCGAAGAAGGCCTGGGATGCATATATCTCTGCAGCCGGTGGGCCAATCATGCGGCAAGATGAGAAACTCATGCTACCATATCTACTGGACGAGTCGTTGCCGATTCGGCCAAGGGGCATAGTGCGGCAGGGTTTTGGTGCGTTAGATGCAGACGCAAATATTCGTGCTCTACACATCTCTCAAGTGCTCTCCTTAAGATTGCACTCCAGCCATCTGATCTATACGGATTCGATTTGTGTAGTGGGTGGCGGGGCCAAGAACCATTTTCTGAGGCAACTGATCGCCGATGTCTTTGAGTGCAAGACCTATACCATACAACATGCCAATTATGCAGCACCGTTTGGATGCGCCGTTAGCGGCGCCAGGGCACTTCTGCGTATCTCGTATGACGAAGCTGCCACGAGGTTTGTACGGGCCGAGCGGTCATCATTAACACACCCTCTTATAGAAAACCAGTCAGTGATTCATACTCTGCTACAGCGATATGGAGTGCTCGAGCACAGTACAAACACATGATGAGACCGTAGAAGGTCACTTTGTCAGCCTGAATGGGAGGAGGAGAGGTGACAAGATTCAAGATTGCTCAGGAATGGGGCTCACTCAAGGAAGATGTGCCTCTCAACAAAGAGCAGGTTGAAGATAAGGCCAAACGCATGCTCGCCCAAATGAGCCTGGAAGAGAAGATCAAACAGATGTCGGGCGACGCACCGCTTGTGCGCGGCCTCGTAGGGCTGTTTTTCGCCTACAATATGCGCCCGATACCTGCAGGTGAGAATGTGCGCCTGTCCATTCCGGCCATTCGATTTAGTGACGGCCCAAGGGGAGTGGTCATGAACCACTCCACCTGTTTTCCTGTTACCATGGCCCGCGGCGCTTCGTGGGACAGGGCGCTGGAAGAGCGGGTCGGTGATGCGATAGGCGTCGAGGCTAGATCACAAGGAGCCAATCTCTTTGCCGGGGTGTGTATTAACCTGCTCAGACATCCTGCCTGGGGTCGGGCCCAGGAGACCTACGGAGAAGACCCATATCATCTCGGAGAAATGGGAGCGGCCCTTGTGAGGGGTGTTCAGCGTCATGTCATGGCATGCGTCAAGCACTTTGCTGCCAATAGCATTGAGAATACCCGTTACCGCGTTGACGTCCGAATTAGTGAGAGAACCTTACGGGAAGTCTACCTGTCGCATTTCAAACGCTGCGTTGATGAAGGCGCTGCCTCCGTGATGAGCGCCTATAACAAGGTCAACGGTCACTATTGCGGGCACAACTCGCATCTCCTGCGTGACATCCTGAAAAAAGAATGGGGGTTCGAAGGGTTTGTGATCTCCGATTTTGTCTTTGGCATTCGTAATGGAAAGGCCGCCAAGGCCGGCCTTGATATCGAGATGCCCCTTACTATTCATTTCGGGAAAAAGTTGATGAAACTTGTCCGAAGAGGCACTGTTCCAGAGGATGTAATTGATGATGCCGTGCTGCGCATCCTAAAGCAGAAGATCAGGTTTACGCAGATAGGTGAGCCAGGCAGATATGGGCTGCAGGCTGTAGTCAGCTCAGAGCATAAGGCCCTGGCCAGGGAAGCCGCCCAAAAATCCATTGTGTTACTCAAAAACGATTGCGTAGCGGGCACCACTAAACGGATACTCCCTATTGATGTTGCCCATCTAAATCGCATCGCAATCATTGGCAAGCTCGCTACAAAACCAAACACCGGTGATAAAGGTAGCAGCATGGTTAGACCACCCTGCGTAATCACGCCGCTTGAGGGAATTCGCGCGGCAGTATCACGGGATTGCGAGGTCATGTACAGCGATGGAAGAGTCATAAATAAAGCCGTCGATATCGCGCGCAAAGCAGATATATCAGTGATTATTGTGGGATACACCCACAGAGATGAAGGTGAATACATGTTCACCAAAGGTGGTGATAGGGATATCCTCACCCTCAAACCGCATGATGAGACTTTAATCCTACAAACTGTTATTGCAAATCCAAATACGGCAGTAGTCCTCATGGGAGGTAGCGCCATAATCACCGAATCATGGCGCGATAAGGTTCCTGCGATATTGATGGCTTGGTATGCTGGCATGGAAGGAGGAAATGCCCTGGCGGATATCCTCTTTGGGAAGGTGAATCCCTGTGCAAAGCTGCCCTGCGTATTCCCGAAATCCGAAGACCAGCTGCCATTCTTCGACAAGCGCGCCAGATCTATCGAATACGGCTACTTTCACGGCTACCGGCTCATGGACAAACAGGGGCAGACGCCTGCCTTCCCCTTTGGTTTTGGCATCAGCTACACCACGTATGCATATGATAACCTTCAGCTAGATCAAAACGAAATCAACCTGGATGGGACTTTGCGGGTGAGTGTGGACATTACCAACACAGGTAATATCGCTGGTGAGGAGGTAGCACAACTGTATGTCGGGTATGATGGTTCACGTGTGGAAAGACCGTTTAAAGAGCTGAAAGGCTTTTCGAAAGTATACCTCACCCCTGGAGAGACTAAGCGGGTGCGATTTGCGCTTGGAGCCGGACAGCTCGCTTACTATGACGAGTTACACAGTAACTGGATCGTGGAACCTACACAGTACACCGTGTATGTTGGCCCTTCGTCCCGTACCCAAGATTTGATTAGAGCTGAATTCCGGATTCATAGCTGATTCACATTGGTCATGCTAGTCATTGCCTTTTTTTGACAGTATCTGTAACTGGATGTATTCTCAGCAATTGAAATAGGGTGCTTTCAGGAGGTACATATGGTAGAAATGAAATCTTGGCACAGCGTGTGTGCCTGGACATTTCATGCTGGAAGTGGCGGATTTATACCCAGGCATATTCGTCCATCCTGGGAAGCTCCTGGTTTCGACACCATTGCTAAGATCAAGCTAATCCGGGATAAGATAGTCCCAAGGTTGCCAGAGCATATCCAGATAGGCTTTGAGATGCACTACGATTACGAATTCAACGAGGATAGCGCAGACACGATAGCGGATGCCCTCGCGGATGCTGGGATATGGCTTGCAATGACGAGTCCAGGTGCCCACGTGCATTTTGGCTACGGAGGGATCGCCTCTCTTGATCCTAACGAACGGTTAGCAGCCCTGGCCTATGTCCGGAAGACCGCGGAACTCCTCTGCGGGCCTCTACACAAAGCCTGGCACCCTGACCCGGAAAAGGCCCCGACATTGGTCATCTGGAACGGCTCCTTCGGCTATGATATTGCCACCCCGGCACTCAGGGGAATGTACCAGAACCTGAAAGAAAGCGTGGCAAGTCTTTGCCACTATGGTGACAGTCTGAACAGCGGACTATATTGGGCAATCGAGCCCAAGCCGAATGAAGGTCATCCTGCCATGTTGCTCCCAACAGTAGCCAGTACGATTCTTTTCTGGAAGAAGCTTGCTGATGAATTTGATCTCAGTTTGAACAACAAGGGCGTAAACAAGGAGTTCGGCCATTCCGAGATGATCGGCCTTGACATTATCCACGATACAATTGAAGAGATCGATAATGATATGCTAGTCCATATGCATGTTAATTCACAAGGCTACAATGACGGGATCATCCTTGGCGGGCCAGGCAAGTTCGATGTCGACCATGGGGTGCGGATATGTGGCATCAATATTGCAGTCGCCTCACTTATTGAAGAAGCTGGTTACACTCGCTGGAAAGGGCACGACATCCAGCCAAGGCCATATGACAAAGAAGAGCAAGCTACAGATCGGGTGGTGCGCTCCATATTGAGCTGGGAGGCATGTGCGAAAGCGGCGGCTGAACTTGATAGCGAGAGATTAATGATGTTGCTTACACAACGGGAAACCGCCAAAGCGGAGGACCTAATGCGCGAAGTCGTCAGCATTGCCCAGAGGCACTTCAATGTGATGTACGGAATCGGTTAATCAACGGCTAAAGCTGACTACATACACTCTAACTTTAGAAGTGTACAATAAGTGGGGACTGGTAAGGCTCATGGGTGTTTCCCCCCTTTTACCTCTTGAGCATTAATTGAAAAGGCGAGCAGGACCCTACTTTCAGCCTCAGACTACTTCCAAACCCCAGGTTGCTCTGTCAAGGGCTTGGCACTGTCAACAAGTCCTTGTGTAGTGCCTGTTTCGAGGCAAATATGCACTCAGGTGCAGGAATTACCTTTTGGGAGGGGTAGGTTCATCAGAGAAGCCAGGCAGTGTGATAAAAAGCCATAACGCTACTATGAGGGCTTATATAAACCGACGGCAACCGCTCTGAAGGTGGAAGGCGTTGCCCCCTGCTGCTTGACGGATGTTCCCAGCCACTATAGAATTACTATGGCTTTGAGTAAGAGGCAAGCAGCTGCTGTAAAGCCGGAATCAGTTACTTTTTTTTCAAAGAAATGTTCGGGAACAGTCCCGTGTGGTGTGCCATCCAGGCCCCTTATTTAGCGTTGAGACATCGGGGTGTGGCGCAGCGGATTAGCGCGCATGGTTTGGGACCATGAGGTCGG
>CAYGWR010000049.1:0-7722 GCA_964353645.1 uncultured Dehalococcoidia bacterium
ATTGGAGGCTTTCCGGCAAGGCCCATTTACAGTACCTTGTCAGTGAACGTTTCTGCATCTTGTTTGCTTCTAAGTAGAACCAAGTGGTTTTGGAGCACCCAATTCTCCGCTCCCTAATACCAAAGGCATCATCTTGGAGCGCTGAGTGGGAGAATTGACGCCATTGAACTGCACTAAATAGCGATCGGTGTCTCCCTGCCCACCCTGATGCAATTATAATAACCTCCAATATTTTAGACTGCTACCAGTGTTAGTTCTGGTTTTGAAACCTGGTAATAAGTCTGATTCTTAACCATGGCAAATGCCAGACGCAACAGCCTGTTGAGTGCCGCTCCCACGATCTCCCTTCCATTAATGGGGTTGGCGTGGACCGGCCGCTCTCGCATGTGGTGGCTCCTCCTACTTTAGATTTGGTGTTTGTAATCTGCACCGCTCTATTTTAGCCGGAGTCATCACCATTTGTTATTCAATATACTAAATCGCTAAATTGTTGGTGATGAGCAGCTTGGGTCAACAAGATGGCTTTTTGCTCGGCCCGACAATGCGGAGCGATGTCATACGCGCTTTACGGGTGAGAAAGCAGCTCTGTCTTGGGTGTTTGAGGTACTGGAAGAGGAGCACCTGAGGTGGCAGGGGCTCAGGATTAAAGGAGAGGAGATTGCGTGGATAGAGAAAGTGACTAAGCCCCGGAAGTTCAGCCAGCGGATATTGAAGCCTTAGGGGCCCCGGCTGGAGGAAAAGCTTGACCATCTGAGGTCACAGGAGTTAGGATATGGCTGGAAATTTCCCCCAGGTCTTGGACGCTGCCATGACTTTTTCAAGCGGTACTAAGCCTCAAAGCTCAGAGTAGGAGGAAAAAGTGGAAGTTAGCAACCGGCCCAGTTTAGAAAACGCCCTTGCCAAAACAGAAGGGGATGCCACCTCAACCTTAAGAGCAACCCAGGTTTTGGTTACTGCCGTTAGAAGACTTAGGCTAAACGCTCTATTAGGCAACCTGGGGGAATTGCGAAGCGCGATGGATGCGGCCGAGAAAGCGCTCGCTATTGTAAGTCAGCAATTTGCCAATACCAAAGGTGGCTGGGATTTCAATGAGGAAGCCTGTCTTTTGGACGGTTCCTTTATTTCTGAGATACTGGCTACTGCTGAGAAAATGGGGCTGCGCGTTTTCGAGAGAGATGACAGGCTGTACTGTTACCCTGCCCTAATTAGAGTCTTCCCTGCCGACCGCTCAGTCCTAATCGATAAAACCAGAGAAAAGCGGCTGCGCCCTACAATGCTGGTTGCCCATCTAAAAGAATTGCAGAAGAAACCTCCTCGTTTCCGTCCCGCAGTATTTATGGAGGCGTTATATTCTGCATATAAAAAAGCCGTTGCTTCCCGAGGAAAAGACCTTTTCGGAACTAATGCCGTAATTGCCCTCATGGAACTTTATGAACTCTTTACCCTTCTACCCGGGCAGTCTAAAGAGTATTCCAAGCAAGAGTTTGCTCGGGATATTTATCTTCTGCACAAGAGTCGGATTGACACTACGAAGGATGGGAGTAAGATCAACCTAGCAACGGCCAGGAGTAAGTTGGCTAGAAAGGCTATTACGGCTCTTACCGAGGAGGGCGAAGAAAGGTATTACTATGGAATTTCGTTTATCCCGGGCAGCAAGGAGTAAAGCTCATGACTGAACATGTAACTCCTGAGAAATGGCTATCAACGATGCGAAAAGAATATTTACAGGATTTCATCCGCCAGGGAGGGGCGACGGTTAAATTCGTGGTTCCTATTGATGTACCAGCACTCAGGGATATACAAGATGGTTTGCAGCGTGCCGCCGAGGACGAACTATTTCACTTTGCTTTTGTCGATGCAGTCTCCACGAAGCTCCATATGGTTGACAAGGTTTTCCACCAGGTAGCTCAACAGATAGATTGGGATGGGCTGGCGTATTCCTTTCTATGTCACATTTTAGCTGGATATTGCAAGCTACCTACAGAGCGCGACCAGTTCAACTTAAGACAGATAGCTTTACTCAACGGACAAGAAGAGGTGGAGATGCGCAGAAGCATCAACAACCGACTGAAAAATGAGCTCTACCGAGACTATGCTATGTCCCAGGAATTCCGAATTGCGATGTTGCGTTTGTGTCAGGCCCAACTTGACCCCGGCGAGGTGAACCCTGCCCTCAGCGATACGGTAAAAGAGTGGTTGCGTGGAGAGCTTCGTCTTATCTCCGCTCTTAAACCGGCATTGATATTCCAGAAGATCGGGCGTCACAACGCTAGGCACATGCTGTTCTCCCTTTCACACTGGCTAAAGTGTGCTGGCATGAGCGGCCTGGTCCTAGTGCTAGATATCTCCCGTTATGTCGAGGGGGTTCGTCCCAAGGAGCCAGATGGCACTTTCTACTATAGCCTCCCAGCGGTCTTGGACTGTTATGAGGTGCTGAGAGAGTTCATAGACAGCACAGATGAGATGGAATTTAGCTTCATTTGCGCGATAGCTCCGTTGGCCTTCGTAGATAGCGATAATCGGCGTGGCTTGTGGGCTTACGACGCCCTGAAATTGCGTATTTGGGATGAGGTGCGCGATAAGCGCTTCGTTAACCCCCTATCATCGCTGATACGGGTTTCTCGGAGTGTGAACATGCAGTTTGTCCAGTAGGCTGTTCAGAAATGTAATTGTCAACTTTATTGGGTGACTCTCTACCGATATGTCGGGTAGAGAGTACTCAAAATTTAAATGGAAATCAGAATTAAACAGTCGGTCTATGGAACGGGAGGTGGTCAGCTAATGTCAAACGCTCCAACAGAAAGCCGTCGCGCTATTGAAGCCCTGCGGGCTGGGGTGCCCAATCGGGACGCGGTCCGGTTCCTGGGTAGTTCCCAGTCGCACATTGAGGCTAAATTCAGACAACAGTTGGAGGTGGCCAGACAGGATTTCCTTGAGGAAAAGCAAGCATCCGGGACGCTTATTGTTGGCAATTTGGGGTCGGGTAAATCTCACCTGCTGGAGTATTTACAGCATATTGCTCTGGAGGAGAACTTCGTTTGTAGCAAAGTTGTCATTAGCAAGGAAACACCACTCTACGACGCGGCCAAAGTGTTTCGGGCAGCCATAAACAATGCGGCCGTGCCGGGCAGAAAGGGGGCTCCCCTCGCCGAGATTGCCGTAAAGTTGAATTTCGATAGCCCGGCATATGCGGAGCTTTATAAATGGGTGAACCGACCAGATACCGCACTCAGCACCAGATTTGCAGCGACACTCTACATATATGAACATCAAAAACGGGACTTGGAAATTCAGGACCGCATTATCCGGTTTTGGTCTGGTGACCCGGTTGGGGTCGTTGAACTCAGGGGGTGGTTAAGAGATATGGGAGAGGTAGCCACTTACAGGATTGATAAGGTTTCTGCAAAAGAGCTGGCTTTACAGCGATATAAGTTCATCCCTCGCCTAATGATTGCCGCTGGGTACTCAGGGTGGGTTCTGTTAATTGATGAAGTAGAGTTAATAAGACATTACTCTCTACTACAACGGGCCAAATCCTATGCAGAAATAGCCAGGTGGATGGGAAAGCTAGAAGGGGTCAGTTTCCCCGGCCTTACGGCTGTATTAGCTATAATCAGCGAGTTCGAAAGCAGGGTACTTGACGAGCGTAATGACGAAGAAAAAATCCCGGGAAAATTGAGGGGCCGCGGCACTGAACCCGAAACCCTATTGGCAGGTCAGGCTGAGCGAGGGATGCGTGTGATACGACGAGATAAGGAACTGCTAAGTACAACATCTGAAGGTATAATCCGTGACACTCAGGAGAAGGTTCGTTCTATATATACCAAAGCTTATGCTTGGGAGGCTCCCACGTCTTCTGCATATATTGATACTACAGCGACCATGCGCCAGCATGTCAAACGCTGGATAACGGAGTGGGACCTTAAACGCCTTTATTCTGACTATCAGCCGGAAATTGAAGTTGGAGAGTTAAAGCAGGATTATTCCGAAATTCCAGAAATAGAAACACCCTCCGAAGGCGATGTGGATACTAGTAATCCTGACAACCCGTAGAAGTTGAGAGGCTCGCTAGACAATGCCTATCCCCTTCCGTGACGCAGATGACCTAGACAAGCTGGGCGCAGCCGGCTACCTCAAGATAGAAGCCCTTCCCCGTGGCGCCGGCTATATGGGTGTACTGTTTCTTATTAACGCCCGAGGTGAGCCTCTGGAGTTCACCTATAATCGCATAGAAACTCCAAACACTTTCCTGTGGCGGCAACAGGACACCCGCCGCCATGCCACAAAAAATCTGGTGGCTTCGCTGCTATCTATCTGCCCAAAAGTGCCACGGCTGCTACTGTGCCTTGCCGATGAGGTAGATAGCGAACTATTTTGCCAGGACATACGGGTCTCCATTCCTGTGTGCCGTATAGCTCCCGGTACGCAGGCCGTAGCTTACTCCCTCTCAGAGGAAACTAGGGATGACGCTGATACTCCAGAACCAACGCACCTTTTCTGGTTTCCCACTCGACCAGGAGACGACTCCGTGGAACAACAATTGCTTAAATACCTGACTGCGAGGGGACTGCTGGCGGAGCCCTTTGAACGGGCTGTTATTGGCCTTCGTGAGGTTTACCGCACGGAGGGAAAAGGCAAAAAATGAACACACCAACAGAGTGGTGGCACACGGCTTACTCACCAAAGGAGCCCAAATCACGCTGGTTGGGCATTTTTCGCCGCAGGTTGCCTTTGCAGGAGCACCATCCACACCTGCTGACTGTTCCATACAGCCGACCTGGGCTACCCCGGAAATTGTCCCCTTCTCGCAGTCTGCCTTACGTAGCTGGCTGCTTATCCGTTGGGTGGCCTCAGGCCCAGGCCATCAATCTCTTTGCTCAGAGTCTGGAACCCGTTGTCGATATCAGCGGCACCGTAAGCCTAAACGTGATCCTACTCAATGATGAATCCGTTGCCCAAGCTCGTCCTGATGATACGTGGGAAAACAGATTGTGGGAATTAATTAAGCTGAAAGAACCATCAATTTCTGCCGGGCCGGAGATTTCACTGGCCAAACGCCTGAAGTATTTGCTCCAACCGCCCCAAGAGCTGCTTCTTTCCAGCAAAGGGCCGCTGGAGTGGCCCGGCACACTGTTCCCGTACCAAATAGAAGGTGTGGATATTTTGCTCTCCCGAGAGGCGCTGCTGCTTGCCGACGATATGGGACTGGGCAAGACTATACAGGCCGCTGCTGCTCTTCGCATATTGGTATTGCAACGCCGCATTGAGGCAGCCTTATTAGTGGTTCCTGCCAGCCTTACTGGCCAGTGGCGTAGGGAGATACATAAATGGGCACCGGAGTTACGTATCTCAACTATTGACGGCCCGCCCGAAGAAAGGGCCTATCAATGGGCTGCTGGGGCACATGTGTTTATAACTAGCTATGAAACTCTGCGTTCTGACTTTACAGGTAACCCACAATCTCCACCCCGCCGAAGGGTTTGGGATTTGGTTATCCTGGATGAAGCACAGAAGATAAAGAATAGAGATACGGAGATTAGTGTAAAGTGCAAACTGCTTTGCCGGCGGCGCGCCTGGGCGCTGACGGGGACCCCTCAGGAAAACAGAGAGGACGATTTGGCTTCAATTCTGGAATTTATAACCCCCTTAAAGCCCAACGAGCCGCTCAGGCGCTTGATGCCAGGGGCGGAGCTATGGGAAAAACATCGGAACCTACAACTCCGGCGCAAGAAGGCAGATGTCCTTACCCAGTTGCCACCTAAAACAGTTACTCGGGTTAGACTGCCACTCCAGGGGGCTCAACATGAAAGCTACGATAAGGCGGAGAAAAAGGGGATTATCCAGTTAAAAGAAAAGGGGGCATCCCTTCGGGTGGAGAATATCCTAGAGCTTATATTGCGGCTAAAACAGATCTGCAACTTCTGCCCCGTGACTGGCCAGTCGGCCAAACTGGACGATGTTGTAGAACGGCTGTATATCCTGGAATCAGAGGGGCACAGGGCGCTAATATTCTCTCAGTTCACTGACGATAAGTATGGAGTCCGAGCCATATGTGCAAATCTGAAACCATGGCAACCGCTCCTTTATACAGGAGACCTAAATTTAACACAAAAAGAGGCCGTAATACGAGAATTTAAATCGAATCCGGCCCGAAAGGTATTAGTGTTATCCCTCCGGGCTGGTGGGCAGGGGCTCAACCTTCAAGATGCATCATATGTGTTCCATTTTGACCGCTGGTGGAACCCCGCCATGGAACATCAGGCTGAGGATCGGAGCCATCGCTTGGGGCAGACCATGCCGGTGCATATTTATAAATATATCTGCGAAAACACAGTTGAGGAACGGATCGAGCAAATATTGCAGGAAAAACAACTGCTGTTTGACGAAATGGTGGATGATGTCACCATTGACTTGCGGGCAAAGCTATCTACTAAGGAACTTTACGGCCTTTTCGGACTACTTCCACCATCCACCTGAGGCACCAGTCTGTAGAGTATGAGCGATCTGTCACATCGGCCGTCTCAGCCTGCCCCCGCCATCCACCACTATGACTTCGCCGTCTAGGGCTAACAACATTGTGAATGAAGAAGGCAACTGTTCAATCCTCAACAGCTCTCTGGGGCCAAAAGGTATTGAGCAATTATTCTGACCACATTGCACAATCTGACGGTTGTGCAATATGCAACAACCAAACTACAACTCTCTGCTGATTCTCCAAACCCCAGTCCTTCTCGAGCGCCCCCGAATAAAACCCTCTCACTAATAGTCCCTGCGGTGTCTCTCTTTCAGCTATCCGATTTCAGTAGAGGCTTCATTGGTTCAAAGTACACAATGAAATTAAAGTGGTGCTAATCCCCCTTACCCCCTTTAGAAAAGGGGGTGGTTAATCCGTTCGCCCTGAGCTCAAGACAGACCTGTCGAAGGGCGAACAGGCATGGTCGGAGCGGGTGCTCCGCCCTACCCGAGAGTGTAGTTGCCTGATTTATCAGCACGGGCACTCCCGTTCATGGTTCGACAAGCTCACCACGAACGGTTTTTCGTAGGGGCACAAATTTTTGTGCCCCTGTTTGACATCCGCCCCGTTGTGTGGTTAACTGAAACACGGTGGTGTTAGCTTGCGGGGTTCCTTGCAATTCTTAACATGAACATCGGTGCCTTGAGGGTCAGGCTGCGCATCCCGGAAAACCATTCCCTTAAGGGCAAGAGAATGGTGCTCAGGTCGGTCACCTCTCGGGTGAAGAATAAGTTCAACGTCTCTATCGCTGAGATTGAAGACCAGGACATGTGGCAGGTGGCTACCCTTGGTATAACCTGCGTCAGCAACGACAGCCGCCATGTGAACGAGACCTTATCTCATGTGATGAACTTTATCGAGGCCAACAGGGGCGATGCCGAGGTCCTGGACTACGAAATCGAGCTCCTGAACGCCCTCTAACAGCCTGGGGAAGCGATGAAAATATCAACCTTTCTTCCCCGTCTTAAGAAGCTCCCCGCTTACCGAGACCAGATTGTCCATATCCAGCATATCGCGCCCCGCGAGGCCTCTTACGGCGAGCTGGACAAGCCCCTGCATCCCAAGCTTCAGGAATCTCTTGAGGCAAACCGTCTATTCCCGCTTTACAGCCACCAGGCCAGGGCGGTCAACCTCGTTCGCTCAGGCAAAAACGTGGTGGTGGTCACCCCCACCGCCAGCGGCAAGACCCTCTGCTATAACATACCCGT
>CAYGWR010000050.1:0-7566 GCA_964353645.1 uncultured Dehalococcoidia bacterium
CCTCCCTGGTTACGATTTGGTACATTTTACCTCCAATATTTAAGACACTAGGTGGACAGGGCCCTCTGTAATAATCAGGATAACATCATCAACATCTCATGCTTGAGCCACACGGGATGTCGATGATTAAGATGAGTCCAGCCCCCCGCTTTATAATTTTACCTTCCTTCCGCAAAAATGACAATAGCGACTACCCGAGAGCGTTTACTGGTCATCTTTCGCCCCCTATCACCCCAGCCTAAATCCTTTTGTCATGCGAGGCCGCGTGTGGCGGATTGCCCCTCTGAGCTCACCATTAGTAAACGGCTTCGGCATGCGAATCGTGAATTTGACTTGAATATACTCAGGAGCTATAATGTTTTTTTGAGCGGTTGCTTCAAGAAAAAAAACCGAATCTGGCAGGCTTCGCTGGTCGTAGAGTTGCGAAGCCTGTGCGGGCTGTTAATAGCTATGCCCTTCAAATCTACCCATACGAAAGGGAAGAGTTGCGGGCGATAGAGTGGCTTTTCTAAGAGTAGCATGACTGGCTTTATTGTTCATTTTCTTCAAAGGGCCCTGCTGGCTAAATGGTGTATGGCAGATCCCTCAGTAATCTCTTAGGCTACTTGGCGATTGGTTGCCAAGTTTTTTGTGTTTAATTACAGAGACAAGCGACTGGAGGGTACAGGTGGTAACCGAGACTGAGCTACGAAAGCAGATACGTGATATAATCGCCCCTTTGAAGGGGCGGCAGATTGTGCTGATACCTGCTTTGCAGGCGGTGCAAGAGAAGATAGGCTATGTGCCGCGCGAGGCGATGGAGGAGATCGGAGAACTGGCCGGTGTATCCCCAAACACGGTATACGGGGTAGTCAGTTTTTACGCACAATTCCGCTATATCAAGCCAGGTAAGCACATGGTTAAAATCTGCCTGGGCACTGCCTGCCACGTATGCGGCGCTACGGGACTTGTTGACTCGCTGGAACGCGAACTCCACATCAAAGAAGGGGAGACCACGAAGGACGATAATTTCAGTCTGGAAACTGTTCGCTGCTTCGGTTCCTGCGCCCTAGCTCCTGTCGTGGTAGTTGACGAGGAAGTCTACGGCAATGTAACATCGCCCAAGGCTCTCGATATCCTGAAGAAATACCAATAGCTACATTTAAAGGGGATACCCATGAGTTTCTCAGAGATACAAAGTAAAGCGGCTGCGGATTGGAAAAGCCTTTGGGAGAGCAATAAGCCCTTAATCCTGGTGGGCCTGGCTACCTGCGGCATGGCGGCAGGCGGCAATGCTACGATGCAGGCCATCAAAGAGGCTTTGGCCAAGCACAATATAGATGCCAATGTAATGCCCGTAGGATGCCTGGGCCTGTGCTACCTTGAGCCACTGGTGGACATCATCAAGCCGGGCCGTCCTCGCATCTGCTACAGCCGCGTTACCAGGGAGAAGGTGGCTGAGCTCATCGAGGACTACCTGGTAAAAGACAACCCACGCCCCGACCTTGCACTGGGCACTATCGGTGACGGTGCTGTCGAGGGCATACCCAAGTTCTTCGAGCTGCCCATGCTCAAACCGCAGGTGAGGATAATACTGGACAGGTGCGGCACTATAGATGCCGAGAATATCTATCACTATATTTCAAGGGGAGGCTACAACGGCCTGAGTAAGGCTCTGGGAATGCAACCTGACGACATCATAAAAGAGGTTGAGAAGTCAGGGCTGCGCGGACGCGGTGGCGCTGGCTTCCCTACAGCGAAAAAATGGCAGGAAGCGCGCCGCAGCAAAGCCACGCCCAAGTTCGTGGTGTGCAATGCCGACGAGGGAGACCCGGGCGCATTCATGAACCGCTCCGTCCTCGAGGGAGACCCCCACTCCGTGCTCGAGGGAATGGCTATCGCCGGTTATGCTATCGGCACGCCTAACGGCTATATCTATGTCAGGGCTGAGTATCCGCTGGCCGTGAAGCGGCTGAGGATAGCGATAGAGCAGGCGAAGAAACTCAACCTGCTGGGACCAAACATCCTGGGCAGCAATTTCAGCTTCGACATTGAGATAATGCAGGGCGCTGGCGCCTTCGTCTGCGGCGAGGGCAGCGCCCTGATGTACTCCATCGAGGGCAAACGCGGCATGCCCCGCGTGAGGCCGCCGCGTTCCGTAGAGTCGGGCCTGTGGGGTATGCCCACCTCTCTGAACAACGTGGAGACCTTCGCTAACGTACCCAACATCGTGGTCAAGGGCGGCGAATGGTTCGCCAAGCTCGGCACGGAGAACAGCAAGGGGACAAAAACCTTCGCCCTGACCGGTAAGATATCTCGCCCCGGTCTGATAGAAGTGCCCCTGGGCATTCACCTGCGCCAGATTGTCTACGACATTGGCGGAGGCATCCCCCATAGCAAGACCTTCAAGGCTATACAGACCGGCGGGCCATCTGGGGGCTGTCTGCCCACCAACATGCTGGACACGCCTGTCGATTACGAGACGCTGGGGAAGGTGGGCTCCATCATGGGTTCAGGCGGCATGGTGGTCATGGATACGGACACCTGCATGGTGGATACCGCCCGCTACTTTTTGGCCTTCTGCCGCGATGAGTCCTGCGGCAAGTGCGTGCCCTGCCGCGAGGGACTGCCCCTGATGATTGACATTATGGAGAGGATAACACAGGGCAAAGGGAAGCCCGAAGACATAGACCGACTGAACGAGCTGGGCAAGACCATCATAGCCAGCGCGCTCTGCGGGCTGGGGACTTCCGCCCCTAACCCAGTGCTAAGCAGCATCCGCTACTTCCGTGAGGAATGGGAAGCCCATGTCAACGAGAAAAGGTGCCCGGCATTGGTATGCAAGGAGCTGATAAACTTCTACATCCTACCCGACAAATGTGCGGGCTGCGGTATCTGCGCCAGGGCCTGCCCGGTGGATGCCATCACCGGCGGCAAGAGGATGGTGCATATAATCGACCAGAGCAAGTGTATTAAGTGTGGGACATGCCTGGAAAAGTGCCCCGCGAAGTTCAGCGCAGTGAAGAAGGTGAGCGCCGAGATCATCGAGGTGCCTAAAGAGCCTGTCCCTGTAGCTGCGGGCGTAAAATGAGCGAGGTGTGATGCCAGTGGAAAGTACATCAACCAAAACAGATGTCGTTACGCTGACTATAGACGGCGTTGAGATCAAGACGACCAAAAGGAAGAGGATACTGGAAGCGGCGCTGGATAATAATATCTATATCCCCAATCTATGCTCTTTGCGAGATATTAAATTGCCCTTCGGGGCATGCAGGTTATGCCAAGTACAGATCGAGGGAAGAAAAGGCTTCATCACCGCCTGCAGCGAACCAGCAGCCGACGCCATGGTGATCCACAGCAATACTCCTGAAGTCAATGCTATGCGCCGCAAGATACTGCACATATTGCTGGCAAGGCACCCCTTTATCTGCCTTGAGTGCCATCGCAGAGAGCGCTGCAAGCCCGGAGACACTTGCTTGCGACTGACGAGCGTAAATGAGCAACAGTGTATCCTCTGTCCCAACAACAGACGCTGCGAGGTACAGAGAGCGGTTGATTTCATAGGTCTGGGCGAGATGCCCTATCCCTACAGCTCCAAAGGTTTCCCCATCGAGAGAGAAAACCCGTTTGTCGTCCGCAACAACAACCTGTGTATCCTCTGCGGACGATGCGTCAGGGTATGCCAGGAGATACTAGGCATAGAGGCTATCTCCTTCAACCGCCGTGGTAAGGATACCTACATCGGCGGCGCTTTCGGCAAGACCCTCACGGAGTCGGGCTGCACCTTCTGCGGCTCCTGCGTGGAGGTCTGCCCCACGGGCGCTCTCAAGGATGACGGCGACGAGTGGGAGCGCTGGCCTGACCCCAAGGCATCCTCGATCCGCTGCCAATATAACTGTCCTGCGAGAGTGGCTGTACCTCGCTTCATGAGGTTCATCAGAGAGCGTAAGTATAACGAGGCCCTGTCAGTAATCCAGGAGAAGGTCCCGTTTGCTCTTATCTGCAGCCATATCTGTTCCCATCCCTGCGAGCCCGCCTGCAGACGTAACGAACTCGACCAGGGGCTCGCCATCAGGGCGCTGGAGCGCTTCGCCGCCGAGCGGGCAAGCGGCAAATTGACTATGGAAGGCAAATCGCCTGCTTCGGGCAAGAAGGTGGCTATTGTCGGCTCGGGCCCCGCAGGGCTCACTGCAGCCTACTATCTGGCTAAGAAGGGCGGGCACTCGGTAAATATATTCGAGGCTGCGCCTCAGGCTGGCGGCATGTTGAGGACGGCGATCCCCGAATACAACCTGCCGCGCAAGGTGCTCGAGGGTGAGTTGGAGATGCTGAAGAGGCTGGGCGTCGAGATAAAGACCCAGGCTAGGGTGGAGTCGGTGGACAAGCTATTTAACGAAGGCTTCAACGCGGTATTTGTGGCTGTAGGCACACACAAGGCAGCCAAGATGAGCATCGAGGGAGAGGACTCGCCGGGCGTCATGGACGGCCTGTCGTTCCTCAGCCAGGTGAATTCGGGACAGAAGGTGAACGTTGGTGAGAAAATAGCCGTTATCGGCAGTGGCTACGGTGCTGCCCAGGCAGCCAGGGTTGCTCTGCGTTTGGGTGCCAAATCTGCAACCATCATTTGTGACAAAAAAGAGCTTGCCATGCCGTCAGATGAAGCGGCTGAGACGCTTGCCGAGGGGGTGGAGCTTAAGGCGTTGGCCTCGCCTGTTAAGATTATGAAAGCGGGCGGCAAGCTGAGGCTGGAGTGCGCCCCGGCGGGACGAAAGAGGATTAAGGCTAATGGCAGCGGCTTCGCCATTGAAGTCGATAATATCATCATCGCCACAGGTGCCATAGTGGAACTCCCCGACCAGTTCGGGCTGGGTCTGGGCGACAAGCACGGCATCGCGGTCAACCCCAATGACCTCAGCACCGGCAGGAAGGGAGTCTTCGCCGGCGGGGATGCGGTGGCGGAGCATACCTTCATCGAAGCAGTGGCAGCGGGGAGGAAAGCCGCCATCTCCATAGACCGCTATCTGGGCGGCAGCGGCAATATAGACGAAGTATTGGCTCCTGTGGACAAGGGGATACCGAAGATAGGCAGGATTCCGAACTTCTCTCAAAGAAAGCGCGTTGGGATGCCCACGCTGCCCCCGGAGCAGCGTAAAGCAAATTTTGCCAAGGTAGAGCTAGGTTTCAGCGACGAGGCCGGAGCAGGGGAAGCGCTGCGGTGCATGGGTTGCGACCTGAGATTCATGGTGAGCAGCATGGTAGCCCAGCCGCCGCCGAGCAAGGCGAAGGGCTAAGAGTCTTATTCTCTAAGCAATACGAAAATTGAGAGCCGGAGGCTTAAAGCCTCCGGCTTTTTGTCAGTGCCTTTATGTTTATAGATTTTTGCCTATTCCCCAGAACTTGACAAACCTGCCCCAGGACAGTAGATTCTATTGCCACAGAGGGAGGTGGGTTTCATGAAGGAGTATTCTTATTCAATAGACATGCCTCATGCTGCGGCACGGATATGGACTACGATGCAGGACTATGAGAAGTGGCCTGAGTTCGCTAAGCCGATGGTCACCGGCATCAGCGTGGTGGAGAAGGGCGATGATAAGGGCAACGGCCTGGTGCGCCAGGTGCACTACAAGCTGCCTCTGGGCATCAAAGGGAAAAGCACGGAGAGGGTGCACGATGTGACGCCGGGGGTGGGCTACACCTATACCACCAAGACGGGAACAGTGGGGATAATAAGGCTGGAGAAGCTGGGACCGAATAGCACGAGGTTGCATTTTACTGAGAGGGTCAAGTATAAATTTCCCTTCAGTTTGTTCGAAGGCAGGATTCAGAAGTTTGTCGAAAAATACAACAGGAAAACTATGGAGAATATGTCCAAGTGGCTGACCGAACACCCGGAGTATGCGAAAAGGAAATCCTAAATCTTAAACAGATTGGAAGCATTGAGCCGTCAGCTATCAACGGTCAGCGAATGCCCCTTAGGCGGACCGAGACAATCTGTGTGGTGGTGCTGGAAATAACAGAGAGATTGCTTCGCTTCGCTCGCAATGACATACAAAATTATGTTCGGGGAAAGGGCGCATGGCCATGCGCCGCTACATTTGGGGGACACCCCCATCGGCCCAAGGCGGACCACTTGATGTTAATAGAGGCCTAGTGACAACGAGCTGCAATTGGTAATCGCCCTTTTTTATCTCTTTGCCAGCCTGCGGATACGGGGTCAGGTTGAACTCGATAAGGTAATCATTGAAATCAATCCGGAAAGGTTCTTCGGTCAGCCCGGGTTGGACTAAGGTAACTTTATACAATGATTCAAGATAGGTGATTTCCACAAGGCAGCTAGCCTGGCCCTGCCAGACACAAGTAACATCCTTGGGGCATCGGCTATCACCTATCACTTCCAGAAATCTTAGCTTCAACTCCTCGTCCTGGATGGAAACAGTCTGTCCCATGGACAAAGAGAATTCCTGTCCCAGATTAGCCTTGACTTCCCCGGCTTCTCCTCCGCAAGCTGCCAGAAGCAACAGCAGTAGCAGGACAGCCAGCAGGCTAAACCTCAACTTTGCCACCTCGCACGTCACCGATAATTGATTTTCTAATCCTAGAGTTTGAATACTTTGATGGCATTCTCACGCAGGAACTTGGGCCAGATATGATCGCGCAGGGGCAGTTCCTCGATACCGTTCTTGAGGGTGTGGAAGTCGATATAAGGGTAATAGCCTGCGTACATCACCTTATCTTTCCCTCTGGTATTGGCATAGTAGATGATGTCCTTAGGGATCCACTTCGGCACCATGGCGGAGGTGGAGTAGTAGAGATTGGGCCACTTCAGCATGAGACTGATACAGAGTGCTTCCCAGGGCATGCCCCCGTGGCGCATAACTATCCTCAGTTCGGGGAAAAACCAGCATACTTCATCGAGATACATAGGGTTCTGGCAGTCTCCGGGAATGCGTGGCCCGGGAATTCCAACATATACTATTATGGGGATATCGAGTTCTACACATTTGGCATATACAGGGTAGTAGATTTTGTCATTATAGGGGCGCTGAATTTCGAAAGCAGCGCACGACGCAGCCTTTATGCCTTTATGGGCTTTGACCAGTCTCCCCAGCTTCCTTATGTGGTCCATCCCAAAATACGGGTTGAGATGAACGTAGCCGACGAACCTGTCGGGGTACTCTTCTATCACCTCGATGTTTGGGCCGTGGTCGTCTTCGACAGATACCCCCACCAAGCCCTTTTCCACCCCCACCTCGTCCATCAAAGCGATAATATCCTTTATATCAGCACCCCTCTGGATTGCCTCGCGCGCGCCCTTGAAAAGGTGCTCGGCCGGCTGAACGTATCCCTTGCTCTCCTCATCTCTAAGCAGCCCCTGCTCAATCCACTTTGAGAGTATTTCGGCCTCTCCCCCCTCGTGCAGGCCCATCATACAGTCGATCGTTGGAATTCCCTTCATCTCCAATACCTCCTGAAGTATTTATCTGCCCTGAGTCATTGTACCACCTATAAAGTTAGAGTTACCAGCGTGTAGAGGAGGGAGGACTTTAATTCCTCTACCTTGAGCGGAGAGGCTTGGTGATGGTGAAT
>CAYGWR010000051.1:0-7549 GCA_964353645.1 uncultured Dehalococcoidia bacterium
AGATATGGGCGCAGAGGTAATCAAGGTGGAAGACCCCGGGTACTCGATGGGAATGATTCCAGACCAGGAGAAACACGCCGCTTACGATTATCTATCCCGCAACAAGAAGAGTATTGCGCTCAATCTGAAGTCAGCGGAAGCCAAAGATATTTTTCATAAGCTTGTGGCAGATGCTGATGTCGTCATGGAAGCATTCCGCCCCGGTGTCGCCAAAAGATTGGGAGTGGATTATCAAACCGTGTCCAAGCTGAATCCCAGGGTTATCTATTGCAGCCTGACCGGCTTCGGACAGGACGGTCCTTATCGCGATTTGCCGGGCCACGACCCCAACTACACCTCCATAGGTGGCGCCGTAGGGCTCACCGGCGACCACAAGGGCAACCCTGTCATCATCCGGGCCGCCGTGGGCGACATCGGCAGCGCTCTGCACGCCGTGATCGGCATCCTTTTCGCTATAATTGCGCGCGAGAAGACCGGGAAAGGCCAGTTTGTGGATATATCCATGACTGACAGCGTCCTGCCCTTCCTTTCCGTCAGCCTGCTGAGATACTTCAGAGACAGCTTCATCCCCAGAAGAGGATGGCCCTCTCCGACCATAAACATCTGGCAGACCAAGGACGGCAAGTACATCACCACCGGCCTAGTGGAGCCCCATTTCTGGGAGCGCTTCTGCCGTGCCATCGGCAGGGATGACCTCATCCCCTTCCACCACGCAAAAGGCGAAAAGCTGCATGAGGTATACGGAGCTATTAGGGAGACCATTTTAACTAAAACCAGGGACGAGTGGTTCCAGATTATGAAAGAGGCGGATACCTGCGTCAGCCCTGTGCTGGAGCTCGACGAGGTGGTCAACGACCCCCAGTTGCAACACCGTGAGATGTTTCCTGAATTCGAGCACCCCACGCTGGGGAAGATAAGACAGCTTGGCATGCCTGTGAAGCTCTCAGAGACGCCAGCGAAGTTCAGGAGCTTCTCGCCTATACTTGGGCAACACACCGACGAAATCCTGAAAAACTTAGGCTACACCAAGCAGCAAATAGAGGAATTGCGTAAAGCAGGGGCGATAAAATAAATTCCTCTCCCTTGACGAGCCTTGCTCCAAAAGTGCTATTCCTGACCTACTTTTGGAGCAACTGGCCTTTCTGCTCCAAAAGTCAAATAGTTATTTTCAAAATTCTCTTGGAAATTGTTGATTGCCTTCTCTCCTCTTTCGTGATGGACTAGATAGATGAATCAACACAACTCTTCCAAAGTAAAGCCTATCTATTCTAGCCTGTATTCGTTGATAGAATTCTGGCTTTATTTCACCATAGATAACAATTTTGACTTTGTACCTCTCATCAGCACAGTATTCTTCAAGCTGTCCCACAAGCCTGTCTGCTTCTGTTTGATGTAACAAATCCAATTTGCCCTCTATGATTGTATTGCCTACAGTCAGGTCAGCAGTTCTTGTTCCGCTTATCTTTGGTTGATACCGAATGTCAGCATCAGGCATGTCTTTTTTTAAGAGCAAGAAAAGCTCATGGTTTGCCTCGTCTTCGTTTGAATAAGATTTGGGAGATGAGTTCATTATCTTCAAGGCTTCTACTATCCTGCCGTCTAACTCATCTTCAGCCTTCTTTCGCCTTTCGTCTTCCTGTCTTTTTTGTTCCTCGGCACGCAGGAGTTCTTCCCTAAACTTTACTTGTGCCTTCTCTAGTTGCATTAGATATTCTTTTCTGTCTCGTACCTGTCTCATTAAAACCTTAATTATCAAAAAGGAAAGCAGAGAGGCCAAAAAAAATTATTATCACACAGCTTAAGATTGCAGCCTCTAAGCTACTAAAATAAATAGCAAAATAACGACTTTCAGGAAACCAACCCCAATCGTGGTAGTACCTGTGGTGAGGCTCAAGTGCTCGATACAATCTAAAGAAAAAGAAGGAAAAGAAGGTAAGTGAAGATATAACTACTATTATTCCAATGACTGCTGCATTTGACCTCTTTGCCTTTTCTGCTTCTCTATTCATTACATACAACAGAAGAAGTGAGAATAGACACATTACTGCAATGGTAATTATAATAGCCTTCAGCATACCTAAGTTGGCATAGTAATCTAGCCACAAGGCGAGCGGCCACATTAAAATGATGACACAAAATGCTACCCAGTCTGCTCGTATTGTGCGTGCTTCGGGTTCTAGCGGTAGTGGTTCTTCCATTCTGTGTTATCCCTATTATTTACCCTGTCTAGCCTCTAACTCTTTAATTGCTTTGAGAATATTTTCGGGGAAAGTGGCTATGATATATTCATTTGCTATCTTACGAAAATACTTGGTTCTTGACAATATGCCTTCTTACAATTAAGAGTTAGTCTCATCCTTCTATTTGTTTTGGTCGCTTGTCTAGCCTTTCCATTTCTGCTTTAGAGTTTAGGCATTCACCAATTCTAGCCCTAATTGCACTCGTCTCTTCATTCATATTGGTCTCAGCAGATTCTAAAAGAATTTGCATATTAGTTGATATCAAATCGGTGATACCAATATCAATACCTTGTACACATGCTCTCCTTCTTAATGCCCTATAAATTGCAAGTAATATATTTGCGTTACATTCTGAGACTCTAATATGGAGTTTAATTAGGTCATCAACTTCAGTCCCAATGGGTAAATTACGATAATTTTGCAATTCCCGTGATAAGCGAAGATACTTTCTATCTTTTATTCTATATTTCTTTAAGCCAAACCCCTTGGCATCCAAAAAAACACTATTCGGCTCAACATCTGCAATAACACTTCTAATAGAAATCACCTTATCTTTATATGTCTGCTTGACAGTAGCTTCCAACTTGGACATCGACCTCTTTGCTCCCGTTATGGTTTGGGGGTTTCCAGGCATTAAACTGAGTATGTCTTTATTGATTTTGGCATTAACTTTTTCGTATTCATCCCAATCTATATTCTTCCTTGCTTCTCTTTTAGCCAACATCCCAAGATACTCATCCATCTTCTGTAGGGTAGGAATGATACCATAATAAGGATGGGTTACCTGTGAAGGTGTTTTTAAAAATCCTATAATGAATAATCCCAATCCAAATAGTACAAGAATAATCCCAATTATGACAAGTACAATAACTTGCAAATGAGTAATTAGACTAGGGGCAAAAGCAAGAATCATATCCATGCCTACCCCCAAAAGTATGGAAGCGATGCCAAACCATGTGAAACGATTAAGGAATCTACGTAATGTGGATGACTGCATGTGCCTATTCTACTATGACAATCCGACCAGCACAATCTTGGTTGTCTTCTAGTACGCTCCCTTCTAAGGAGGCTACTCATCGTTTCGCCTCCCCCGCTCCGACTTTTGGAGCAACTGCCCCACTTTTGGAGCAGCGGGCACTTGTGGAGCAAAGCCCCCTTGACGGGAGAGGCTAGGTGAGGGTGAAACGTTATTTCAAATATTCGCTTATCTTTTCTATAACGCCTTCAACGTTCATAAGAACTTCATTATTCCAAAATCTCAAAACTGTATAGCCTTTATCCTCCAGCCACTTCGTCCTTTCACTGTCCTTTTCCATAACCTCTTCATCGTTATGCTGACCACCATCAAGTTCAATAGCGAGCTTTTTCTCGAAGCTCACGAAATCGACAATGTATCTACCCATCGGCTGCTGTCTGCGGAACTTCAGGTCTTCAAATTGTTTGCTTCTTAACTTCTGCCATAATTTTCTCTCAGCGTCGGTTTGCTTCCGACGAAGTAATCGGGCGAATTGTGTTAAACCTGGTTTTATCCGCATTAACACCCTTGAATACCCCTCCCTCTGTCTCCCTCCCTCAAGGGGCGGGAGAACTAGGATTACAGCCTGTGATAAGGAAATACCAGCCTTTTCACCCCGGTCACGCTCTCTTCGGCGAAGCGGCGGGCTTCCTTCTTGATTCGACTATCCAAGCGGGGCTTTTCGGTATCCCTCAGCCTCTTCAGGCCGTAAAGTTCCTGATAGCTCTGCGGTATTTCGTCAGGCCATTCGCGGTCTATCATTATCCCGTAGGCCAGAGTCCAGCACCTCGCCACCACGCTCATCTCATAGCCACCACCACCCACAGCAACCCACCTCGGTGCCAGTTGCCTCAGTCTCTTCACTACTCCCTCATAGCCTCCGGTGGTCAGGTTGAGCTGGGTCATCGGGTCGAGGTAGTGAGTGTCGCAGCCAAGCTGAGTGAATACAATATCCGGCTTGAAGCTGTCTACTAGCACAGGCACTACCTGGTCGAATGCCCAGAGATAGACCTCATCATCGGTATAAGGGGCGAGGGGAATATTCACCGAATACCCCTTGCCAGTCCCTACCCCAATCTCCGATACCTCCCCCGTGCCAGGAAAAAGGATCCGCCCTGTCTCATGAAGCGAAATAGTAAGCACCTTATCCGTATCGTAAAATGCATCCTGAACTCCATCGGCATGATGAGCATCAATATCGATGTAGGCTACCCTTAGCCCTTTTGCCAGCAAATGCTTTATGGCGATAACAACATCGTTAAAAATGCAGAAACCAGAGGCGCAATTCGGGGCTGCATGATGCCCTCCACCGGAGTCGTTGAAGGCAACTTCAACCTTCCCCTCGGCCACCATTTCCGCTGCCTTCAGAGTTGCGCCCACTATCATGGTGGCCACCTCATACATCCCGGGGAAGATAGGATTGTCACCGTAGTCGCTAAAATTGAAGTCGGCGGGATTACATACCTTTTCGCCACGGCTGAAGCTTCTTACCGCTGCCACATATTCCTTCGTGTGGAAAGTAAGCAAAGAAGCTTCGTCGGCCTTATCAGGAACAACCAGTTTGGAAGTCGATTTATTAAAGGCGCGGTAGGCCTGGAGCAACTCATAGGTATATCTCAAACGGCTGGGGTTGAACTCCTCATCCTCCACCATAGTGCGCACCACCAGCCCTTCGTCGTAGACAAAAGCAGCTTTCCTCATGATGTGCTCACTATTTTTTCGAGCTCCCTGCTCATCCTCTGCCAGTGGGTTCCTCGCCAGTAAACACGCTGGCAGGCAGGGCATTGCATGTACTGGGTTTGAGTCTGGAAAATATAGGGCGGCACAAGCTCCTTAACATCTTCCTTCTCACTGAGCACCAGGGGCTGATTGCACTCCAGACAAAGCGTAAACGGCTTTATCTTGTCTCCTAGGTTCAGCGCCTTCACCACCTGGCGAAGCTGTGCCTTCACCTCATCGTCTTCAATCAATATTGCCTTGAGCCGACCGCTGGTAACGAGGCGTCTCTTAAGTATCTGCGTGTCTTTGGTGAGCAGCACCCTGCCCTCCGACAAAGCGAGCCGGACCAGCCTGTTATCATCAAGGTCGTTGATGAATACGGTATCGAAGCCTGCGATCCTGAGCCACCTGGCCAGCCTGCCCACGTTGGAATCGACGATGAACTTCATGTCAGGATTTTAGCACAAAACCCCTGCATTTGTAGAGGCGAACCTATGTGTTCGCCATTAGCGCAATTTGGGCAGACACGCAGGTCTGCCCCTTGGCTATGGTATAATCTAGCCACAAGGGGGGGCTCGTGCCTCGGTTTGAGGTGATTGACCACACGGCCGATGTCGGCATAATTGCCTACGGCAGCGACCTTAAGGAAGCTTTCGCCAATGCGGCCTATGGTATGTTCAGCTTGATAGCCGACCTTGAGGGAGTGAAAGAAAAGGTCAACCGCAAGGTCGATGTCCACTCAACTGACCAGGAGGCTCTGCTGGTAGACTGGCTTAATGAGCTACTTTATCTATTCGATGTCGAGCACATCATATTCAGCAAATTCGAGATCTCCTACCTGAGCCAGAATCGGCTCAAGGCAAAGGTCTACGGTGAGAAGATAGATACATCGCGACACCAACTTAAAACGGCGGTTAAGGCAGCTACCTATCACATGCTTAAAATAGAAAGGAACAAGGGGGTAAAAGTCCAGTTTATCCTGGACATCTAGGGGAGGGTGAGATGGCAGAAGAATGGAAGGGAACACTGATTAAGATAGACGATTACCGTTGGGAGATACCCAGGACATATAAGCCAGGGATGAGGGTGCCGGGGCTGGTATATGCCGATGAGAAGATGTTGCGCCTGATCAAGGAGGACCGATCCCTGGAGCAGGTGGCCAACGTCGCCTTCCTGCCTGGCATAGTGGGCAAGTCAATGGCCATGCCTGACATACACTGGGGCTACGGCTTCCCCATAGGCGGGGTTGCCGCTACCAGGGTTAGCGATGGCGTGGTCTCCCCGGGTGGCGTGGGCTTCGACATCAACTGCGGAGTGCGCCTCCTGCGCACCAATCTCACGGAGAATGAAGTCAAGCCCAAGATAGAGAAGCTGCTCACCGACCTTTTCCATAATGTTCCCTCCGGCCTGGGCTCCGAGGGCAAGATAAGGCTCAAAGGCAAAGAGATAGAAAAGCTGCTACACAAGGGCGCTGCCTGGGCTGTGGAAGCTGGATATGGTGAAACGGAGGACCTGGAGTACACCGAGGAACACGGAGGCATGGAAGGGGCCGACCCCGATAAGGTGAGTGAAAGGGCTAAGACCCGCGGCATGCCCCAATCAGGCACTCTGGGCTCAGGGAACCATTTCCTCGAGGTTCAAGTGGTGGATGAGATATATGATGATACGATCGCTCATGTTTTCGGCATAGCAGATATAGGACAGATACTCCTCCTGGTTCACACCGGCTCCAGGGGGTTCGGCTACCAGGTCTGCGACGATTATCTGAAGACTATGGGTACCACTGCCAGAAACTACGGCATCGAGCTACCCGACCGCCAGCTCGCCTGCGCGCCGGTGAAATCACCTGAGGGGCAGTCTTACCTGGCAGCGATGGCCTGCGCTGCCAACTATGCCTGGGCTAACCGCCAGTGCATCACACACTGGGCCAGGGAGTCCTTCGGCAAGGTTTTCAACAAGAGCCCACGCGATTTGGGCATGAGGGTGGTCTACGACGTGGCACACAACATAGCCAAGATAGAGGAGCACCAGGTAGAAGGCAAGAAGCTCACAGTCTGTGTCCATCGCAAGGGCGCAACCAGAGCGTTCCCCGCCGAGCATCCCGATGTGCCCAAGGCGTACCGCAAAGTGGGGCAGCCGGTGCTCATCCCCGGCGATATGGGTCGCTACTCCTACGTTGCTGTAGGAACCGAGAGAGCCATGCAGGAGACCTTCGGCTCCACCTGCCACGGGGCAGGTAGGGTCCAGAGCCGCTCGGCAGCCAAGAGAAGCGCCCGCGGCTCCGACATACTCGCCGAGCTAGCAGCCAAGGGGATCGCCGTAAAAGTGGCGAGCATTTCGGGACTGGCTGAGGAGGCATCGTCAGCCTACAAGGATGTGGCCGAGGTCATGCATATAACCGATGCCGCCGGCATCTCGACCAAGGTGGTCAAAGCCAGGCCCATCGGCGTCATCAAAGGCTAATAGCTACACCTTCACCCCTAGCATCATACAATATGCCGCACGTTCAGTCAGCACCTAAGCAACTTGACAATTTGGGTTGTTTTGTCATACAATTAGCTTTAACATGCAGCTA
>CAYGWR010000052.1:0-7530 GCA_964353645.1 uncultured Dehalococcoidia bacterium
ATTCAGGGCTGTCGGAAGCCAGGGCGACCATGGAGATCAAGGGGAGCATGTTTGCTTATGGTGCTAGTGGGAACGTAACAGAGGTGTCCTTCACGCTGACCAACGCGATGAAGGGACAGGCCATCGACCTGACGCCGAACACAGGCGGGAACGAGTCTGTCACCATAATAAGCTACACCGATAAGAACCAGCACGTAAGCAACCTGGTGTGGAGTGTCAGCTTCATAGGCAAGAACAATGGTGATGACCTCCTCGAGCAGGACGAGCAGGCTGTGGTAGAGGCAGTCTTATCCGGACTCATCCCCAGTCCCGGCACTTACGACGTATTCACCATTGAGGTGAAGCCTGTGACCGGTGCATCTCTGATCCTGAATCGGACGTTGCCCGCCAGGATCGATCCTGTGATGGACCTTCACTAGAAATAGAGTGGGCGAAGATGAAAGAGGTCGCTGATAGCGGGGCGGCGACTCCGCCCCGTCAGCGACCTCAATGGTATAAAAATCAGGGGTGGCAGCATGGAAGAACAAAAAATCAAGAACCTGGAAGAGGAATTCAAGGTACTCAAGAACCAGATCAGGGCGGTGCTGCTGGATATTAAGGAGCAGTTGGCTACCGGCGTAAATGGGCAGGCTGGTGCTCCTCCCTGGGGGAGTATCAGCGCGGCAACTCCTCAGGCAGAAAACGACGTTAAAGTTGTAGCTGAGCCTCCTTCTGCTGGGCCTGGATTTGCGGAAAAAGGTTCGAGCGCCGGGATTGCCGAGAAGGCTGAGCCTGATTTTGACCCTGTGGTGAACCGCAGTGGGGTGTCAGGTGTTGCCGGGAGGAACGCCGACAGCGAGGGGCGGGTGGACCTGCTGACCGTATCTGTGCTGTCGCAATGGCTGGCCCGGGCTGCCGCATCTGTAAGCAAAGCGCAGATATGCAAGCTGGTGGAGATATATGACATAACCGGCAATCTGCCACCTCGGCTGAAGCAGGTTATCCTGCTGCTGGCAGACCTCTACAGCAATGGCAGCCATACTGAAAATGATGAGAATGTGCCGGCGACAGTAAGCGTGCAACTGCTGATAGAGCTCGATAGCCTTCTGCGCTACCAAACCGGGGCGCTTGAGCCTGTTGTCCTGTCAATGCTTCTCGATAAGGGGCAGAAGAACAGAAGGGGCGGCTAGCCATGGATAAGGTGCTGAGCACCATATTGCTGGTGGTTGCGGCAGTGGTCTGTGTCGTTCTGGTGATCAACGCTGTATATCCGGCTATTACCAGCTCCAGCGGGGCGCTGAGCAGCGTTTCTGCCAGCATGAACGAGCGCATAAAAAGCCAGATCAAGATCATCAACGCTACAGGTGAGCTGGATAGCGGCGGGAATTGGCAGGACACCAATTCCAACGGCTATTTCGATGTGTTCGTATGGGTGAAGAATATCGGCACCGTACCCGTGGATGACATAGGACGTTGCGACGTCTTCCTTGCCGGTGACAGCACTATTTGGACGTGGATATCCTACGTCGACTACGCCGGGGGGGTATTCCCACAGTGGAGCTATGCTATAGGTAATAGCACCGAGTGGGGTATAGCAACTACCCTGATGATCGAGATAAGCTATAGCAGCCCTCTTACGTCAGGACGATACAATATCAAGGTCATGATCCCTAATGGTGTGTCTGATGAATATGACTTCAGTATGTGACTCCGATGAGCAATGCAATTGTGGCACTGGTTGTTATAGCGTTGATGTTGACGGCGGTTTTGACCTGGTCACAGGCCGCTTTCACTTCATTTGACTCCGTCTCTCAATCTTTGAAGCAAATGGTGCAGACAACTCAGGAGGTGTCGAGGACTGATATTAAAGTGATAAATGCTCAAATGCAGGGGGCCTTTGTGGAGGTCCCGGTTCTTAATAGCGGCGAGGTGCACCTCGCCCAATTTGCTAAATGGGATGTGCTGGTGCAGTACTATGATGCTGCCGGCGACTATCACATCAGCCAGCTTTCATATACTGAGAACTCAAACCCCGGAGATAATCAGTGGACTATTGTCAACATATACACAGACGAAAGTCTGGGACAAAAGGAGATTTTCGAGCCCGGGATACTGAACCCGGGCGAAGTGATGTTAATGAGGTTGAGCCTTGCTCCGCTGCCAGGTGCGGCCACTACCAACTTTGTAACTGTGTCCAACGCCAACGGAGTGGCCACTTCAGCACAATTTAAGGGTTAGGAGGATTCTAATGAGAACAGGTTCAGAGAAAGATGGCAAAATAATCTCTACAGGGAATGATGAATTGGACAAGAAGATAGGCGGGGGGCTACCGCTGATGTCACTTAGCCTTGTGGAGGGGCAGGCTGATTCGGGTAAATCAGTGCTCACCCAGCAAATGGTCTGGGGCTCGCTGAAAAAGGGATGCAGCGCTGTGGTATTCACTACTGAAAACACGGTGAAGAGCATGTTGAGTCAGATGCAGAGCCTGAACTTGGATGTCCTGGATTATCTCCTCCTTTCCCGATTGTGGATATATCCTATAGACACCAAGAAAACAAGGCGGAGCCTGATTGCAGGTCTATTGCCCATACTTGAAAGCTATGCCAATAAGGGCATCGATGTGGCGATAATCGACTCCATCACTTACTACGTGACCCATGCTTCTATGGAAGAAGTGATCTCCTTCTTTGAAGAGTGTAAGAGACTTTCCGGCAAGGGGATGGGCATTATCTGTGTAGCGCACTCCTATGCCTTCGATCAAAACATCATGGTCAGGTTGGGGTCGATGTGTGATGCTCACCTGAGATTGCGCATAGAGACTATGGGGAGCAAGCTGATAAAGATACTGGAGGTGGCTAAGGTGAGGGGTGCCGAACTTAACACAGGCAATATCATCTCCTTCGATGTTGAGCCCAACTGGGGTATCAGAGTGATACCCTATTCAAAAGCTAGGGCTTAGGGATTGCCATGCCCAAGATAATTTTGCCCTTCAGTAACCAGGGCGAGGCAGGGTCTCCCCAGAACAACATATCTGAGGGAGACTTCTACCAGTTGTTGCCCGAGGCATTGCAGGAGGCTTGTAAGCAAAACAAGCATCTTCTGGACTATCTACGTCTGATTCCTGTTAGTGAGATCGGCGTGCCGGGATACTACACCAAGCTCACGCGGGCACAGGGCGACCTGCCGCAGAAAAACCTCATTTATCGTATAGCTGACAACATTTTCGTTCATATGTACTCTGAGCCTGGTGGCGGCAGGCCTATCTATATCCCCATAGAGCCAAGTCTCACTCAGGATATGAGCCAGGTGTTGCCGGAGGTGGAGAGCAAACTGGTCGATGTAGCCGGTGGAATGAGCGCAGCGGAATCGGACGCGGAGAGAAAGGAAGCCATTCTGAAATTGGTAGACAGGGTGTGTGTCGTACATCGAAATGGCTCTACTTCTTCTTCGTCTAATACCAAAGATGGCAAGGACAGCGGTGGCAATGGCAGTAAGGTTGCCAGTAAAACGAAGGTGCAGGTTACCCCTGAACAACTTGAAGCCATAAAGTACCTCATGGTCAGGGACAAGGTGGGAATGGGCGCCATAGACGTGATGATTAAGGATACATATATAGAGGACATCAGTTGCGCCGGGCTGGGCCCCATATTTCTGGAGCACAAGATTTTCAAGGCTGTCAAATCAGCTATAACCTTCGAAACGCACGAGGACCTGGACGATTTCGTGCTGCGCCTTTCTGAGCAGATAAAGAGGCCCGTAACATTGCGCAATCCTATTGTAGATGCCACCTTGCCAGATGGCTCACGTATAAACATAGTCTTCGGCAGGGAGGTGTCACGTCGCGGCAGCAATTTCAGCATCAGAAAATTCACTGAAACGCCATTAAGCATCATTGAGCTTGTCGAGTTCGGAAGCATAAGCTACGAAATGGCAGCTTATCTCTCTGTGGTGATCGAGGATGGCATGAATTTGTTTGTCGTCGGTGAGACGGCATCAGGCAAAACCACACTGCTCAACGCTATCACTACGTTTATCCCGATGAGCCACAAGATAGTGAGCATCGAGGATACGCCTGAGCTTCAGGTGCCTCATGCCAACTGGATTCGAGAGGTATCCCGGGCGCCGGGGCAAGGGGAGAAGGGGGCCAGCGTAAGCATGTTTGACCTGTTAAAGGCTGCCTTGAGACAACGCCCTAACGTAATAATCATAGGTGAGATCAGAGGTGAGGAGGGGAGTATAGCCTTTGGAGCGATGCAGACAGGCCATGAAGTGATGAGCACTTTCCACGCTTCCAATGTGGAAAAACTGATACAGCGTCTCACAGGAAATCCTATCAGCATACCTAAGACCTACATAGACAACTTGAATGTTGTAGTCTGTCAGAACGCTGTGAAGCTGCCCAACGGGAAGGCGGGGCGCCGGGCGACAAGCATCAGCGAGATCGTTGGTTATGATTCAACAACTAACAGTTTCTCCTATGTGGAGGTGTTTCGCTGGAACCCAGTAACGGACACCTTTGATTTTGTGGGCAAAAGGAACAGCTATCTCCTGGAAGACAAAATCGCTTTAAAGCGTGGTATCCCCCCCGACAAGAAGATGCAGGTATACTCCTTGGTGGAGCGGAGGGCGAGGATTTTGGAAAAGCTACATAAAGAAAAGGGAGTGCGCGATTTCTATGAACTTCTCAAGGTTCTGGCCAGGGCGCAACAAGAAAAACTCTTCTAACAAGAGAAGCAGTGGTAACAGCGACTACCTGAGTTACGACCTGTTTTACCAACTGGCGTATATGTCGTCTATCGCTGCGGCAGGCATCCCGCGCAGCCAGATATTTGAGTTTGCCTCTCAGCTTCCGTGTAGCTCATCGCGCTATTTTGCTGAGATCCATCTTCTGGCAAAGAAGATGCGATATGACTATGCAGTGGCTTGCCGCATTGTCGGAGAGTCAACCAATGAGGAGTCGGTTAAAAGCCTGCTGTTGCGCCTCTCCAGCTCTCTGAGTTCAGGAGAACCCGAGTCAGACTTTCTGGCTCAGGAAGCACAGATTCAAGCAGAGGCTTTTAAGAATGAGTATGAGCGCGGTGTAGAATCGCTGAAAAAGTGGACAGAAGCGTACGGCGCTCTTATTGTGTCTGCCGCCCTGATTGTTATGGTAGCTGCTATCTCCATGCTGATATACCCTATGGCAACCTGGGTCACAGTGGCGCTAGTAGGGGTAACCATCGTTATCTCAATCCTGGGAGCTTGGGCGATATACAGGGTATCGCCCAAGGAGATCAGGGTTCATTCGCTCGCCTTAAATTGTGCGGCCCACCTTCGTGCTCAAAGGTTGGCCAGGGTCTTGATTCCGGTTGCCGTAGCGTCTTTTGCGGTATTTTGGCTGTCGGGCGCGGGTCTGGGGTGGGCACTAATGGTAGCCGGTGCGCTGGTGTTTCCTATAGGTATAGCCGGCACGCTTTTCGACCGCCAGGTGACGAGGAAAGATTCCGACATCAGCACTTTTCTGAGGTCGCTGGGGAACGTGGCCTCGGCGATTGGGATTACGGTGTCTAACGCTTTGGATAGGCTGGACCTAAGATCGACAGCAAACCTGGCTAATGATGTGAAGCACCTTCGCTCCAGGTTGGTTTCCAGGCTTAAGCCGGAACTCTGCTGGCAGCGCTTTTCTCTGGAGACGGGCAGCGAAACGATATACCGAAGCGTGAAGATGTTTAACGATGCTACCAGGCTGGGCGGCGACCCCGAGGAGGTGGGGAATCGTTCTTCCATAATAGCGATGAGCCTGGATTTCCTTCGTGCCAAGAGGGCGCAGGTATCATCCTCATTCGTGATACTGGTGCTGGGAATGCACGTTGCCCTTGTTGCCCTGCTGCTGTTCGTGACACAAGTGATCACTATCTTCTCCAAAACAGTGGAAGGGGTTTATTCACAAGCAGTGGCGAGTGCCCCGATGAGCGCGGTTCAGGTATTCAGTTTCAGCTTCAAGAATGTTCATATGCTGAGCACCCTGGTGATACCGGTCATTTTGGCTCTGGCTGGCGCTAATGCCTTCGCTATCAAGGCGGCTGACGGGGGCAACAGGTACAAACTTTACAACTACCTTGCCGTGACTCTAGGCATATCGGGTGCGATGATAGTGTTTGTGCCCATAATGGCTGAGAGGATATTCTCTTCGATACCTAAAATGGCGTCGTAGGTCAAGCTGAGGAGGACATTTATGAATATAATTCAAAGGATTCAGTCGGTGCTGCAACGACCTTTGGGTTACCTTGCGCCTTCGTTAAAAGGTGGGGAAGAGTCCCTCCCTTTGGAAAGTGATCCGGTGGGGGAGTTCCTCGAGAGTAAGAAGCAGGGGGGCAATCTGGCTGAGGAGGGAGTGAATGAGGCGGCGCCGGTGGCCGGTGTCCCCTCTAAAGATGTAGGGCAGCCTATCGAGGCCCGTAGCGGAAGTGCGGTCAGCACTGAAAGAGCTGGAGTGGCAGCTCAGCCAGCGGTGGGCCAGTTGGAAAGCCCGGTTCAAGCTGGCTCGAAGGTGGAGACTCCTGCGGCCGCGCTCCCCGATGGTGCAAAGGAGAAAGTCAGTCAGGCTGAAAGTGAGGCAGGTGAAGCCCCATCAGAGACTAAAGTGAAGACCACAGCGCTTGGGTCAGGCAGCCAGAAGATTGAGGCGGCAAATACGCCAGTTGCAAATAGCCCTCAAGAGAATGAGAAAATTGAAAGCATGCTGGATATTTTCAGAAGCAAGGAGCTTGCACTTGATACAACCAGTTCGTTGTCTAAGGAACTGGTTGATATGAACGTGTATTCTCTGCTGGAGGAAAGCAAGCAGATTGCACAGATTGCCAAGAAGGTTAATAAGGTAGGCCCGTAATAGTCCTTAAACTTGCCATCACTCTGTTATCAGATGGCTCTATATAGTCTAGATATGCAGGATATTATTACCGAGGATACCCGCGAACATTACGACTAGTAGTACCTGGCAGGCGATCATTAGCTTCAGGTAGCTAGTCCTGTTGGCCAGCCACCAGAACCCCAACCCCACAGCCACAGTAACCAGAAGTTTTGCCCCGTAAAACAGTGCCTCATTGTGCGATAGCAACAGTCTGGCGAAAGGGTTACCTTCGATGTTGGCAGCATCCTTTAAGCATATGTAGGTAACGCTGGCTTCAGCTAGAGATAAGACAACCCAGCCGATTGCCAGAATCTTGCCTAAGCTTACTAAGTTCAGTTGTTTGCGTCTCACATCTTTTATAAGCATACCGGCACGTTATCCTCGTTAATGTAACTGTGGACGAACTATGGTACTCAATTCATGCAGACAATAATACTAGTACTACTAATAATCGTAGGGAACCTCCTCACAAAAGTCAATATAACGTTTGCTCATGAAAATTGACTGTACCCCTCGAATATTGAATGGCAGGCGGGCTAGCCCAATGAATTGGGCAACTACATTTGTATTGTCCTTCGACAAGCTCCCTTCGGCAAGCTCCCTTCGACAAGCTCAGGGCGAACGGAATACAGACGCACTATTTTTGAAGCGGAGGCAGTTGG
>CAYGWR010000053.1:0-3464 GCA_964353645.1 uncultured Dehalococcoidia bacterium
CGCTTATGGGCACTGGCTCGGGCCATAGCGTCCACCTTTTGCCGTACTTTATCGGTTGCCTGCCCCGAAGCCAGATAGCGGTCAAGCTCTTTATAGGTTACTCCCATCTCACCTTCATCAGTCTGCCCTGGCCAGAGGCCGCCCGAAGGGGCTTTCTCGATAATCTTTTTGGGTATACCCAGGTGACGCGCTAGCTCGTTAACATCTCTTTTCAACAGGTTTGCCAGCGGCATTATGTCAACGCCGCCGTCGCCGTACTTGGTGAAGTAACCGACAGCGATTTCGCTCTTGTTGCCGGTGCCTACCACTAGGTAGTTCAGTCGGTTGGCAAGGTAATACAGGGTGCTCATCCTGAGCCTGGGCTTAAGGTTAGCCTCAGCCAATTTCTTAGTCTTGTCATCATGCTTGAGGTCGGGGAGCGCTTTGAGGAGAGAGTCGAAGACCTCATCGAGGGTCACGGTCACAGTCGGTACAGCGAACTGTTGGGCGATAGCCAGGGCATCCTCCAGGTCTTCTTTGCTGCTACGGCAGGGCATCATCACTCCCAGGGAGTTTTTGGGGAAAGCACGACGGCAAATGACACCAACTACTGCGGAATCTATACCGCCGCTTAGGCCGAATACCACGCCGCCGCAATTGGCTTGCTCTGCCCGTTCTTTAATCCAGGACACGAGTCTCTGGGCTAAATCTTCCATAACCGATGGTTCCATAAGAAGGATGCTGACTGTGCAGGACGCATTGGGATGAGCTACAAAATAGGCAGATACCTATTCAACTCGTAGTCGGTTACCTGGGCCCGGTATCGGTCCCACTCTATCTTCTTGTTCTTGATGAGGCTGTCGAAGACATGGTCTCCCAGGCATTTCTTCAACAGCTTGCTTTTCTCAGCCAGGCTTATTGCCTCATCCAGGCTCCCTGGCAGGGTTCCAATCCCTCTTCTCGCTCTTGCTTTCTCCGACATCTCATAGACATTCTCCTCGACAGGCGGAGGCGGCTCATATTGTTTGTCGACACCCTCCAGCCCGGCAGCTAGCATGGCGCTGAACGCCAGGTAGGGATTGCATGCCGGGTCCGGCGACCTGAACTCAATTCTGGTGGCATTCTCCTTCCCTGGCTTATAGCCGGGAATCCTGATGAGGTCAGCGCGGTTTCTCTGCGCCCAGGAGATATAGACCGGCGCCTCATAGCCGGGGACAAGGCGCTTATAGGAGTTGACCCACTGGTTGTTGACCAGGGTTATCTCGGGGGCGTGCTTGAGCAGGCCTGCCAGGTAGCACTTTGCTATCTTGGAGAGGTGGCATTTATCGTTCTTGTCGAAGAAAGCGTTTCGCTCACCTTTGAACAGTGACTGGTGAGTGTGCATACCGCTGCCGTTAACGCCGAATATCGGCTTGGGCATGAAGCTGGCATGTATACCCTTTCTTAAGGCTACTTCCTTAACCACCAGGCGGTAGGTCATGATGTTGTCCGCCATGGTCAGGGCGTCGGTGTATCTCATGTCTATCTCATGCTGGCTGGGAGCAACCTCGTGGTGGCTATACTCCACTCTGATGCCCATATCCTGAAGGGTGAGTACGGTCTCCTTTCTCAAATCTGTAGCTGTATCCGAGGGAATCATGTCGAAGTAACCACCCTGGTCCAGGCACTCGGTAGAGTGGGGGGATTTAAAATAGAAATACTCAAGCTCTGGCCCTACATAGAAGGTGTAGCCCAGGTCGCTTGCTCTCTTCAGGTTCTTCTTCAATACGTATCTGGGATCGCCCTCGAAGGGTTTCCCGCCGGGCCAGTAGATGTCGCAGAACATACGGGCAACCCGGGCCTCTTTGGAGCCCCAGGGGATGATTTGGAAGGTGGAGGGGTCGGGCAAGGCCATCATGTCGCTTTCATCGATACGGGCGAAACCTTCGATGGAGGAGCCATCGAACCCCATTCCGTCTTCCAGAGCCAGCTCAAGCTCGTCGATGGTTATGGCGAAGCTTTTTAAGAATCCCAGAATATCGGTGAACCACATCCTGACGAATTTAATGTTTTGTTCCTCGGATGTTTTGAGGACGTAGGCTTTGTCTTTCTTCGTTGTGGCTGTCACTTATCACCCCTCTGTGCCGTCATAAAGTTTACCCCTGGAGTTCGCTCCCAGTCAAGGAATTAGTTAGGCGAGTTCGGGCTCGATCAGGCCATAGTTCCCATCGCCTCGGCGGTATAATACGTTGAACCGGTTGCTTTCGGGATTGAAGAAGATGAAGAAGTCATGCGACAGAAGCTCCATCTGGTCTGCAGCTTCCTCCGGGGTCATCGGTTTAACCGGAAAGCGTTTGACCTTTACGATTTTACTCTCGCTTTCCTCGACTCTCTCCTCCGGCAACTCTTCGGCAACCAATTCCCTTCTGAGGGGGGATATCCTTTTCCTGCTGCGATAGAGTTTATCCTTGAAGCGCTCGACCTGGCGGTTCAGCACATCGACGACATTATCTATAGCAGCATAAACGGTAGATGCTCTCTCTTCTCCCCGGAGCAGGGTGCCGTGGATGTTGATGGTCACCTGTGCTACGAAGCGGTTCCCCGCTGACTTTGTCATCTCCTGGACAAGCTCTACCTTAACCTCAGTGATATCGGGGAGATGACGCTCCAGCCTGTTGAGCTTGCTCTCGATATACTCCTGTGCTGCTCTCTCAACTTCCATGTTCTTGGCTTTGATAACCAGTTCCATTCCAATTACCCCCAAATACGAAAAATTATTACGAACCTAGATCCATCTGGTAAATTACTATCCTGAAATTAACTTATTCTATGCTATTGTCCCCCAGGTTTTCAAGGGTTAATTTGAGTGTATTTGGAAGCTCTTTTTCAACCCCCTACATCCCCCGGTCTTGGGGGAATTTTAGAGTTGGGGGCACCCCCAAGTCCCCTGTCAAAGGGGCTTTGCCCCTCTGCACTCCCCGGTTGTTAAATGCTTTCATTTTGGTAGTTGGGAGAACATCTCCCTGGCTACGGTGAGGCCCCAGACGGAATCTGCACCCGCTGCCTTAAGAGCTGTCGCGCAGGCATCCAATGTAGCGCCGGTGGTGCAAACATCGTCGATGAGCAGTATCTGCTCCCCTTCCAGCCCCTGATGGCAGACAAAGGCATCTTGTACGTTGCGGCGACGTTCTAGGGCACTGGTCGTCCTGGCCTGAGAGATGGTGTCCCTCACTCGAACCAGAGGCCCTTCTACTACGGGCAAACCGGTGAGCTTGCCCAGTTCCTTTGCCAGCAGAGAAGCCTGATTATAGCCACGCTCCCGCAGCCGCTTGGGATGTAGGGGCACCGGTATTATTACCTCACCCTTCAAGGGATGGGAACCCAGGTATTCAGCCAGAAGCTGGCCCAGAGGAGTGGCTATTGTCTTGAGGTGCTTATATTTGAATTGGAGGATAGCCTGGCGAACAGTCGCCTGGAACAGGAACAGGGAGCGGATGCCACCTATG
>CAYGWR010000053.1:3564-7339 GCA_964353645.1 uncultured Dehalococcoidia bacterium
GATAGCCTGGCGAACAGTCGCCTGGAACAGGAACAGGGAGCGGATGCCACCTATGATGAGCGGGTGATTGATGCACATGGGGCACAGGTTGCCCTCGCTAACCGTGGCTCCGCAACGCTGGCAAAGGGGTAGCCATATTCTGGGGAGCGACTGGCGGCAGGAGGGGCAGATTAAATCGCCTTCGTTTCCACAGCCGAGGCACCTGAGTGGAAGCAGAAGGTCGAGGAGCGCTATTTTGACCTGCCGCAGCGAGAGAGAAGATTTCAAGTGGCAGCCCCGATTAGCTCCGAAAGATTGCGGATGCCCTCCTTTTTCATAAAGCGCTCTAGGCCTCCCAGGATGTCCAGGGGTGTACAGGGGTTGGCGAAGTTGGCTGTGCCTACCTGTACAGCGGTAGCACCAGCCATGATGAACTCCAGGGCGTCGTTGGCTGTGGCAATGCCGCCGCAGCCGATAACCGGCACTTTGACTGCTCGGGCTACCTGATAGACCATGTAGAGGGCAACAGGCTTGATGGCTGGCCCCGATAATCCTCCGCAGACATTGCCTAGGACAGGTTTTCGGCTAAGGGTATCGATAGCCATGCCCTTTAGCGTGTTTATGAGCGATATGGCATCGGCACCGGCCTCAGCGACGGCGCAGGCGATCTCAGCGATGTCGGTAACGTTGGGCGAAAGCTTGACAATGACCGGCAGGGTGGTTTTAGCCTTAACTGCGGCGGTGACATCCGCTGCCGACTTTGGGCTTGCACCGAACTCCATTCCCCCCGCCGATACATTGGGGCAACTGATGTTCACTTCGATGCCGCTGACCCCGGTCACTTTATCGAGATGCTTTGCTAACTTAGCATAATCTTCGATACTCTCGCCCAGGATATTGACAACGACCGGCACCTTCCACTTGGCCCATAGAGGTGCCTTTTCACTGATTAAGGCATCTATGCCGATGTTCTCCATGCCGATCGAGTTGAGCACTCCGCTCGCAGTCTCCCAGAGGCGGGGTTGGGGGTTGCCGGGGCGCGGCTTCAGGGTTGTGCCTTTGCAGACGATGGCTCCCAGTTTCTGAATATCAACGACCTCGGCGTACTCGGTGCCATAGCCGAAGGTGCCCGAGGCGGTGATCACGGGGTTGGATAGAAGCAGCCCCCGCTTGTTTTGCGGAGCAAGTTGAACAGATAGATTAGGTGTTGTCATAGCTTTTTATAGGTTTGTTGCAGGAGCAGAGCATCCTTCTCCAGGTTGGGGCTCTCGCAAATCACGTTTCCTCCAACCTTGTAATCCTTCAATGCCCTGAGCAACTCCTCATATTTGAAATCCGACTCAGCCAAGTCAAGGTGTTTGCTCTCACCTTTGGGCCCGTAGCTTACGCCTGATAGGTGTATATGCATGTTGTCCAGGGCTTTTCTCCCCAGTTTGCTCTCGATTTTCTTCAGGATGGCTGTGAATTCATTGTAGGAATTACCCTTCCCTGTCCGGGCGTGCCAGTGGGCGAAGTCAAGGGCCGGGGTCACTCCCTCTACATCAGCGCTAAGCTGCAGAACCTCCTCAAGTGTGCCGAATTGGCTTCCTTTGCCCATGACCTCCGGGCGAATCCAGACGCGGTTTCCTTCTGCCCTGAGCTTTGCTACTATCTGGTCCAGGTTCTTTTTCACTGTGGCATAAACCTTAGAGGGCTCGTCTTTCAGGTAGAAGGCGGGATGGAAGACGGCGCTCTCTCCACCGAAAAGGGAGGTTATGCGTGCAGTCTGGATGATGCGCTCCTGGCTGGCAGCCATTTTCTCCAGCTCCTGGGCGTTGAGGTTTATAAAATAGGGGGCATGGGCGCTCAGCTTTATCCCTCTTCTCGCCGCCACATTACCCACATCGCGAGCGCTGGGAGGGGTCATATTTACCCCCTTCACGAATTCAACCTCCATGCAGCCCAGCCCCAGCTCGTGGATGCGCTCTATTCCGGCCTGCGTCGTTAAGGCTTTGGAAGATCGTGGGATACCGGCAGTGCCGAAAAGCAACCCTTCTTTACTTGTCAATCCTGTCTCCAGGTTTTGCAGGTAACTTACGCTGCACGGAGGAGGCCACAGGTGCAAGTTGCGTCATTAGCTGTTGGAAGCTGTCAAAGGTCAGCGACTGCGCCCCATCCTTGAGCGCCTGGTCAGGATTGGGGTGAACCTCGATCATAAGCCCATCGGCTCCTGCCGCCACCGCAGCCAGGGCCAGTGGAGCCACGAGATACCATTTCCCGGTGCCGTGGCTGGGGTCGGCGATGATGGGGAGATGGCTCAGCTTCTTGACTACAGGTATAGCGCTTATGTCCATGGTATTGCGGGTATAGGTCTCGAAGGTACGGATGCCCCGCTCACAGAGCATCACCTGACGGTTGCCCTGAGACAGGATATATTCTGCGGAGAGCAGCCATTCCTGTATGGTGGCCGACATCCCGCGTTTGAGCATGACAGGCTTCTTGACCTTTCCCACCTCATCGAGGAGGGTGAAGTTCTGCATGTTGCGGGCCCCTATCTGGAGGATGTCGGCGTATCTTGCCACCAGTTCCACATCGTGTGGGGTAAGGACCTCAGTGATGATAGGCAAACCGGTTTCGGTGCGGGCCAGAGCCAGTATCTCCAACCCTTCCTTACCCAAGCCGCGGAATTGGTAGGGGGAGGTGCTGGGCTTAAAGGCGCCGCCGCGCAGGATGTTAGCTCCTGCCTCTTTAACTGCTCTTGCTGTTGCGAGCACCTGGTTCTCCGTCTCCACAGCACAAGGGCCAGCGATTATGACTAACTCCTCGCCACCGATGACAACGTCCCCCACCTTGATCTTGGTGTCCTCGTGTTGAAACTCCCGGCTGGAGAGCTTGTAGGGCTTCGAGATGGGGATAACTTCCTCGACTCCAGGCAGGAATTCGAGTATATCTCGCAATTCAGGGTAAGTTTGGCCAACCACACCGATCACGGTACGTTCCACTCCCTGGGAAATATGTCCGGCGAGCCCGGATTGGGTGATCTTTCCTATCACTCCCGCCAGGTCTTCTGGCGTGGAGCCCTTTTTCATAACTACAAGCATTTTTCAGCATCTCCGAAGGGCATTTATTTTTTCTGTGACGCAGCTCCTTTTAATGTGGTAGCGCCTTTGATATATACATGGACGATCTCTTCAGCGCTCTTTTCAGTATTGTAGAGTATCAGGATGCGGAGGCACCGCTGCAGGCTGCCCGGGACATTCATCTCCTGGGCACAAAGCAGCGCCGTGTTCGCCCAACCTAGCTGGCGGGCTGCCGCTGCCGGGAATTCTGCATTGAGGTCATGGGTTGTGGTAAATATAGCGCAAGCCACGTTCTCGGGCTGGAGCCCGTTAGCATCTATCATTTTTTGCAGCAGCTCTTTGGCCGAATTCAGGATGTCCTCTTTGGTATTGCTGTCTACTGTGGTTGCCCCCCTGATACCCCGACACCACATTTTCTTTCCCCTCTAAATAGTGTTGGTTTCTGTAAAGTATAGCATAGCCGCAGAGATTTGACATCCCCTAAGGAAATCCGAAACAAATTCAAATTTCGAAATGGCAAAACGTAGGGGCGGGTTTCAACCCCCCCCTACGGAATGGTCCAAGCGTTATTATAGGGGAGACACTGGTTGGGGAAGGACCACCGGGAGTTGTTCGTTATTAGAGCTTGTGCCTGGAGATCACTTCTTCCAGAATTGAGTCTATATCGGGCGACATCATCGCCCCCTGAGGTTTGCCCAGAGGGTCTGGGCTGGGGGACTTGCCTAATAGTATCTCCA
>CAYGWR010000054.1:0-7042 GCA_964353645.1 uncultured Dehalococcoidia bacterium
CACAACCGACGGATAACAGAATCAAGGCTGAGAGAAGCGATGTCACCAGCATGCGCGATAGATTTCTCCTCATTGATGTCCTCCTTAGTGCAATGATTTAGTCTATTTGGGCAAGATTGACCCGCAGAGTACACTCCTTACCGTTATTGTGGTCAATTGAGCGTCAAACGAAAGGTCTCAACAGAGATACCAGCTGGCACTCAGCAGTCTTTGGCATTGAACAGAATAGCGTGTTGTTCAGTTTCGGTAACAAATGTCCAGAAAGTGACAAGCGCTGACTACGCTTTTTGGTTAGTGAACTTCGAAAGGAAATACAGCTACAAGCACATCACCTACATAGACTTTATATTCATATTTCCCGGTAGGTATGCTAAGAGGCGCCCACCCCGCAACGCCACCTATCATAGGCTTGGGCAAGCCTCCCTCCTTGATGACCTTCTTAGTTTCCACATCATAGATTGCATCACGAGGTTGACACTCTTGGATAATGTTAAAGTAGAGGCAAATCTGATCCCCCGCAGTGAAAAAAGTCACATTTCGCTGGAGATCCTGAGGACTCGTTGCATCGGCTGGCACGGTGCCAAGTCCCATCTCTGAAAAGTATTTCTGGAAGGTCGCTTTGTCAGGTTGCTCCGACAGCGTTGGCGATGGAGTGCTGGGACTTGAGGTTGGAGCAGTTTCCTTGGCACAGCCTGATATTCCAGCATTTACTGCCACTAATAGGGCTAGCATGATAGCCGTTACGGTAGCGAGTCTTTTAGACAGCGTATGCCTCCTTCTTGTACCCTAGGCTTCTGAAGTAAATCAACCTAAGAAGTCGGGAATGATAGACCTGCTGCCTGGGCAGTGGCCGGCAACGAGTTATGCGACTGCACCAGAAGCCATTTACCCCCACGTTTCTCCAGTACCCCTGTCCATCTCATTTTCAGAGCGAGCTTCTTCCCATCGACCTTGGCGTGCATGATTAAATCACCCGCCATCCAAGCCACAGGCCCTGCCGCCGAGACCGAGTGCCAATCCCATTCCATAGACAGCTCCTCGGACTGTGCGAAATCGCGTTTAAGTTGGGTTTTTATCTCAGCCAACCCGATGCGTTTCTCATCTACCCCCGTGCCGATGAAGATCGCATCAGGGTCGGGCACCAATTGTTGCAGGACTCCATTTAAATCTTTCTTGGCGTATGCTTTCAGAAATTCATTTATGGTTGACATCACAGCGGCTTCTGTTTTCGCGTCAGCTTTCATGCCCCCTCCCTTAGACGAAATTTCCGTTAAGGTTTTTTGTATTTCCCTGCCGACACATGAATCGGGTTGGAACAACCATAAGATACACTGAGAAGGAGAAGATTTGGAATACCCTTTCGGGTAGTTTTTAAACAAGGCCACACTAGCTTTGTCTGCTAGTTGTAGCCTGGTGAGATTACCCCAGATTGGTTACCACGAAGAGGAGGAGAAGTTTTAATGGTTAGGAAAAGTGATTAGGTGATGGCTTGATCTGCGGAGTCAGAGGGGCTTGGTCAGAAGTAAGAAAGTCGGCTTGCTGACTCTGAAATGACACTTCGGTCGCTATTTCAACTCCGTTACCTCGCGAAAGGGGCTTATTTTGAAGCCCATTCCTATTTCCTAAGATAAGAGAATGTTAGTGAGTGAGCCCAGATCGAGCTAAAACAGCTTATCGAAGAGCAGGTAATTTATTAACTGCCAATCAGTCAGAATGTGCGCTCCCTGCCATCGGACACACCGCCCAGCGCTCTAAGAGTCCCCCGGTTTTATGTTGCCCTCTGTATCCGACCAGAATCAGCGTAGCATTACAGAATAGCGTCCTTTCCACATATTCGGGTGATTACCAAGTCAACTTGAGGCGGATATCTCGGAGTAACCCGTTAGTGGTAAGCCGTTTGTTCCCATGTTACCAGTCGGAATTAGTGCTCTAATTCGGGGAAATTACCTCATAGGGTGTTGCCAGGTCATGGGTGATTAGGAGTACACTATGGATAGTAGTGTGGTCCTTTTTCTTAAAAATGGGGCAAAACATGAAGAAGTGGCTCCTTGTGGCAGCAGCGATAATTGCAGTTGTTTTGTCGGGGTGTGGCGGTGGAACAACCCCGACGAAAGATGCCAAATCTGTTTTCGAGACATGGCTTGATGCGGCTAAGGCTATAGAGAGCATGCGTGCGGACTATAATTTGGTCATCGAGGGATGCTCAAAAGGCTCTACTCAGTGCACAAGGGTTGATATAGAGGATAGATTATATGCGAAGGGTAATCAGCAGCTGGACGAGGTGGAATTTACTGTCAATTCCTACAGGCAACAAATAAGGCAGTATTCGTTTGAGGACGAATTATACGTGGCTACCATGGTTGAGGGGAAGTGGGTGACCAGGAAGGTTGAGCTTTCCATCTATTTCAACTCCGACGAAGAGCAAACGGAGATGGAAAGCCTGTACCAGAAAGGTGCTTTCGTTGTAGGAAATACAGTGGGGACCAAGTATCTTTCGGGAGAGGAATGTAATTGCGTAACGCTTTCTGCGCAGCTATCCAAACTCTCCATAGTGGATAAGAAGTTTCTTCTGTCTCGAGGCGGGCTTTCCACTATGTCGAATGTGGATCCCTATCTCGATGCCATAAAGTCCTATAGCGCGAAGTTTTGCCTTCTCTCCAATGGCATGGTACTAGAGAGCGAAACGAATCTAGAATTCACTGCTGGCGCTCTGCCTCCCGATGGCGTAATTTCCTCACATATACTTTCAACGATTACCGATTACGAGATCAATCCCATCATCCCCGACTCATTCTTCGATTTGCCATAGCAATGCTGATTCCCGTTTCCAGCGAGGTGTCAAACAATCTACGAGTGTGTGCTCTTGCTTACACAGACACCAGCGTATATTTCAGAGTGCCTACCCCCAGCTTCTCCGCTGTTTCAAGCTGCACCAAACTGTTCGTATGATGCATCTTACCCAAAATATCAGGTGGCTTTACTGAAGTGGAACCGGGTATGAGGGGCGACCTGTCAATCAGGTCGAGGGACGCTTTATCAACAGCTACCGGGTCAAATGAGAGTGCCATGCCCACATCCTGGACAACCGGGTTTCCTGACGGCGCAGCGCAGTCGCAATAAGGCACAATGTCCTGGATGAAATTCAAGAAAGCGATTTTCCCTTTATACTCCGCAAGCAGAGTGCTGGCCACATGACCCAGATAGACCTGAAGCTTTTCCTTTGACCCCGGCGGCCAAATCCAGCAGTGTGAGGGACAGCAGAAAAAGCAGGTGCCACAGTATATGCACTCGGCCTCAGCCCTCTTGGGCTTTTCATCTACCATGGTTATTGCGTCCGTGGGGCAATTGTCCGCACATTTACCGCAGGCGTTGCACTCCCTCTCCTCGGCGTAAATCGGCATGTTCATATGGTGCTGAGCCCTCTTTGTCTCCGTGGAAACACACCCCATACCCAGGTTCTTCACAGCGCCGCCGAAACCAGTGAGCTCATGCCCTTTTAGATGCGAAAGCACCACCAGGCAAGGCGACTTAAGTAACAGAGAGGGCGCCTTTATCTCTTTCAGTTTGCAGCCGTCGGTCCGCTCCTTAATAGGTATTGTTGTAAGCTCATCTTTATCGTCTGTTATCATCACAGGCGCGTTCACGCTGGCCTCGACAAAGCCATTTTGGGCAGCGGTGTCCAGGTACTTCTTCTTGCTTTCCCTTGCCCCAGGATAATTGGTTACAGTATCGAATAGAAAAGGCTTCCCGCCCTTGCCTTTGATTATGTCAACCACCTTGCGCACAAAAACAGGCCTGATATATCTTATGTTGCCCAGCTCCCCCATATGCAACTTTATTGCTACAGACTCGCCTTCAGGTATCATACTTAGGAAGCCCGACCTATCGAAGAGCTTCTGAATACCTGTCAGTGGGTTTTTATTATCTTTGTAATTGAAGAAGAACACCTGTGACATCTTCTCACCACTTCGCAGTCCAACTTCTATGAGGATACCATATTCTAACACACGGATTTACTGCTTCCCACAGGTATTATCGAGGCCGTTTGCTAATAGGGAGTTCAGAGGGGCACCCGCCATAGGCGGATGACGGGGGTTTGGGGGTGACCCCCAAGACTGGGGGATTTAGGGGATTGAAAAGCGTTTCTAAACGGTCTCTTTCTCCGACGAAGCAAGTGAGAGTAAATTGGAGAGCGCAGAGAGGCTTTGCGTTTCGCCTTGAATTCAAGACCAAAATGAATTAAACTATTTCATGGAACAGAAAGGAGCAAGAAATGGCGAGGGGAAATGTTAAGGACAGACCCGTCAAGAATCCCCCGGTTAAAGAAAAAAGCAGCAAGGCAACCCCGACAAAGACAAAAGTGGAAATTCAAGATAAAGACCAGTTGCTTTCAGAGAGCATTTTAACCCGAGTCAGCGACAGATTAGGCATTCCCAAAAGCAAAATCTCTAACATACCACAGACAGTTAATCAAGTAGTTCAGGAGCTGGGCAACACTGAGAAAATCATAGATAAACATAATGCTGACAAATCAGCTTTGATTCAGATACTGCTGGAGATACAAAAAGAGAACCGCTGGCTTCCCCGAGACACCCTCATGGTTGTTAGCGAGAAGCTGGGCGTTCCCTTAAGTCAAGTCTACCGGGTAGCTACCTTTTACAAAGCCTTCAGTTTGATCCCACAAGGCCGTCACCTCTTTACTGTATGCGTGGGCACTGCCTGTCATGTACGCGGTTCCCCGCGGCTTTTGGACAGGGTTGAGGATGCACTCAAGATCAAACCCGAGGAAACCAGTAAAGACCAGAAGTTCACCCTGGAGACCGTAAACTGCCTTGGTTGCTGCGCTCTGGGACCTGTGATGGTGGTCGACGGCGAGTACCACAGTAACCCATCATCGAAAGAGATTGTAGAGCTAGTCGCTGCCTGCGCTTAGCAAGTTGAGTTGAAAGGAAGATATCATGGCCAAGCTGAGGTCGCCTGCTGACTTAGAGAAAAAGAGACAACAGATATTGTCTCAAAGAGACCCCAATAAACCTTGTGTCACTATTTGCTCGGGCACTGGTTGCCATGTCCTTGGCTCTGACAAAGTTTCCGAAGCCTTTCTTGGGGAGATCTCAAAAAATGGCCTCAGAAGCAAAGTGGATATACGGCGTACCGGCTGCCATGGCTTTTGTGAGAGAGGCCCTGTTGTCGTCATTTTCCCTGAGGGAATATGCTATCTAGGTGTAAAACCAGCAGATGTTCCCGATGTCGTCTCCAAAACCCTGGTGGATAAGCAACTGGTCGAACGATTGCTTTACAAGGATAGCACTGGGAAGACTATAGCGCATGAGGGTGACATACCTTTCTACAAATTCCAAAGCCGGATTGTCTTTGCCAACAATACACGTATTGACCCGAAGAGTATCGACGATTATGTCGCCCTTGGAGGGTACTCTGCTCTGGCAAAGGCTCTTTTCAAGATGAGCTCGGAGCAAGTGCTTGACGAGGTAAAGAAATCGAACTTAAGGGGTAGAGGTGGCGGCGGGTTTCCCGCCGGCGTGAAATGGGAAACAACCCGCAATGCCCCGGGAGATATTAAGTATGTCATCGTTAATGGCGATGAAGGCGACCCGGGTGCCTTTATGGACAGGAGCCTGCTGGAAGGCAATCCTCACAGTGTATTAGAGGGCCTCATTATCGGCGCCTATGCCATAGGCTCTCACGAGGGATTTATCTACGTACGGCAGGAGTATCCCCTGGCCGTTGAAAATGTTTCCATAGCCCTGGAACAGGCGAGAAAGTACGGTCTATTGGGCAAAAACATTCTTGGCTCAGGCTTCGATTTCGACGTCAAGATACATCGCGGTGCCGGTGCTTTCGTTTCAGGCGAGTCCAGTGCCTTGATGACTGCCATCGAGGGAAAGGTGGGAGAGCCTCGCCCGAAGTATATCCGCACCGCAGTAAGCGGCGTATGGGAGAGGCCAAGTAATCTGAACAATGTGGAGACCTGGGCTACTGTACCTCTGATAATCAACAGGGGTGCTGATTGGTTCACCAGCATCGGAACTAAAGGCAGCAAAGGCACCAAGATATTCTCCCTGGTGGGCAAGGTAAATAATACTGGCCTGGTAGAAGTGCCCATGGGGATGGCTCTCAGGGATATCATCTACAAAATAGGTGGTGGTATCCGCCAGGATAAGAAGTTCAAGGCAGTACAAACAGGCGGCCCCTCCGGTGGCTGCCTTCCGGAAAAGCTCATTGACCTCCCTGTGGACTTTGATGAGCTCACAAAAGTCGGTTCCATGATGGGCTCAGGCGGCATGATTGTGATGGATGAGGACACCTGCATGGTGGACGTAGCCAAGTATTTCCTCAACTTCCTCTCCGATGAATCCTGCGGCAAATGTGTACCCTGCCGTGCAGGCATAGAGCAGATGGTCGAGATACTGAACAGGATTTGTGCAGGAAAGGGCAGGTCAGGTGACATCGAACTATTAGAAGAAATATGCGAGACAACCAGGGACGTTTCCCTGTGCGCTCTGGGCCAGACGGCGCCTAATCCTGTTCTCAGCACTGTACAATACTTCCGTGATGAATATAAAGCGCATATTGAACAGAAGCGCTGCCCTGCCGGGGTCTGTAAAGCCCTTGTTTCTTTCTATATACAGCCCGACAAGTGCCAGGCCTGCCAGATTTGCCTCAAAGACTGCCCGGTGCAGGCCATCAGCGGCGCCAAGAATATCGTTCACATTATCGACCAGGCTAAGTGCACCAAATGCGGCACTTGCTTCGAAGTCTGCCCGCAGCGTTTCTCTGCCGTGGTGAAAATCTCCGGTGAGCCAGTCCCCGCAGCTCCTCCTGCGGGCACAGAGGTGATACGCAAGAAAGGAAAGCAGGAATGAAGAAAGTAAAATTGACCATAGATGGCAAAGAGGTTGAGGCCGAGGAAGGAAAGACTATCCTCGAAGCAGCCAAGTCGGCTGGCATTGATATCCCAACCCTTTGTTACAACGAAAAACTGGCCCCTTACGGTGGCTGCAGATTTTGCACTGTAGAGATA
>CAYGWR010000055.1:0-6811 GCA_964353645.1 uncultured Dehalococcoidia bacterium
ACCGCAGTCCACTTTTCAAGCTTTAACTCTCCACCTTTCAATTTTTTTTAACAATTCAATTCGTCATATTGACAATAGCAACCCTTTGGGCTATATTTTTAGGTTGTCGGGAAGGGGGGCGGTTAGCTCAGCGGTTAGAGCGCTGCGTTGACATCGCAGAGGTCACTGGTTCAAATCCAGTATCGCCCACCATAATAAGAACGACGAAGTAACAGTGTCAGCTTATAGAATGTAGAGTAATGTAGTAAGAACCTCTCGTTCTGCACGGGCGGGAGGTTCTGCTTTCGAATTCTAACTGAGGGTTTAAAGTGGCTGAGAAAGAAACTAAGGATGCCCAGAAACTAGAACGACTGGAGATCATGCGGCACTCGGCATCTCACATAATGGCCGAGGCGGTATCATCGCTTTTCCCCGATGTTAAATTCGGCATAGGCCCTGCTATTGCTGATGGCTTCTATTATGACTTCGAGCTGCCTCGTACACTAATCCCCGAAGACCTGGGTGCTATCGAGGCGAAGATGCAAAAGATCACAGCCGAGGGGCTCCCCTTCCTTCGAGAAGAAGTGGACAAGAAGACAGCCCGAAAGATGTTCAGCGCTCAGCCGTACAAGCTCGAGCTCATTGATGAACTGCCTGATCAGACGGTGACAATTTACCGTCAGGGCTCTTTCGTGGACCTGTGCCGCGGCCCCCATGTGGCTTCAACCAAAGAAATCAAAGCGGTCAAGCTTCTCAGTATCGCCGGCGCATACTGGAGGGGCGACGAGCACCGTCCCATGCTGCAACGAATCTACGGCACCGCTTTTGAGACCAAAGAGGAGTTGGAGCAATACATCAACAAACTCGCCGAGGCGGCAAAGCGAGACCACAGGAAGCTGGGCAAAGCCCTCGACCTGTTCAGCCTTCATGAAGAGGCTGGGGCAGGGCTGGTTTACTGGCACCCCAAAGGAGGCTTAATCCGCCATATAATCGAGGATTTCTGGAAAAAAGAGCACTTCAAGCGAGGTTACGATATCGTATATAGCCCGCACATCGCCAAGGTCGACCTATGGAAGACAAGCGGCCATTGGGAATACTACAGAGACAGCATGTACACACCTATGGAAATGGAGGGGCAGGATTACCTCATCAAGCCCATGAATTGCCCTGCCCATATACTGATGTATAAGACTCAGCTTCGCAGCTATCGCCAACTACCGCTGCGCTGGGCGGAGTTGGGCACAGTATATCGATGGGAGAGGTCCGGCGTGCTCCACGGCCTAACCCGCGTGCGCGGCTTCACGCAGGATGATGCCCACATCTTCTGCCGCCCCGGCCAATTGGAGGACGAAGTAGTCGGCGTGGTAGATTTTGCCCGCTTCATGCTCAAGACATTTGGCTTCGAAGAGTACGAAGTCAAATTATCAACGCGCCCCGATAAATATGCAGGCACCATCGAGGTTTGGGAGCACGCAACACAGATGCTGAAGGGAGCCCTCACTCGACTCCAGATACCCTACGAAGTAGACCCGGGCGAGGGCACTTTCTACGGGCCCAAAATCGACATAGCACTCAAGGATTCTCTAGGACGTACCTGGCAAGGACCCACCACACAGGTAGATTTCAACCTGCCGGAACGCTTTGATGTCAACTATGTCGGCGAGGACGGGCTTGAGCATCGCGTGGTCATGATACATCGCACAGTACTGGGCAGTATGGAGCGCTTCTTCGGCTGTCTCATTGAGCACTACGGCGGGGCATTTCCAGTATGGCTGGCGCCGGTTCAAGCGATAATAATACCGATAGCTGACCAACACCTCGACTATGCCCGTAAAGTAGCCGCTGAGCTCAAGGGCGCAGAGATAAGGGTTGAGGTTGATGAGCGAAGCGAGCGGATGAACATGAAGATCCGCGAGGCCCAACTCCAGAAAATCCCTTACATGTTAATAGTTGGCGATGAGGAAATAGGGAGTTCCACAGTGTCGGTCAGGCTGCGCAACGGCAAAACTTTAAAGGCCCAGCCGCTGCCACAGTTTAAGGACAGGATAAAGGCGGAAGTGGAGACGAAGGCTATAGTTTGATTTATTCCGATGATTATGTTATAAGAGATATAAGCTTATCCTGGGGAGGTAGCGAGTATAGTTAGAGATTATAGAGTCAACGAGAGGATCCGGGCCAAAGAGATCAGGGTAATCGGTGAAAACGGTGAAAAGCTCGGCGTGATGATCGTAAGAGATGCCCTCCAGATCGCCCGAGAAAGGAATACCGACCTGGTGGAAGTAGCCCCTACCGCTCAACCCCCGGTATGCCGTTTGCTCGATTTCGGCAAGTTCAAATACGAGCAAGCTAAAAAGGAACGCGAGGCACACAAGCGACAGAAGGTAGTTTCACTGAGGCAAGTTCGGCTACGCCCGAAGACCGGTGAGCACGATGTCAGGTCCAAGATAGCTGTAGCGAGCAAGCTCCTGGATAAGGGCAACAAGGTCAAGGTTCTGGTGCTCTTTCGCGGCCGCGAAATCACTCACCCCCAACTGGGAAAGGAACTATTGGACAATATAGCCAAGGCCCTGGCAGAGAAAGCCAGCGTGGAAAGACCACCAGCTATGGAGGGGAATTCGATGAGCCTGATCCTTTTCCCTCACCCCACAAAACAACCGAAGAAGGAAAAGGAGAAGGAAACGGCAGGAGAAACTGTAGATGCCTAAGATAAAGACACATAAGGGGGCTAAGGCCCGCTTCGACATAACCGGCACTGGCAAAATTATGCGCGTTAAGATTGGCAAGAGCCACTTTCGCCGCAATAAGCCCAAACGAGTGACACGACTATTCGATGAAAAAATACCCCTGAACCCTACGGCAAGAAAACGGGTAAAAAGGATGCTTGGGGTCTGAGGGAAGAGAAGAGCAACCGCACCCGTCGTATTCTAATTCTTAGAGGAGGAGTCCTTTGCCCCGAGTAAAGGGTGGAACAACAAAACGCCATCGTCACAAGAAGGTACTGGAGCTGACCAAGGGCCATCTAGGCACCAAGCATCGCCTTTATAGAAGAGCCCATGAGTCTATGATGCACTCCCTGGCCTATTCTTATGCTCATCGCAAGAAACTCAAGGGAGATATGCGGCGATTATGGATCACTCGAATCAATGCGGCAACAAGACTCAACGGACTCTCCTATAGCAGGTTTGTGCAAGGCTTAAGCAAAGCAGGAATAGAACTCGATCGCAAGATACTCGCCGAGCTAGCAGTAAACGAACCCGCTGCTTTCGCCCAACTGGTGGCAACAGCCAAGGAGAATATCCCCCAAGCCCATGATAAGTAAGCTTGAAGAGCTCCGAGCGAAAGCTATCAGCGAGCTTGACAGCATCAGTGACCCGAAAAGCCTCGAAGCTTGGCGTATCAGCTACTTGGGTAGAAAAAGCCCCCTTACCCAGATTTTACGAGGTCTGGCAACCCTGTCTCTGGAGGAGAAACGCGCAGCAGGAGCTGCCGCCAACGAGCTTAAAGAGCTTTTGGAAAAGAGCCTGGCTCAGCGGGAAGAAATCGTCAAGGAAGCTGAGATAGCCCAGGCTATCGAGATAGGTCGCCTCGATGTAACCCTGCCAGGCCGTCCCACCACCCTCGGGCGACTGCATCCCACTACTCAGATGATGCGTCAGATGTGCGACATCTTCACAGCTATGGGTTTTGAGGTGGTAGAGGGGCCTGAGGTGGAGTGGGACTACTACAATTTCGAGGCTCTAAATATACCCCAAGACCACCCCGCCCGCGACATGTGGGCCACTATGTGGATGGACTATCAGAACGAAAAAGGCGAGCGGCCCATGCTGTTGCGCACCCACACCTCGCCGATGCAGATTCGCGTGATGGAGAACAGACGCCCTCCGGTGCGCGTGATTGTACCGGGAAAAGTCTACCGCTACGAAGCCACCGATGCCACCCACGAGTCCATGTTCCATCAGGTCGAGGGATTCGCAGTTGATAAGAATATCACTTTCGCCGACCTGAAGGGAACTCTATTCGAGTTCGCCAGGAGGCTTTTCGGCAAAGAGCGAAAGGCCAGATTCAGATGTGACTACTTCCCCTTTGTCGAGCCTGGCGTGGAGATGGCCATTGATTGCTTCGTTTGCAACGGCGCAGGATGCCAGCTCTGTTCAAACAGCGGCTGGATCGAGATACTGGGCGCGGGCATGATTCATCCCGAGGTGCTGCGCAGGGTAAACTACGACCCCGATATCTATACCGGCTTCGCCTTCGGCATGGGTGTGGAACGGATGCCCATACTCAAATACGGTATAGACGACATCCGCCTTTTCTATTCAAACGACCTGAGATTTCTACAGCAGTTTTAACCATGAAAGTCTCCTTCAACTGGCTCAAAGATTATGTCAACATCTCGCTCTCGGCTAAAGAGCTAGCCGGGAGGCTGACCATGTCCGGCAACGAGGTTGGTAGACTCGATATCGTGGGCGGAAGCTGGGAGCACGTCTTCGTAGGCCAGGTGACAGCCCTGGATAAGCATCCCAACGCCGACCGCCTCAAGCTGGTGACTATCGACCTCGGTACTGAGCGCATGACTGTGGTCACCGGCGCTCCCAACATGGAAGTGGGCCAGAAAGTGCCCTTCGCTAAGATAGGTGCACGGCTCATCGACGGCCATACCGGAGAGGTCGCCGAGCTCAAGCCAGCCAAGATTCGCGGCGTGAGGTCGGAGGGGATGGCCTGCTCTGAAAAAGAGCTGGGCATCTCCGACAATCACCAGGGTATAATGATTCTGCCTGCCGATGCACCTGTGGGCGTGCCCCTCTCTCAATATCTGGGCGACACTATCTACGACATTAAGGTTACACCCAACCGCCCCGACTGCCTCTCGGTGATAGGCATCGCCCGCGAGGTGGCAGCCCTCACCGGCCAGGCCACGCATATACCCGAGATAAACTATCCTGAAGAGGGAGAATCTATCCACAACTCGATTGCCATTGAGATAGCCGACCCCGACCTCTGCTCCAGATACTGCGCCAGCCTGGTCACCGGCGTCAAAATAGGCCCTTCGCCGCAGTGGATGCAGCAGAGGCTCATCGCTGGAGGCATGCGACCTATCAGCAACGTCGTGGACATCACCAACTACGTGATGCTGGAATATGGACAGCCCCTCCATGCCTTCGACTACACTCAGATTAAGGGCAAGAAGATAATAGTGCGCCGCGCCAGAAATGATGAGTTACTGTACACACTCGATGGTATGAAGAGAGACCTGAATCCCAATATGCTCATTATCGCCGACGAAAAATACCCCATCGCCCTCGCTGGAGTCATGGGTGGAGCGGACAGTGAGGTGATAGACCCAACAACCGCTATCCTTCTGGAGTCAGCCAATTTCAACAACGTCAGCATACGCCGCACCTCCATCAAGCTCAATCTGCGCAGTGAGGCTTCTTCCCGCTTCGAGAAGGGCATCAGCCCGGAGCTTGCGCCCATAGCGTTGCGCCGCGCCACCCAGCTTTTGCTGGAGCTGGCAGGAGGCAAGGCAGCCAGGGGAATTGCAGATGTCTATCCCGGGAAGAAAGAGAAGAAACCCATCCTGCTTCCCAAAGAGCGAGTCGGTCGGATTCTAGGGCTAGAACTCAGCACAGAGCGCACACAGAAGGTGCTGGAATCGCTGGGGCTCAGTTGCAAGTTAGCAGATACCTCCGGCGACCTCCTGGTAACAGTCCCCTACTGGCGCACAGATGTACGGATGGCTGACGACCTCGTCGAGGAGATAGCGCGCATCATCGGCTATGATGAAATCCCCACCACCCTGCTCAGCAGCCAGATTCCCGAACAAGTACCGGCGCCTCTGCTCTCCCTCAAGGAGCAGATTCGCGACCTCCTCGTCGGATGCGGTATACAGGAGGTGATAACTTACTCACTGGTCAGCCAGGCGACATTGGACAAGGTAGACCCCCAGCGCAAGCTGGGCCCTGCGCTGCGAGTCGCCAACCCGATGAGCATGGAACAGGAATACCTGCGCACCAGCCTGCGGCCGGGGTTGCTCACTACTTTTGCATCAAATGAGAAGCACGAGAAGGGTGCCATCAAACTATTCGAGGTGGGCAAGATTTATCTCCCCAGAGCGAATGACCTGCCTGAGGAACGTGAGATGCTGGTCGGGGTACTGGGTGGCCCGCGACTTGAGCGCTCGTGGCTTGCAGGAGCGGATACAATCGATTTCTTCGACGCCAAAGGAATCCTGGAGACGGTTCTCAACCGATTAAAAGTAAAAGCAAGCTTCCAGCCGGCAGAAGACCAGACACTTCTCGCGGGGAAAACCGCCGAGGTTGTTGTAAAAGAACAAAAAGTAGGCGTGGTAGGAGAGATTCACCCTAAAACAACCGCCATCTTCGACATCTCCACTCAGCCGTTATTACTCTTCGAAATAGACCTGATGAAGCTGTTGTCCTTCGCAGGGGCTGTATACAGATATCGTACCATCCCCCGCTTCCCGGGTAATACCCGCGACATAGCGCTGATAATAGATAACAGCCTTGCTGCAAGCAGAGTGCAGGAGGTCATAGAGAGCTTCCCGCTGGTAGACCAGGTCACTTTGTTCGATGTCTACAGCGGCGAACAGGTGCCCCCGGGCAAGAAGTCGCTGGCCTTCTCCATCCGCTATCAATCGCTGGAGCGCACCCTCACCGACGAAGAGGTCAACCAGGCGCATCAGCAGATTATAGACCGCCTGCAGCGGGAGTTCGGCGCCACCCTCAGAAGCTAATTCAGTCTGTTATTGTTTCATGCGTAGGGGCACGGCATGGAGCCTGTCTCAAAAATGTGGATAAACCCATTTCATTGA
>CAYGWR010000056.1:0-2426 GCA_964353645.1 uncultured Dehalococcoidia bacterium
TGGACTCCATAGCCCTCATCTTTTGTTCTTGCTCTGGAAGCTCATGGTCATATCCTAATAGATGCAACACTCCATGAGCAACCAGAAGGGCTAGCTCACTCTCCAGCGGATGGCGTTGCTCCTCCGCTTGCCTCTTTGCCTGTGGGTAGGAGATAATGACCTCGCCAAGGTGGATGATGTCATCGGGCGGCGTGACGAAAGGCTCAGCTTTTGCACCTCGCTCAGAGAGAGCGAACGCTATGACATCGGTGGTACTGTCTACACTACGGTAACTTCGATTGAGTTCGTGAACAGTTTCATCGCCGGCAATGACCAGTCCGAGCTCTACCGGTGAGCTTATGCCTGTGTGGATAAGGGTAAGCTTCACTGCTTGCCTGAGCCACTGTTTAGAAACAAGGCTGACGAATGGCTTTTCAATCCGTATGCTCAACTGGATTTTCAGCATTACCTTTTCTCCAGCCAAATCATAACGCGGTAGCAACAAGTAGGCAAATGCAGGCTTGAAAGCAATTCTCCGGACGGCCTTGGGTGACAGCTAAGGCGAGAACATGACTACTGCAGCCTCAGCCAGTCTAAGCACAACCCAGGGATAAATGCCAAGGAGAAGAACGCCGAGGGACGTGATAGTCAAAGTGGCTCGCAATGGAATGGAGGAAGGGACTGCTTCCTCGGATGCCGCTTCCCCTGTGTACATTACCTTGACTACCCTTAGATAGTAATATGCAGAGATGACAGAATTGATGACGGCTATGATTACCAGCCACAGCAGGTCGTGTTGTATCGCTGCGTTGAATATGTAGAACTTTGCTATGAACCCTCCCGTAGGCGGGATCCCGATGAGGGAAACAAGACAGAGAGTTAGAACCAGAGCCAGCACAGGCGCCCTCCGGGCCATGCCTGAATAGTCAGCAATTTCATCGCTACCGGTCTTGTTGGAGATAGCAATGATAGCAATGAAGGCGCCCAGATTAGCCAGGGCGTAACTGGCTAAGAAGAACAGCACACCGCTTCTACCCAGAGAACTTACAGCAGCTAACCCTACCATGAGGTAGCCTGCATTAGCTATGCTTGAGTATGCCAGCATTCTCTTTATATTAGTTTGCGCTATGGCGACTACATTGCCTAAAGTCATTGATAGGGCGCCCAGCACAGCAAATATCATCCCCCAGTTCTCACTTAGCAACGGTATGCCAAAGGCGGTATAGAAAACCCTGAGAATGACTGCGAATCCGGCAGCCTTGCTTGCTACAGATAGGTAAGCGGTTATAGGAGTGGGGGCACCCTCATATACGTCGGGGACCCACATCTGGAAAGGTACAGATGCGATTTTGAATCCAAAGCCTGCTACCATGAGAATGATGCCCAGAAGGAGCGCCGGGCTATCCCACAGTTGCCCTCCGGAGACGAGTCCGGAAACCTTATCCACTATCTGGTCGAGTTGGGTGGTCCCGGTGAGCCCGAAGACAAAAGCCATGCCGAAGAGCAACACCGCAGAGCTTATTGCCCCCAGAATCATGTACTTCAACCCGGCCTCACTCGACTTCTTGTCTTTGAGGAAAGCGACCAGAGCATAGAGGGAAATGCTTGAAAGCTCCAGGGCGACGTAGATAGATATAAGCTCTCCAGTCGATGCCATCAGCATCAGCCCGACTGCTGAGAAGAGCACCAAGGCATAGTATTCGCCCTGGAAGCGGGCAAACTTACTTACATAGTCCACCGAGGAGACAATGACCAGGGCAGCGATGCCAAGAATGAGGAATTTAAAGAACAGGCTGAAATTGTCCACTACCAGCATGCCGTTGAACGAGGTCTGTTGCTCACCCCAGAGGACAATAGTGAAAGCAATGGGGATTGCCAGAGCAGCAACGCTCAGCCCAGCCAGCAACTTCTTCTGCTGAATGACTAGGTCGAGCAGAATTACCGCTAAAGCGATTCCACAAACACTCAGTTCAGGCGATAACAGCCAGAAGTTCAATTATTTACCCCCAAAACAGCTTAACCGAAACTATGGAACACAGGCCCTATAACATCCAGGAGCAGCCTAGGATAGACTCCGAAAAGCATTATCAAAACTACGAAGGCGAAGATATAGGCCTTCTCCCTGTTATCAGCATCTCCAACGCCGTTATATTGCTCCTTGGGCTCTCTGTAAAACACCCTCTCCAACATCCATAGAATATAACCGGCACCCAGCACTATCCCAAACACTGCCAGCACGACATATGTCTGAGATGCGGCGAAGGCGGTGGTGCCAAAGCTACCCACAAACACTGTGAATTCAGCAATAAATCCTATGGTGGTAGGCAGTCCCAGCGCTGCCAGCCCGGCGATGCTGAAGACTACGGCAATAACCGGCATCTGCCTGGCCAGCCCTCCCAGCATAGGAATCTGCCGCTGATGCGTCTTATCGTAAACCAGCCCCACCA
>CAYGWR010000056.1:2526-6739 GCA_964353645.1 uncultured Dehalococcoidia bacterium
GCTACCCCAGGAACGAGGCCGCCGCCGCCGAAGCCGGCTACGAGACGAATCATTCCATAAGCACCCATCTTCAGGAGCACACCGGCTAGAATCACGCTCACCGCAGTGGGAGCATCGGTATGGGCATCGGGGAGCCATGTATGCAGTGGGAATACAGGCAGCTTAATTGCGAAGGCAATGAAGATAAGGAAGAATATCGATGCCAGAGGTATGACCGGCATCAGTTGCATAGTACCGCTGGCAATATCCACCATACTGAATGTATGGGGTGCCGGCGTAGAATAGTAAAGTGTGAGAATGCCGGCCAGCATGAATGCGCTACCGAACAGCGTGTATATCACAAATTTTATCGCAGAATATTCTTTTCTCCCCAGAGGTGGCGGAGTACCCCAGATAGAGATCAGCATGTACATGGGGATAAGCTCCACTTCCCAGAAGAGGAAGAAGAGTAAAAGGTCCAGTGACATGAAGACACCCAGGATGCCCGTCTCCAAAATCAAGAGCCAGGCGAAGTATTCCTTTGTCCTTATGTTGATCTTCCATGAGACAAGAACTGCGACGAATCCCAGGAAGGTGGTTAGTATCACCATGGGCAAGCTCAGGCCGTCGACGCCGAGATGGTACTGAGCATTGATTGAGCTAATCCACTGCGCCTGCTCTACAAACTGGAGGCCGCCGCTGCGGTCGAACATGACAAACAGCGCCACTGAAAGAGCGAAAGAAATGAAAGAAAAGATAGCCGCGGTGAGTTTAACCGTTCTTGGTTGCTTGGCAAACAGCACCAGTAGGATCGCCCCGATTGTCGGGAGAAAGAGGATTACCGAAAGATAAGGAAAGTCCATGCTTAAACTATTTGCTCCTAACTCAGTTTTTTATCTATAGGCAAAGAAAACAACCATGATAATCAGCACGCCTACCATTATTGCCAAACCATAACTCTGAAGCTGGCCCGTCTGCACCTTGCGCAAAGTGCCGCTTGCTGTCACTGTTATCTTACCCAGGCCATTTACAATCCCATCGACCACATAGGTGTCAAACTGTTGTATTTGGTAAAATATCCCGTTAACAAGTACCCGAACCACAAGCACTTGTTCATAAAGCTCGTCGAAGTAATATTTGCGGGAAAGCAGAGTATATATGGGAGCAAATACCTGCCCTATCTTTTCCGCTGAAATCCACTTTTTGCTATATATCGCGTAGGCGAGTAAGATGCCTGCTAAAGCTACTACAAGCGCGATCAAAGGCAAGGGCTCTTCTCCAACCTTGCTGAATAGAGCGAAGAAGCCGTGCTGTTCCCAATGAACACCGTGGAGCCCGGCGTATGAACCCTGCCCGAGAAACTTGGCAGCGCCCCCTGCCCAGAAGCTCCACCCCGCTCCAATAGCGAATAGGGCTAGAACGACCATAGGGAACAACATCACAACTGGGGACTCGTGAGGCTTACCGTCCGAATCATGCCCTCCATGGCTACTATGCCCGCCGTGGCCTTTCTCACCACCGCGGTATTCCCCACCGAATGTCATGAATATTACCCTGAACATGTAGAAGGCAGTCATGAATACGGTAATCATCGCCAACCAGAATAGGACAGGAGTATGTTCCCACGCATTGAGCAAGATCAGGTCTTTGCTCCAGAAGCCGGCTAGAGGCCAGATTCCAGCTAGTGAGATAGAGCCGATGAGGAAGGTGGCGAAAGTCCAGGGCATGTATTTACGCAGGCCTCCCATCAATCGCATGTCGAATGTCCCCGTAGCATGGTTGACGCTGCCTGCGCCTAAAAATAGGAGGCACTTGAAAAACGCATGGGTAAAGAGATGGAAAATACCTATGGCTATGCCTAGCCCTATGCCTTCTTCAGGAGTTAGATACCCCTTTGCCATAGCTACACCCACTGTGCCCAGCCCCAGCATCATATAGCCCAACTGGCTGATGGTTGAATAGGCAAGTACTCGCTTGATGTCGTTCATGACCAGGCCCATGCTGGCAGCAAAGATAGCTGTAAATCCTCCGATAACAGCCACCATTGTTATCGCCGTCTCAGAACTTGCGAACATAGGCAGAGTACGCGCAACCAGGTAAACTCCAGCGGCAACCATGGTAGCGGCATGAATCAAGGAACTGACAGGCGTAGGACCTTCCATAGCGTCAGGAAGCCATGTATGCAGCGGGAATTGCGCGGATTTTCCTACTGCGCCGGAGAAGACGCCTAGCATAGCCAGGGTTAAGGTTGTGCCGCCGAGAGCTCCTGCTACAGCCATTTGGTTAAGTTCGGCTATATTGAATGTGCCGTAGGTGAAGTAAAGTATGAGAATTCCTATGAGGAACCCGAAGTCACCGAAGCGGGTAACGATAAAAGCCTTCTTCGCTGCGGCTGCTGCCGAAGGTCGATGGAACCAGAAACCGATGAGCAGGTAAGAACCCAGTCCGACTCCTTCCCAGAACACATAGAGCAGCAGTAAGTTAGATGCCATTACAAGTCCCAGCATTGACATGGTGAAAAGAGACATCCAAGCGAAGTAGCGGTGATATCCTGGGTCACCCTTCATATATCCCTGGGAGTAGATTTGCACTAGAAGGCTGACACCGCTCACCACGATGAGCATTATGGCTGTGAGGTTGTCTGCTATGAATCCCAGGCTGATCTTGAAGTTCCCGACCACAGCCCACTCTACTGTGCTTTGGATAGGGAATTGGTCAGAGCTGGTAAACACCCAGATTGAGAGGCCGAGAGCAGCGGCCAGACAGGCGATGATGGTATAACCGCTGAGCTTGGGTCGATTATTGAAGAAGGGCCTTAGTATGAGGGAAATAAATAGAAGTGAGAATAGCGGCAGCAGAAAAATAGCCCACAATACAGATTCAGGCAGCATCTATATTTTCCTCAGAATATCCTCTATAAGATGTTTTTTAAGCTCCGGGACCAAGACCCTATACTTTGCTTTTTCTCCTACCTCAGAGCCCTCAGGAAGGATTCTGGTGGGGATCCCTTCAGCCTCAAAGAGCTCCTTCCACATCTCGGCAGTTATCAAATTAGGTACGCTTTTAAATTCGACCCACATATATAAACACTCTCTAAAATATATTCCTGTTAACCCTTCATAGAGTCTGCCTGCTCGACATCTACACTCTGGCGGCTGCGATAGATAGCGATTATTATTGCCAGACCCACTGCTGCCTCAGCAGCAGCCACAGTTATGATGAAGATGGCAAAGACCTGTCCTGTTAATAACACTGCATTGGGCACGAGATAGCGTGAAAAGGCGACCAGTGCGATGTTCACCGCATTGAGCATGATCTCGATGCACATCAGGATCGCAACAGCATTGCGCTTAGCCAGCGCACCGTATAATCCGATGGAGAACATAACTGCGGATAAAATCAAATAGTGCTCAAGGCCGAAATGCATCTAAACTATCTCCTGTCCTGCACTAACACAATTGCTCCGATTAGCGCTGCAAGCAGAAGCACTGACGCTATCTCGAAGGGAAGTACAAATCCCTTGCTTTGGTCGAAAAGCGCTGTAGCAATGTAGCCGGTAGTCGGCTGGTCAACAGGCATCTCCACTGCCTGAGATACCCCTGTCACAGTAGCCCAGTTTGTGCTCACAACAACTCCAATGACCGTCGCAAGAAATAGTAGGGCCACAATGAGAGCGGGAAGTTTAAGTCTGTTGAACGGATTGCCCTCTTTCAAATTGCGGGTCAGCATGATAGCGAATATCAGGAGTACGCCGATGGCTCCGGCATAGATTAGAACCTGCACCGCTGCCAGGAAATCAGCGTTCAAAGTGATGTAGATGCCAGCGACTGTGAAGAAGCACAAAATCAGGAGCAAAGCAGCACGGAAAATGTCACGCAATAACACCACTGCTAAAGCGGCGCCCACCATAATCGGGGCTAATATCCAGAAAGCTATCTCAATTGCCATTTTTGTCTACCATCTTCCTCGATATCTGGCCGTACACCAGGAGCGTCTGCTCCGGAATCTTCTCCTCCAACTCAGCATGTCCGTAAGCGCTGGGTTCATTATCTGGGGACATTAGCTGTTCCATGTCAGCCCAGAGTAATTTTCGGCTATATCTTGATTGCTCGTAGCTGCGTCCCATATAGAGAGCGCTGTATGGGCAGGCTTCAACGCAGAGCCCACAGAACATACATCGCCCTATATCGAACTCAATTCTATCCACCAGATACTTGTTCTCACCATTTTTCGA
>CAYGWR010000057.1:0-6643 GCA_964353645.1 uncultured Dehalococcoidia bacterium
ATCCCCCAATATTGGGGGTCCGCCATAGGCGGATGGGGGATACCCCCAAACCCCCAGCAGAGGGGCGAAGCCCTCTGACATAAAGGCTCTTGAGGAACTCCTGCTCAGGGTTTCAGCGATGGTGGAAGACTTTCTCCGAATAATGGAGATGGACCTTAATCCGTTGAAGTCATTGGAACGCGGGTATGCAGTGGTCGATGCCCGGATTATGCTCTCCTGATTGCTCTTAAGACGAGATAGCCAGGCTGATCCCGGAGTAAATAAACCAGACTCCGAATCCGGCTAAGACGGCAGCGCAAACCCCGAACACCACTCTGGTCACCTTCGGTGTCCACAGCCTCTTCGACCTGAACACTACCCAGGAGATTAGAAAAAGCCAGACCAGATCGCAGAGCCAGTGTATCGCTCCAAAAGCAAAGACGCCAGGTCCACCAAAGTTGCTTGCGCTTACCAGCAGCGCAGCGCCCACAGTGGCCCACCACAGGAAAAAGTAAGGACTTGCAGCAGTTGTTGCCAGCCCTGCAACTATTGAGCCGTGGGGCAGGCTTTTTTGTTCATCAAGGGCTGCGGGCCTGGTTCTGAACATACCCCATGCCATCCAGAGGAGCACCAGCCCACCGGCCAAACCCACACCCATTTTCACCTCTGGTAGCTTCAGAAAGCTGGCAAAGCCAAAGTAGATGAGCAAGATCAAGGGAATTTCGATAATACCGTGACCCAAGGCAACGAGCGCACCGGCTCCTCTGCGCTGGGCTCCCCTGGTCACCGTAACTGCTGTGACCGGCCCTGGCATCATAACACCTGTAAGGGATATGGCGATGACGGAGCCCAGAAACAGGGGAAGGCTCTCAGTATTAGCGGTCATGAGTAACCTCTTTTCCCATCGGTCTATATCTACACTATATCATACTGATGATGGCTTTATATAGTAGAGGCTGTTCCGGGATAGAAACCCATGCAGAATATCCAGTTGTGCTATAATCTCTAGCTAGAGTTCTGGAGTTGAAAAGCGTTTTTAAACGCTCTCAATAGGGAGATGGAATCGTGGAAAAAATTGTCAGGACTATTCGCTTCAAGAATATGAATACACCGGGCACTCTGGGTAAGCTGGCCACAGCCATCGGTAAAGTCGGCGTGGACATCGGGAATATAACTACGGTGCACCTGGGCCCGCATTACACCATCAGGGACATAGATGTATTCGCTGATAATGAAGAGCAACTGGCACAGTCGATAAACGATGTATCGAAGCTCAAAGAGGTCTCGGTGCTCCAGGTCAGGGATGCTGTGCTCGAGTTCCACAAGAACGGTAAGATAAAGATGATCAGCACCGTTCCCATCACCTCGCTGGATACACTACGCAAGGTCTATACCCCGGGCGTAGCTCAGGTATGCAAGCTAATCGAAAGCCAGCCAGGCTGGAAGGATACCTACACCGCTATACCCTATTCCGTCGCTATAGTCACCGATGGTACAGCGATACTCGGCTTGGGGGACATCGGCCCGGTGGCGGGGATGCCTGTGATGGAGGGCAAGGCGGCCCTGCTGCAACAGCTCGTGGGTGTCAGCGGTATACCTATCCTGCTGAATACCACTGATTCGGATGAGATTGTGGAGACGGTGAAACACATCGCTCCCACGTTCGGAGGCATTCAGTTGGAAGACATAGCATCGCCAAGATGCTTCTATATTGAGGACAGGCTTGTCGGAGAGCTGGATATCCCTGTTATGCACGATGACCAGAAGGGGACGGCTGTGGTCACGCTGGCGGCCTTAATCAATGCCTGCAAGCTCACCAAAGTCAAACTGGAGACGGCTAAGGTCGGCCTTATCGGCCTGGGCGCTGCCGGCCTCTCTATCGGGAAGTTCCTGCTTCAATATACTGGCAACCCTGCGCTGGGCACGGCGAAAACTGAGGCCAGCGCCAGACGGCATGCGGAGGCGGGAGGCATACCCTCCAGCCTGGATGAAATCCTGCAGAAGGCTGATATTGTGGTCGGCACCTCTGGGGTGAAAGGGCTTATAGACCCGAGAAAGGTGAGAAAAGGACAGATTATTTTCGCCCTGTCCAACCCTTATCCTGAAATTACACCCGAGGCTGCCAGGGCGGCGGGCGCTGCGCTGGCTGCCGACGGCAGGTCGGTCAACAACCTGCTGGGCTTTCCCGGCATCTGGCGCGGTACTCTGGACGCCAGGGCTAAAAAGATAAACTACGATATGTACAAAGCGGCCTCTTTAGCCATCGTCGGCGCTACGGGGGAGGGTGAGCTTGTCCCCAGCTCCCTTGATTCCAAGGTGCACCTGGCGGTAACTCACGCTGTAGCCAAAGCTGCCGTCGAGTCAGGCGTTGCCCAGCGGCAACTGGACGACGACTATTTTGCGAGTACCGATGTCAAAGAGCCTCCCTGGGCGTAAAGCCTGCCGCACCGTACTATCTTTTGGGCAATGTTAACAAGCTCAAACCACAGTTTGAGCTTCTACGCCATCTGCAAAATGCCCCCTAACTTTTTGTTCTCCTCTTCGTTGTATATTTGTATATAATGTAGCGCATGATGCACCGTTTCAAAATATCGAAAAGCTGTGTTCTTAGATGGCTTCTGGTCGTAGCCATCATTCTGGTGGTGTGCGCTGTGGTGTTTGCTGTTATGAATATGCGGAGTTGCAAGGAATGGTTAACCAACAAAGCGGTTACCGCGGATGTGGACATTGTAGGTATCAGCCTGCAAAGCGTTAGCCTGACTACTGTGACAGTGGACGTCACGGTTAGTGTGCACAATTCAAACCCGGTTGGCGCTGTCCTCCATAGGATTGCCTATGTTATTTATTTCGAGGAAGATGGAGATTGGATACAATTGGGCAGAGCTGATAGAAGTGAGGACGTCATGATTAAGGCCAACAGCTCGACAAGCTTTGATATAATAAACAAGATAGAGATTCTCTCAGCCATAGGAGCGTTGTACCAGGCATATAATCAAGGGGGATCGGTCACTCTGAAGGTGGCGGGCTCGGCGTGGGTGGGAATCGGGCCTGTGTCTACGGAGGTCCCCTTTGAGCGTATTGAGAAGGTGGGTTTCTAAAAGAGGTGCCGGATATCTCCTGCCAGTCCTTCACTTGTAAAGGATGGTGGTGTATCTATGTCACCCTGAGTGTAACGAAGGGTCTCTGAGATTATTCGTTCCGCTCAGAATGACATCCCACTGGGGAGTGCAGAGGGGTCCTTCCTTCAGGAAGGACTGAGGGTTTGGGGGTATCCCCCCAAAGGATTCCTTTGTCATTGCGATCCGCCTGTGGCGGACGCCTCGGGCGGATGACGAAGCAATGACATGGTAGTTTTTGCCTTCGGCGATTATGGAAAACTTGACAAGCCCTATCTTTCCTACTAGGATGGCCTCAATCGTTGTTCCCATAATCTCGGCGGCTGTGGCCGTTTTAAGCTCTGCTCCGGCTAGCTAGAGAGCGGACCTCATTAACAGGCGTGGGTACGTAATGCAGACAAATTGCGCCTGCCCTGTCCTCTTAGAAGCTCATCTGTAGCGGATGGGCCTGACTCATTCCGTAACTTTACCTATTAGCGTCGTTACGGCGGTCACTGCATCAATAGTGATGGGGACAGACATGGCTAAAACAAGCAAGACCACGAAGAACAAGCCTCGCCTGAACAATGCCCAGCTATCAAAAGAAGTGCAGGCTAAATTAAGCGCCTTTGTTAACTCGTCTGTAGAGGGCTTCGCCTTGCTCGATGAGAAGCTCAACTATATGTTCATAAACCCTGTTGCGGAAAGGATGATAGGAGTTTCGAAAGAAGCTGTGGTGGGGAAGAACGTTCTGGATATCGTGCCTGATGTCAAGGAGACGGGAAGGTATGACGAATATCTGAATGTTTTAAAGACGGGGGAGCCTTTCTCTGCCGAGGATATGGTATCACATACAAAATTCGGCGATATACACGCGAACCTCAAGGCATTTAAGATGGAAAGCTGGCTGGGGCTGATAGCTACGGATATTACCGAGCGCAAGCGGGTGGAGGAGGCCGTGAAAGCCGAACGGCAGAGGTTCAACGATGTCCTGGAGATGATGCCCGTTTACCTGTTGCTGTTGACGCCGGATTATCACGTGCCCTTTGCCAACCGTTTCTTCCGAGAGCGCTTCGGCGAGTCTCATGGCCGGCGCTGCTTTGAGTATCTGTTTGGGCGCACCGAACCCTGCGAGATTTGCGAAGGATACAAAGTCCTGAAGACCATGGCGCCCCTTGAGTGGGAGTGGACTGGCCCGGACGGTCGCAATTACTATATCTTCGACTTCCCCTTCACTGACACGGACGGCTCAACTCTAATCATGGAGGTGGGCATTGACATCACAGAGCGCAAGAAGATGGAGGAGCGACTGCAGGCATCGCTTAAGGAGAAGGAGGCGCTTCTGAGTGAAGTCAACCACAGGGTCAAAAACAATTTCCAGCTCATCTCCAGCCTTCTCGATATGGTGGGTATGAGGGCTCGCAATGAGGAGACGATCAGGGTGTGCGCCTCAGTCCACGCCAGAGTCCACGCCATGGGCCTGGTACATTCGCAGCTCTATCAAAGCGGCAGCTTCGCTCAAATAGATATGGAAGCCCATGTTAAAGAACTGGTTGGCTATCTGGCTCAGGTTTACGCCACAAATGGGATAAAGATTACCCCTGTCATAGATGCCTCCGGTGTTTACCTTAGCATCACCCCAGCAGTCCCCTGCGCCCTGGCCTTGAACGAGGTTATCTCCAATGCCTTTAAACATGCTTTCCAGGGCCGGCAAAAGGGTGCGATTGAAATCTCCTTGAGAAAATCGGCCGAGGGCATGGTTACCATGAGGGTCAAAGATGATGGTATCGGTATGCCTGAGGATTTCGATATCGATAAGACCAGCACGCTGGGCCTTAAGTTGACCAGGAATTTAGTGCAGGAACAACTGAAGGGCAGCATACAATTTAGACGCGGCAACGGTACCGATGTCACCATAGAATTTAAAGTAGGGTAGGTGCTATGTATGTCATTGCGAGGAGTCCTTCTTGTGAAGGAGGACGAAGCAATGACACGGCAAGGGCACAGTGCACTGTGCCCCTACTGAGGCTGATAGCTGGCGGTGAACGCTAGGCAAAGGTGGGGAGGGACATGTCCAGGATAATGGTGGTAGATGACGAGGTTATAGTAACTACGCAATTGGAGGAACGGCTGTCACTAATGGGGTTTGAGGTGGTGGGTAGAGCTTCCTCGGGGGAAACATGCGTGGAGACGGCCAGGAAACTCAGGCCCGATTTAATCCTGATGGATATTGTCATGCCGGGGAAACTCGACGGAATCGACGCCTCGAAGGCAATCAAAAGGGAGCTGGATATTCCGGTCATATTCGTGACTGCTTATTCCGATGACCAATTGATTGGCAGGGCGAGGGAGACTGAGCCCTATGGATATATTCTGAAACCATTTCAGGAAAAAGAATTGAAAGCTGCCATCGAGGTTGCGCTGTATAGAAGAAACATGGAACAGCAGTTGAGGGAGATGGAGGAGAGATACCGTCTGGTGGTGGATAACGCCAATGATGCTATCGTCTCCGTTGACACCCGGGGGGAAATAGTATTCTGGAATCGCGCAGCGGAAAACACGTTCGGCTATTCGGCTCACGAGATTATAGGGAAGCCGGCGGCATTGATAGTGCCTGAGCGGTTCCACAGAAATCTGCTTAATCTAGTGAGTCGAGCGTTTTCAAATGGAAAATCAGTCGCCGGCGGGAAACCAGTTGAGTTCTACGGACTTAGAAAAGATGGCAGCGAGTTCCCCCTGGAGCTCTCTGTCGCGTCCTGGAAGACACAGAAAGGCGTCTTCCTCACCAGCATTATCCGGGACATAACTGAGCGCAAGCGCGCGGAGGAGGCACTGCGCAAGAGCGAGCAAACTATACGTAAACTGGCGAAGGCATCCATCCGGGCCCATGAGGAAGAGCGACAGCGGGCTGCTCTGGAGGTGCACGACCGCATTTCTCAGACCCTGACGGCGGCCTTTTATCACTTGCAGGCTCTGGAAAGCATTCCTCTAAGGGATGCTGTGGCGGAGCGGCTATTGTCTCGGGCCTCGGCCTTAGTTCGGGAGTGCATCGGAGAGAGCCGCAATATCATGGAAGACCTCTATTCACCTGTTCTGAGCGACCTCGGCATTGTTGTGGTGATTGATGAGGAGCTGCATCACTTCCAGGAGGAAACTGGGTGCCGGACGCGATTCGATGCCAGATGCCCTGACAGGCTGCCACGGGATGTTGAGGTGAACGCCTACCGTATCTTCCACGAGGCGCTGATGAATATCAAAAAACATGCCGCCAGTGCCAGGGAAGTCGCTGTGACCCTTACCTGCAAGAATGATGTGGTCAGCCTTCAGGTCGTGGATAACGGCCCTGGTCTCGACGCCGAAGCCGCTATGCAGAACAAGCGCGTGGGTGGGCTTAAGGGGATGCAACGGCGAGCCGAGCTCGGCGGTGGGACCTTTGAGGTGGCGAGCAGTCCCGGTCAGGGAACCACAGTGACTGTCCGCCTGCCCTATACTTCAGAGCCTTCAGCGGCAGACGCGGAAAAAGAAGACAAGAAGACATAGTCTGTTGCGCGTTACGCCTGTTTGCGGAA
>CAYGWR010000058.1:0-6543 GCA_964353645.1 uncultured Dehalococcoidia bacterium
TCGAACCCGCGACAGCCTGCTTGGAAGGCAGGAACTCTACCACTGAGTTACTCCCGCAAGTTTGAGACTATTTTAGCCTAAGAGTTGCGCCGTGTCAAAAGAACGAAGAACGTAAGGTTTCTGGTAAGGTACCTGAGATTTCCTCAATAGTTAGGCAGTGGCGTTCTGACTGTTTGCCTGAATGCCACTGGAAGGCTCTTACTTGCTAGCCTCGGAATAGTGGCGAACGGTCTCAGCCAGGCCTTGGTCGAAGGTGATGGCGGGTTTCCACCCCAGTTCTCGTCGCAGCTTTGTGCTATCTATAGCGTAACGCCTATCGTGCCCGGGGCGGTCTTTAACGGATGTGAGTAGAGATTCTGGTTTTCCCATGATTTGCAGGATTTTCTTAGCCAGGTCTATATTCGCCCATTCGTTGTCAGCGCCGATGTTGTAGACCTCGTCCATCTTGCCTTCGTGCATGATAAGGTCTATGGCGCGGCAGTGGTCGAGGACATGAATCCAGTCCCGTACATAGAGGCCGTCGCCGTAGATAGGGGCAGGCTTGTCGTGCAAAGTGTTCAGGATTACTGTGGGGATGAACTTCTCAGGGTGCTGCTTGGGCCCATAGTTGTTGCTGCAGCGGGAGATGACCACAGGCAGCATGTAGGTATGGTGGTAGGCTCGAACCAGGAGGTCGGCTGCGGTCTTGCTGGCGGAGTAGGGGGAGTTGGGGCGGAGGGGGGAGCCTTCGGTGAACCTCTTCTTTGTGCCAAGCTTGAGGGCTCCGTATACCTCGTCTGTGGAGATCTGGTAGAAGAGCTTTATCTTGTGGCGTAGCGCTGAATCGAGCAGTACCTGAGTCCCGAGGACATTGGTGCTGATGAATACCTGGGGCTCAAGGATGCTCCTGTCAACGTGGGACTCGGCAGCGAAGTTAATCACCGCATCGATGCCTTCCATCACTTTGTCCACCAGCTTCCCGTCCTCGATCCTGCCCTGAACGAACTTATGTCTCCGGTTATTCCTCACTTCTTTGAGGTTATCCAGGCTGCCAGCGTAGGTGAGGGCATCGAGGTTTATCACTTCATAGGTAGGATATTTCTCAAGGATATACTGAACGAAGTTGGAGCCGATGAAGCCAGCGCCGCCAGTTACAAGCAATTTCATAGTTTTGCCTTTTCTTTCCTCTGAGACAGATATTCCTTAAGCGCTGCCTTCCATGAAGGCATCCCCCTCCCCAGCACCTCTTTAAGTGGGAAAGGGTCGAGAACGCTATTTGAGGGCCTGTTGGCTGGCCTGGGGAACTGCTCTGAGGTTATGGGCAGGACTTCTGTGCTTATGCCCGCGAGGCGGAATATCTCTTTCGTGAAGTCGAACCAGGTAGTGGGCTCGGAGTTGGTTACGTGATAAATCCCGTAACGACCTGTCTCAATGAGAGCGACTGTCGCCTCAGCGAGATGGCGGGTCCAGGTAGGACATCCTTTCTGGTCGGTTACCACGGATACCTGTTTCTGCTTTTGCCCAATTTCAAGCATAGTCTCGATGAAGTTCTTGCCGTGGAGCCCAAAGAGCCAACTGGTACGAAGGAGATAGAACTTGCTGAGAAGCCACAGTATGTATTTCTCGCCCAGCAGTTTGGAGCGTCCGTAGGCATTGATGGGATTAGTTTCGTCATAAATAGTGTAAGGGCTTGGTTTGGTGCCGTCGAAGACGTAATCGGTGCTGAAGTGGACTAGGGGGATGTCATGTTCTTGACATAAAATACAAAGGTTCTGCACCCCTAACCCGTTCACCATAAGCGCCTGATGCTCCTGCTTTTCCGCCTCGTCTACGTTGGTGTAGGCAGCACAGTTGATGATAATCTCTGGCGCGAGCTCATCCACAGCGTGTCTAACAACTCCCAGGTTGGTGATGTCAAGCTTGTCCTCAGGTGGGGCAAGGACTTCATGGCTCATTTTTAAGAGACAAGGAATGAGGTCCTTGGCCAGCATACCAGCGGAGCCGGTTACAAGCGCCTTCATCCCATCTTTACCTCCCATTTATAGGGGATAGAGGGGTCGTCGTAGGGGAGACGGTACTCGTCAGGCTTTTCGTAGTTATAGAGATGAGTGGGGAAATTAACGATCATAGCTAGCTCGTTTCCTGCCGCGGTGAAGCCGTGATAGACGTGGTGTGGTATCTTTACCAAAATAGGGTTCAAGGTGCCCAGGTAAAACTCGTTTACCAGGCCTTTTGTCGGCGAGCCTTTTCTAGGGTCGTAGAGGGCGAGTTTAGCTAAGCCACTGACGCAGGTGAAGTGGTCGGTCTGGAGCTTATGGTAGTGCCAGGCTTTGATCACACCGGGGTAGCAAGTGGTAACATATGCCTGTCCGAATTTCTCGAACTCCTCCCAATCCGTGCGGAGCAATTCCATGAGCCAGCCTCGGTCATCTGGTATGAGGCGGAGCCTGCGTACCTTAACCCCGGATATATATTCCATTCTTCTACCCCCGATAGATTTCTCGTCGGTGCCCGATACGAAGAATCACCAACTTATTCCCTTCGATGTCGAAGATAACCCTATAATCATCGATCCTAAATCTGTAAGTGCCCAGCGCTGGGTCAATCATTTTCTTAGCATAGCTCAGTGGGGCTTCGGCATATCTTTCCAATGTTTCCTTTATTCTTTCTTTAGCTGCCGGATCAAACTTGGAGATGTCTTTTACAGCCCTGCTGGTATAAACAATCTTATACTCCATAGCCTACTTCTTGAGGAGTTCAGTGTGTGTGATTGTACGGCCTGCTCTATAATCTTCTCTAGCCTCCTCAATGCTATGCAAGTACTCAGGGTTTGTAGCTGCCAGCAAGTTTTCGATAAAAAACTCCCTATCCTCTGTGCTCAGTTCATTTATGGCGAGGATTAAGTCTTTGAGAGAGAGTCCTATTTTGATTTCGGCTCTGGATAAATCCTTTGTTTTCCCCATATGCTTTCGCCCCCTCGATCCATGACCTTAGCTTAATCATAACTCCAGGCTGGAATCGCAGCCGACGAAGATTTTCACTGCGTTGAATCTTTCGTCAGCTCTCCTTAGTTCAACACGTGTGCCGATGAGGCTATCCTCCAGGCGTTCTATACGATAAATGCGGCTGTTTTCTAATATTACAGAATGGCCTATTGATGAATCTTCTATTATTGTGCCTGCACCTATGCTGGTAAAGGGTCCTATAAATGAGTTCCTGATCTGACACCCCTCAGCAATGGACACAGGGCCTCTAACTGTGCTGTTCTCCACCTTGGCGCCCTCTTTGATTTCCACCCTGCCCACTATTTTGCTTTTGGAGTCGATTTCTCCCTTTACATCGCGCTTGAGTAGGCTGTCAAGGACAACTCGATTCGCTTCCAGCAGGTCGTCCTTTTTTCCGGTATCGAGCCACCATCCCGTTAGGATGTGGCTTCTGACCTTCTTACCCATATCTAGAAGTTTCTGAATGGCGTCGGTTATCTCCAATTCTCCGCGCCAGGAGGGTTTGATTTTCGCTATTGCTTTGTGGATTAGGGGGGTAAAGAGATAAATCCCAACCAGAGCCAGGTTAGTCTTAGGTTCTTTTGGCTTCTCTACGAGGTGGACTACCTCTCCTTTACCGTTTAGCTCAGCAACCCCGAAGAGGCGCGGGTCCGGGACTTCCTTGAGGAGGACCAGGGCATCGGGTGAGTGGCTTCCGAACTCCTGAACAAAGCTCTTGACCCCACCCTCGATGAGGTTATCACCGAGGAACATGAGGAATGTGGAGTCGCCCAGGAAGGGACGCGCTGTTTTTACGGCGTGGGCTAGGCCCTTAGGATCGGCCTGCGGAATATAGGTGATCTGGCTGTCCCATCGTGAGCCGTCGCCAACGGCTTCTCTGATATAGGTGCCGGTTTCCGGCGAGATAATAATACCTATCTCTGTGATGCCTGCTTCTCTAATCTGATCTAATACATAGAACATGATTGGTTTATTGGCAACGGGGAGAAGCTGTTTGGGTATGGTGTGTGTAATAGGCTTGAGCCTTGTCCCCTTGCCCCCTGCTAGAATCAAGGCCTTCATTCAGACTCTCCATCGCGAAATATAGTAAGAGTATACCTTACATGGGGGCTGATAGTAAAGGCTAGTATGAGCTCATTGTGCGGGAAATATTGTTTCGGTAGCGAGGTATTGTAGTAGATAATAAGATGATTATGTATATCTGGCAAATTATGTTGGAGCTTCAACTACCACTGTAGTGCCAGCGCCGGGCTTGGACCTTATTTTCAAATTGGTGCCCAGCAATTGTGCTCGTTCCTGCATTCCAATGAGTCCGAGTTTGCCAACGCGAGACAAATCTCCTAACGTTTTAGGAGGTTCGAATCCTGTGCCATTATCCCGGACGATGGCTCTGGTTTTATCCTTGCCGAATTCTAGGGTGACCTCAACTCTTGATGCTTGGGCATGGCGCCTGACGTTAGTGAGTGCTTCCTGTATGATGCGAAAGAGCAGTAACTCAGCTTCGGGGGAAAGGCGCCGTTGGGTGCCAAGCACCCTTAAATTTGCCTCTACACTGAACCGTTGTTTCAAATCATCGGTCAGCCACTCCAGCGCGGGGAGTAAACCGAGGTCGTCCAGCATGGGAGGGCGCAAGTCCCGGGTAAAACACATCACTTCCTGCAATGCCTCCTTAACCTGCTCGCGTAGCTTTGCCAATAACAACAGCTTGTCTGGCGTCAAAGGCCTATCGTTGCGAGTGAACTCTTCCAAGTGGTGTGATAGGGCGATAAGTCTCTGAGCGGTGACATCGTGAAGCTCTCGTGCTATGTGTTTTCGTTCCTCCTCTTGCGCTTTGGTGACTTGTTGCAAGTAGAACCTCAAGTTTTCTTGTGCCCGGCGTTCTTCGGTAACGTCTCTAGCGACATGCTGGAAGCCCACGGGGTGACTGCCGCTTAGTAGCAAATTTGTGGTCAGTCTCAGGATTGCCTCTGTTCCGTCCTTTCTGTTTAACCGGAGCTCATAAGGGTTCTTTATAGCTTCTCTTTGCTGCAGCTTCTGTTGCACTTCTACGGAGGCGTCTAGCGCTTCCTTTGATAGAAATCTAGCCACATTCATCCCGGCCAGTTCTCTCCGGTTGAATCCTAATAGTCTTGCTGTTGCCTCGTTAGCTGTAATGATATTGCCATCCAGGTCTTGGACCCAGATAGCGTCGCTTGCGTTTTCGAAAATAGCATGATACTGCTTTTCCATATCGGCTAGCTGTTTCTCAAGCGCTGATTGCTCGACAACTCGTTTTACCACCGAGAGCAGCAGGTCAAGCAGTGCGGTATCTTTGACCAGATAGTCCCTGGCTCCCAGCTTCATCATCTCTACTGCCACCTTTTCATCACCGTGGCCTGTTATGACAATGAAGGGAATGCTACGCTGCTGTTCGGCAAGTGTTTCTACGACCTGGTTGCATGTCATGTCCGGCAGACGGTAATCCAGAAGCAACAATTCAGGAGGATTGCTAACAATATGGGAAATAGCTTCGGCACCGTTCGAAGCGCCTTCCGTATGGAAACCTGCGCGTTGCAGGTTTTTCTGAATCAGGCGTAATAAAGCCTCGTCGTCTTCAACGACAAGAATCGTATGGGGCGTGAGTGTACTCTTTTCGATATCACAGGCGTCTTGGAGTTTTCCTCTCATGTTTCCAGGTCCCCGTTGATCCTCGGTACCTCTACCACTAGCAGGAAGAGCCCTAATTGCCTTATGACCCTGGTGAACTTGTCATAGTCTACAGGCTTGGTGATGTAATTGCTGCATCCTAAGCTATGGCAGTTCTCAACCTCACGCGGGTCATCTGTGGTAGTTATCATGATAACAGGTAGCTTGCACAGTTGTGGGTCCTGTTTGATCTGACGGAGGACTTCAACTCCATCGACTCGGGGCATACGGATGTCCAACAGCAGGAGATAACGGGCACCTGGCATACGGTGGGGGCCCTTACCTCTTTGGAACAGGAAGGACAACGTTTTCTGTCCATCTTTGAAGAGCAGCATATTATTGGAAATACCTGCTCGTCTCAGATTCTTCATGATGAGAGATGCGTGTCCCTCATCATCTTCGGCTATAAGTAGGACCACTTCATTTTTTGTCATTGATGCCTCCCTTTGTTTGAAGAGACACGAAGAATCTACTGCCTTTGCCTGGTTCAGATTCCACCCATACCTTACCACTGTGTCGATCCAATATCTTGCGCACTATGGTCAGTCCTAAACCTTCACCGATCCCGGCGTCCGGGTCCAGACGGCGAAATATCTCAAAAATCTGTTCCCTGTCTTTATCAGCTATGCCGATGCCGTTGTCCTCTACGCAATATGTCACTCGCCCCTTCTCTGCTTTTCCTGAAATCCTGATCATCCCTGGCCTGTCAGGGTCGAGAAACTTAAGGGCATTGTCCAGGAGATTAGAGAAGACCTGGTTGATCTGCGTCTCATCGCCATAGCACGGCGGCAATTCCTCAACCCTAATCTTGACTCCTGACTCCTTGACTTGAAACTCGAATGAGGCCACAACCTCTGCCATAAGCTTGTTCATA
>CAYGWR010000059.1:0-6225 GCA_964353645.1 uncultured Dehalococcoidia bacterium
GGACAAAAATGGCTTCACAAGTCTTCTATCGAAAGTGGCGGCCTCAAACCCTGGCTCAAGTAGTTGGGCAAGAGCCGGTAACACGAACGCTGGCGAACGCGCTGGCAACAGGGCGAGTTGCCCATGCCTATCTATTCTGCGGCCCCCGCGGCACAGGCAAGACCAGTACAGGCAGAATATTAGCAAAGGCGCTCAACTGTCTCACCAACGGTAAGGGAGAGCCCTGCAATACCTGCAGCATGTGCCAGGCGTTCAATGAAGGTCGGGCGCTGGACCTAATAGAGATAGATGGGGCTTCAAATACTAGTGTCGACGACGTCCGAGAGCTAAAAGATAAAATAGGTTTTGCCCCTAATTTAGCTCGATACAAAGTTTACATAATAGACGAAGTGCACATGCTAAGCACCTCAGCGTTCAATGCTTTACTAAAAACGCTCGAGGAGCCACCTCCTCATGTCATCTTCATACTGGCAACCACCGAGGTTCACAAGGTGCCGCTGACTGTCATATCCAGATGCCAGCGGTTCGATTTCCGCCGCTTGCCCCAGGCTGCTGTAGTAGGCAAATTAAAGGAGATCTGCGACCACGAGGGCATCAATATAGATCCACAGGCACTAGCGCTCATCGCTAAAGCTGCCACCGGCAGCCTCCGAGATGCTGAAAACCTGTTGGAGCAGCTTGTCCTTTATCGTGGTTCAGATATCAGTGTTGAGCAGGTTCAAGCCGAGCTGGGTATAAGCGGGGATCTGCGCGTTCGTCAATTAGCAGAGCATATTTTGAAGAAGGATATCGCTGCTGGATTAGCAATTATAAACAGCGTCGCTGTTGATGGCGTAGACCTTCGTCAATTCACTCGAGGACTTGTTGACTATTTAAGAGAGATCCTCCTGATAAAAGCTGGTGCTGCAGAGGCAGCCGACCTTTCTCAGGAGATAGTAAAAGAAATGAAGCAGCTCAGCGCTCATGCGTCCATGGGAGAGCTATCAAAGGTAATAAGACTATTCGCCCAGGTTGATTTCCGCGCAGACCCCCAGTCCACATTGCCTCTGGAGCTTGCTCTCGTTGATTCCTCCCTGGCTGCTGCCGAGAAATCCAGGAAGGCCCTGCCTGAGAAAAAAGCCGATGTAGAACCAGCGATAAGCACTATCAAGCCTCACAGACCGGAGGTTGCCAAAGAGCCAAGTGCTGTCGTGACGCCCGTAACCGCTGAACTGCCAGCGACAAAGGTCGTTGCGACTACCAAGCAACCGCCTCCTCAGAATATAGAACAGATTCGTCTACGCTGGAACGATTTCATCAATGCCTGTCGAGGGGCAGGCTCCAGTGGAACTCTGGATGCTCTGTTGAGAAAGGCTTGCGAGGCAGTGGCTCTAGAAGGTGATACTCTGGTCTTGGGTTTCTACCATGATTTTCACAGGAGTAAGATAGAGGACCCAAAGTATCGCCATCTGGTGGAGGACAAGTTGCGCGATGTTTTCGGCGTTCCTTATCATGTGCGCTGCGTTCTTACCCCGAAAGATAAGGAAACTAAACCCCCACAGCGGCCACACAGTCCTGTGGTAAATGCAGCTTTGGAGATGGGAGCCCGGATTATCGAAGAGGAGCACAAACATGATGAATAAAGCGATGTTGCGCCAGGCGCAGCAGCTACAAGCTAAATTGGCCAAGGCTCAGGAGGAGTTGGAGAAGACCACAGTGCAAGCCAGTTCCGGCGGCGGTGCGGTAACCGTAGTTGTCAACGGGCAGCAGAAGATAATCTCTATCAAAATATCTCCTGAGGCCGTCGATCCCAAGGATGTGAGTATGCTCGAGGACCTGGTGATGGCTGCAATAAGCGAAGGGCTGGAGAAATCTAAAGAGCTAGCTGCCAACCAACTTAGTGCTATAACAGGAGGGCTCAAGATCCCTGGCATACTCTAATCTTAGAAAGACAGCTCCATAATATGATGTTTCCCTTATATTTCAAATTTGGGAAGGATTTGGAGAGTTGAGAATCGGATATGTGCCTGCCGCTGAGCCGGTCTCCCGTTTGATTGAGGAATTAAGCAAGCTTCCCGGAATCGGGCCTAAGAGCGCAGCACGGCTCACTTACTACCTGCTACGCATACCTGAAGCTGAGGCACGAGCTCTGGCCGAAGCCATTATTGCGGTCAAAGAGAAAACTGTCCTTTGTTCCTCATGCCAGAACATTACCGACTCTAATCCATGTGCTGTATGTGCCAGCAAGGAGCGAGACCATAGTATCATATGTGTCGTCAAAGAGCCCCTGGATATCATGGCCTTGGAGCGGACCGGCCGATACAAGGGACTCTATCACGTGCTCCACGGTGTGCTCTCTCCTATGGATGGGATCGGCCCTGACGATCTTAAGATAAAAGAGCTTCTACAGAGAATCAAGGCAGGCTCTGTTAGAGAGGTTATCCTAGCCACCAACCCTAACCTTGAGGGAGAAGCAACAGCGATGTACCTTCAGAGATTGCTCTCTCCATTTGGAGTTCGGCTTACCAGGCTTGCCCGCGGTCTGCCTGTAGGTGGTGACCTGGAATATGCAGACGAAGTCACTCTCACTCACGCCCTTGAGGGCAGGCGGGAGATGTAAACAGAGATCTGGTGTAGGTGAATCACATGCAATTAATTAAAACAACAAAATCCCTTTGCCCTGAAGATTTGAGAGTCTTGGATGCTGAGCTGTGGGAAGTCGATGGTCAAGTCCTGATGAGGAAGAGTTGCCCCGACCACGGAAGCTTCGAGGATGTCTATTGGAGCGACTACAAAGAATACCTGAGGGCAGAACAATATAGAGACCACGGCATCGGCTTACAGAGGGGGAGAGAACCGAAAGTGGGCTGCCCCCGTGACTGCGGCCTATGTCAGAACCACATGACTCACACTACGCTACTTATCATCGAGATAACCAACAGATGTAATTTACGTTGCCCGATATGTTTCGCCCAAGCAGGTGCTAAAAACGGCGCTGGCGATCTGAGTAAGGAACAGATAAGATCAATACTGGAATACGCTCAGGAGATCAACCAACCCCTCAGAGTTAGAGGAGTCGGCAACAGCGGTGGAGAGCCAACACTGAGAGACGACCTGCCGGAAATAATACAGATGGAGAAAGACCTCGGTTATGATTACATTCTGATCATGACCAATGGGCTGAGGCTGGCACAGGATATCGATTACTTTAAGAAGATTCGTGACCTTGAAGCATGGATATATTTGCAGTTTGACGGCGTAACTCCTGAACCTTACATAAAGGCAAGAGGCCTTGACCTGTGGCCGCTAAAGCAAAAAGTCATAGAAAACGCCAGAAAGATAGGCTACAACAAAATCGCTCTCATCCCAACAGTAGCAAAGGGAATCAATGACCATCAGGTCGGCGACATGATAAGATTCGCTGCCGAGAACTCGGATATAATCAAGTTTCTGGTGTTTCAGCCTGTCAGCTTTTCGGGGAGGATAGACACAACGAAGTTAAAAGAGATGCGGATAACCAACTCAGATGTTACAAGGCTGGCTGAGGAACAAACCAAAGGTGAAATTAAGAAGGGCGATTTCTTCTCCCTTCCCATGAATCAGACGCTGGCTAGAGTGATAACCAAAGGCGGGCTGAATCAGGATTTCTGTGTTCACCCCCATTGTGGACTGATAACCATAGTAGATTATGAAAAAGGGAAGCTGGTTCCCGTGCCGCGCTACATAGATAATGAAAAACTCTATAAAAATATGCGCAAAGGTTTCGAGCTTAAATGGTCCAGACCAAGAATGATGTGGTCTCTCATAACTAGCTCGATATTGCATATCAGTCCCAAGCTCTGGTTCAAGCTTATGCCTAAGTTGCTAACGACTAGAAGTTCCAAGTCAATTACTTCGCTGCTCACAAACTGGCTCCCGGGGACTTGGCTTACCATAGGCATCATGCATTTCATGGACCCATACAACTTCGATCTCGATAGAGTTCAAAACTGCGCGCTCCATTTTGGTGTCATTGACAAAGACTCAAAACCCAGGTTGATTCCATTTTGCTCTATGAACAGCATTCACAGATTATCTATGAATGGTAAGGGGGAACTGACAGAGGCAGATTTGATTGTTCTCGCTAAATCCCAAGAGCAGGTGACTCAGCCACCTTGAAATGTTATGACTAGACCGCGGGTATATAAGACTGAGGCAATTGTCCTGAAGCGAACCAATCTAGGCGAAGCCGACAACATCATCACCTTCTATACCCCGAACCTGGGCAAGATCAGGGCGGTAGCAAAGGGTGTACGAAGACTTAAGAGCAAGCTGGGAGGTCACCTAGACCTGCTGACGCAAAGCTCTTTGCTGCTGGCTCAGGGACAGAACCTGGACATAATTACCCAAAGCCAGACAATCGAGAGCTTTCTCCCTCTAAGAAGCGACCTATGGCGCACGAGCTGTGCTATCTATGTGGCTGAGTTAGTAGACCAATTCACTGCTGAGCAGGTCGAGAATTATCCCATCTACAGATTATTGCAGACCACGTTGCTCTGGCTCTGTGAAGCACACAGCAACGAGCTTGTCCTCAGGTACTTTGAATTACACCTCCTCAGCCATCTCGGCTATCAGCCTGAGCTTTACCAATGCCTGAATTGCAGAGCACCCCTCGCGCCAGAGAAGAACCTCTTCAGCGCCAGTGGTGGCGGGGTGATTTGTCCCAACTGCGCTAAGAATGAATCGCTAGTTCGTCCAGTCTCGGCTGATGCCATCAAGGTGATGAGGTTCCTTCTCAAAAACGATCTTCCCTCTGCCAGTAGACTGCAGATGAGCCCTGATTTAACTCATGAACTGGAGCAACTGATAAGGGAATACATCCGTTATCTTCTTGAGCACGAGGTGAAATCAGTGGAATTCCTCGATCGGCTGAGAAGAGAGCTGCTTTTGTAGACTGGATGTTAACTGGTATTGTTATTTTTGGCGCTCGACTACATAATCTGCGATCTCAATAAGCGCCTTGCGACTGGGTTTGTCAGGAAAAGTCTTAATCGTTTTACATGCCCCCGAGGTAAAGCCTTGTGCGACTCTATAACACTCGGCGATAATCCCTGAGTTGCGAATCATCTCGATGGCTCGCTCAAGACTTTGTTCCTTGCCCCGGTTTTCGAATATCGCCTTTATAGGGTTATCCTCAGGGTACCGTTCCTTAAGCATAATTGCAGGAAGCGTTAAATGTCCCTGGAGCAGGTCGATTGCCACCGGCTTGCCCAGCTTATCCTCATCGGCTGTAAAGTCCAGGATGTCATCTACTATTTGGAAGGCCATCCCCAGGTTATAACCATAGGCCTTCAGGGCTCCAATCTCCTCTTCTGTAGCCTCATTGACAATCCCTGCCGACTCCGTAGCCATCGAGAATAAAGAAGCTGTCTTATTACCAATTCTTCTGAAGTAGCTCTCGCGTGTCTGATTCGGGTCGAAACTGCTGAAACTCTCCTCCATCTCACCGATACATAAAGCCATGAGTGTCTGGGCGAAAAGCCTATCCGCTCTAACACTGTTAGCCTGAGAGACAAACTCAGCAGCTTTGGAGAATAAATAGTCTCCCGCCAAGGTGGCTATACCCCAACCCCAGATGCTGGCAGTCGTAGGCTTGCCACGGCGCCTCATAGAAAGGTCTATAGTGTCGTCGTGCACCAAGGAGGCAGTATGGAGAAGCTCAACCCCTGTCGCTACAGGGATTATCAGATCAAGTTTGAATCTACTATTAATCTTACCCGCAAGCAGGGTTAAAGCCGGTCTAACCCGTTTGCCACCGCTGTTTACGATGTAATCCAACAGCTCCGCAAGCCAGGGATAGTCGACGTCAGCTATTGCCTTAATACCATCCTCTACGAGAGCAAGCTCTTTCTCAACTGGTTCGAACATCGAATTATTCAAAGAAACACTTCCATTTTACGTTTTGTCGACTTATGTGGCTTTAGCCTTCCTGTGGCGCAAACCTTCAACCAGACTATAAAGCACTGGGATAACCACCAGAGTCAACAACGTCGAGCTGAATAGCCCGCCGATGACCACCACTGCCAGCTCAGCAGCTAGAAGAGTACCCGAGCTCACTCCCAAAGCCAGCGGAATCATGGCAAAAATCGTGGTCAGCGCCGTCATCAGAATCGGGCGTAGCCTGGTCTGTCCTCCTTGAATCAAGGCATCGTAGGTGCTCATACCACCCTTACGCAGTTGCTCCACCAGGGCGATAAGCACGATAGC
>CAYGWR010000060.1:0-6177 GCA_964353645.1 uncultured Dehalococcoidia bacterium
CAACATTCTTTAGACAGTTTAAATAAGCTTCCTGGATCATATTCTCCAGGCTCTTATCGAACAGCTCCCCGAACTTAATCATCCCCACCCCGATGACAGCGACTTTGCCTCTCATCTTATCCCTCCCCCGCCAATCTGAATTTGTAACCGTAGACGTTGAGCCCTCTCTCGGTTAACACCTTGCGGAATACCATTTCGACCTTGGTGCCTATTTTTATCTCGTCGGGCGAGCCGCATTCTGTCATAATCCCTCCATATCTGCCGCCTCCTTCGAGGTCGACGATGACAGGCAAGATTGGTGGCTCAAACTGGGGTGGGGGCGCCCAGTTTACGCAAAAGGTGTGTATTGTCCCTCTCTTAGGAAGCTTGTATTCCTCAATTTTCTGGCTGCCGCATTCATGGCAAATCTTGGTTCGAGGATAGCTGATATGGCCACAATCCTTACACTTGATGCCTACCAGCCTGAAGACCTCAGCGTTAAATCGCCAGAACATCGGCGATGCCGGTGCTGGTTGTGACATTGAGAAACCTCCTTATTCTAAAGCTATGTGGACCGGGGCATGTCAAGCCCTCTCAGGGCAATAACATTCCGCATAATTTCCGAAGTACCCCCACCCATGTTCATGCTGACACATTCCTGATAAGAACTCTCGAATCTTCCCTTAAGTGGCGCCCACCTGGAACCGGACTTCACCTGACTGAAGAGACCCATTATTCTGCAACCGGCATACGCCAGTCGCTGCCCCAACTCGCTGCCGTAGACCTTCCCTGACGAAGCAACCACCGCAGCCTGTAAAGCCATTTCCATGCCTTTCTCCTGTACTTTCTCCTGTAGCCAAGCTACCTTGTAAGAAAGTGCAATCCCCACTTCAACCTCAATGACCAATTGGGCCAGGATACTGCGAACCATAGGGTCGTCCGATAGGGGCCGCCCATTACGCTTTGTCCCTTTACAAAACTCAAGCAGGTCTTCCAGATTTCGCTTCGCCTCCATCATGAAGCCTATGCTCGACCTTTCGAAGTTCATGGTCATCAGGCTCACATACCAACCCCTGTTCTCCTCACCTACCAAGTTCTCTTTAGGTACACGTACGTCATCGAAAAACATCTCATTAAACATGTGTGAGCCATTCAAACCCTTAACCGGGCGAAGCTTGATGCCAGGTGTCTTCATATCCACCAGAAAGAAAGAAAGACCACGATGACGGGGCTGATTGGGGTCGGTCCTTGCCATCATGAAGCACCATTGGGCGCGATGAGCGCCACTCGTCCATGTCTTTTGCCCGTTAATCACATAATGGTCTCCATCTCTGACCGCCTTGGTCTTTAAAGAAGCCAGGTCTGAGCCGGCATTAGGCTCGCTCCACCCCTGACACCACATTATCCTCCCTTGCGCGATAGGAGGTAAGTGTTGCTGCTTCTGCTCCTCATTACCAGAGGCAAGGAGTGTAGGAGCCAGCATCCCTACGCCTTGCACATCAACTCCCGGCGCCCTGTAGTAGGCCCTAACCTCATTGAACAGGAGCTGTTCTATGATGGGGACATTCTGACCCCCGTATTCTTTGGGCCAGGGGCGGGAAAGCCAGCCCTTCTCCCCAATCCTTCTCGCCATGTAGCAATGAAATTCCCATGCTTCATCGCTATCGTAGATAATCTCCACACCTTTCGGCGGCGCTTTCCGCATCTCCTCGCGGAAGAAGTTTTCATATTCCTTCTTCAACGCTATTTGCTCAGGTGTGAATCGGAAATCCAATATGACACCTCCTATTTGCCTTTTTAAAGTCCAACAATGCAGACGCTGACCGTAGGTGCCAGGGGCTCATGCCCCATGTTGTGGGCAAGTCCCAATTTGGGATTCTTTATCTGGCGCTTGCCAGCCCTGCCCTGAAGCTGAAGGTAAAGCTCATATAACATCCTTATGCCGGAGGCACCGATGGGGTGACCAAAGCACTTCAATCCGCCATCGGGCTGCACCGGCAGGGCACCTGTAAGCTCAAAAGTCCCGGCATCAATATCCTCTTTGACCTTTCCTCTGGGGCTGAATTGAAGGTCTTCCATGGTTACAGCCTCGGTTATTGAGAAACAGTCGTGTACCTCTGCCATGCTTATTTCTTTTCGGGGGTTCTTAATTCCTGCCTCAGCATACGCTGCCACGCCAGCCCGATATCCTTCTTCTACATGGGTGAAATCGTAGTCTGTAGTTACGCGGCCGGAGGTGGGACTGGCACATATCTGCAGAGCCTTGATATATACTGGGTCCGGGCGGAACTTTTTAGCCAGATCGGCGCGTGTTATGATGGCTGCAGCACCTCCATCGGAAACACCGCAACAATCGAACAAGCCCAGAGGCCAGGCGATGATGGGAGCATTCAACACTCGCTCCACGGTTAGCACATTCCTCAAATGTGCCTTTGGATTCAATGAGCCGTTATAATGGCTCTTCACTGAGATCTTGGCCAGCATGGTCTTGCCATCTTGAGGGCTTAAATGGTAACGGTGGAAGTACTTGGTCGCCATCATGGCAAACATGCCTGGCATGGTTGCCACTGCATGTGTATGAGTAAGATTGTCCATGCCCGGCAGGCCACTCATGCCCGCATCCTTGATCTTCTCGAAGCCTACGGCCAGAACAATATCGTAAATGCCAGCAGCCACAGCGTAGGAGGCGTTCCTTACAGCATCATGTCCAGAGGCGCAGGCGTTCACCACATGGGAAACAGGGATGTATTGTAACCTCAGCGGCTCGCTGACGGAGCGTCCACCGTGACCGCTGAAAATGCTGCCTGCCCAGGCAGCCTGAATATCTTTAATCTCTATGCCAGCATCAGCCACAGCCTCGGTAACAGCGTCTACAATCAGGTCGCTGGGGCCTTTGTTCCATAACTCGCCGAACCGGGTGCAACCCATGCCTACGATAGCAACCCGGTCTTTAATGCTACCTGACATCTTTTATGCCTCCTTTAACACCTGATGGGACGGGCTTTCCAGTAATAATTGATAATGCGCTTATCGAAGTACACCTTCCTGAATGTCATCTCCACCTTCAGGCCCACCTTAACCTCATCGGGGTTGCGGTCGGTAAGGTCGAACAACATCCTACCGCCGTCTTCGAAATCGATCAGCACTACTGTTGATGGTGAGTCAGCAGCCGGTGCCAGTTGGTCATGTGTGTAGCTGAAAACGGTAGCTTGCTTCCTGGAGAAGTCGTAGTCATCGAAGTCATCCACTGCTCCGCATACCGCACATACGCGGATAGGCGTGGTGGTGATGCCACCATTGTCATACTGAGGTGTCTTGCAGCGTCTGCATTTTATGCCCCAAAGCCCCAAAAGGTCTTTTCTCTGTCTCCAGACTGCTGCTACAGAGATATATCCTCTATCGGGTCGTCTGGCCTGATCCAGCGGTACCAGCTCGCGCCAGCGGAGATAGTCATTGTAATGTTCCATCATGTGCTTCGACGCTAAATGCTTGGCGAATCCGCGGCGCTCTCCTAATTTCTTGATGGCGTTGGTAACCTGTAAGACAAAAGCATCGGCACCATTACCATAGCCAGCGAAGAGGATTTTTTCGCCAGGTTCAGCCTGTTCGAGTGCGCTTACCAGCATCATCAACGGCATAGCTGATCCCAGAAGTCCCACGTTCATGAAGATGCCTGACGGATCAGTTAATTGGGCTGGCCCAAAACCCAATTCCGCAGCAACGCGTCCGTGCCTTCTTACATCGCCAGGGGGATCGAAAACGACTTTAGCAAAGTCCTTGGGCGAAAGCCCGCACTTGTTCATTACCCCTGATAAAACCTCGGGCATTACCTTTGAGTAGCTTTCGTCCATGACCATGCGGTCTTCCCAGGAACGAATGAAGGTGTCGCTTTCAGTCCTCCATGTTGCGGCCAACTCATCTGAGATAGAGTAGCTATCCAAAATCTCAGCGATTACATTCTTCTTACCCAGAAGAATTGCCCCAGCACCATCGCCCAGAGCCTGCTCGTTAAACCCTGCCGGAGGTGCCATTCTGGTGTCTGATGCTGCTACCAGAACGTTGCTGGCTCTCCCGGCTTTCACAGCGTCCAGCGCAAATGCCAAAGCTGTTGTCCCGCAGCGGAGTGAGCCCGATATATCCGCTGTCTGAATATCCCGGCGCAAATGCAGTGCTAGAGCCATCGTAGCTGAACACAGTTTTTCTTTGTAAGGAGAGGTGGTTGTGGCAAAGAGAAGGCTGTCAACGATAGATGGGTCTACATCTCTTATGCAATCTAGGGCTGCTTCTACAGCCATGGTCAAACAGTCTTCATCGTAGTAGGCCACTGCTCTTTCACCGGGTATGGCAAAACCACCCCAGGCTTTAGCGAATTGCTGTCGGTCTATACGGTGCCAGGGGATGTAGGCACCATAAGAGGTTATACCTATCATACAAATCTCCTTTCAACCCCTAACAACGGGCTTAAGCCCCTTGTTCACCTTTGCCCCTCTGCACTCATCAATTGTTTGATATTTGGATAATCTTTATTATAGTACCTGTATTGTAGTACCTGTTGCCCAATTCCTCAACTAAGAAGAATAAGGCCTGGAAACGCCTCTGAGTATAGTGTTGGTACTTGTTTTGCCCTACTGACCTTTCTTGACAACTCTTAAGGGGTAGCACTATATGAGGTAGTGGTGGCATGGTATGGACAACAGTGTTAGCACCTGACATAATAGGGTCGGTGAGCTTAAGACGACTGATGTCTCAAGAAAAAGCGAGCAGGGGTCTGGGGAGGAGAAAGCGTATGGAGAAAACGAGACTTCTTGTTGTAGACGATGAGGCCCTTTTCAGACAGCTTTTATGCCGCACTCTCTCTGCAGAACCGGGGATGGAAGTAGTAGGGGTAGCGGGGGATGGGGAGACCGCTGTCCAACTTGCCAGGAAGGAGAAGCCTGATGTTGTGATTATGGACATAGAGCTCCCCGGGAAGCTGGACGGCATTGAGGCGGCACTGCAGATAAAGAAGGAGAGTCCGCAAACCGGCATCGTTATTCTATCCGCTCACAGCGAGCGGCGCTATGTGACGAGCTTGCCCCTTGAGGATATAAAGGGATGGGCTTATCTTTTGAAACAAACAGCGCCGGACCTTGCTACAGTTGTGCGCGCCATCGAGGGCAGTAAGGCGGGCATGGTAGTGCTGGACCCCACGGTGGTAGCAGGGCTAAGGCCCAGGCAAGGTTCGGCAATAGCGAGGTTGAACCCCAGGCATCAGGAAGTGCTGGAGCTTCTCGCCCAAGGCTACAGCAATGCCGCCATAGCTCAGTTGTTGAAGCTGTCAAAAAAGTCGGTAGAGACATACATCAATGCCATCTACCAGGAACTGCATCTTTCCCACGAACAAGATATCCACGCCCGAGTCAAAGCCACCCTCCTCTATCTGGAAAGCTCCAGGAGCCGTCAAGGATAGACGAGGAAAATCGTCAGGCTGGCACTATGTTATATATCCTCAAGGCCGTTACTCTATTTATGGATTAAAAGGCGTGGACTCCATAAAATGAACAGATGCAGAGTATACCGCGTCATTGTGGCAGATGACGAGCCTGAGTTCCGCGAGTGGCTTAGGTCGTTGATGGAAAATAGCGAAGACTTCCAATTAGTAGGTGAGGCTAAGACCGGGATTGAAGCCATTTACCTAATCCCATCCGTCTTGCCGGACTTGGTGATTGCAGACATGTATATGCCCGAGTCGGACGGCCTGGAAGTGGCTCGCTATGTACAGCGCCATTTCTCGGGCATTAAAGCGATACTTGTTAGTGCTTATGAGGAGCGTGTCTATGAAAGACTGGCGAGGGAGGAGGGGGCGTTAGCATTTATTCCAAAAACGAGGCTTTCTCTGGATGCTCTGCGCCAGGCCCTGAAAGGGGAAGTAAAGCCGTGACCTCTGTGCCTTCGCCTGGAGCGCTTCTGATAATGCACTTGCCACCCACTACCTCAGCGTAGTCCTGCATCATCAGTAAACCCCGTCCACCGGGAATACTCCCCATGTCAAACCCCTGAGCGTTGTCGCGCATTAATAGGCATAGCCAATCTTCGGGGAGCAGCCTCAACCCCATAGTTATCTTGCTTGCCTTTGTATGCTTGACCACATTGGTCAAGGCCTCCTCGGCGATGCGATATGCTGCAAGCCTTACCTGTTCCAGAATCAGATGAGGCTCA
>CAYGWR010000061.1:0-3667 GCA_964353645.1 uncultured Dehalococcoidia bacterium
GGAGGCTCATTAGCTTTGGCGTTGAAGAAGGCAAGAGCTAAAGGGACGGAGATTGTAGGATTTAGCAGAAGCGCGGAAACTATTGCCAGGGCGAGGGAGTGTGGTGCCATAGACCAGGCTGCTGGGAATCTGGCATCTGCTGTGGCAGGAGCAGATGTGGTTGTCATTGCTACGCCGGTGATGGCGACCAGAGAGGTACTGGCGTCCATATCAGAGCATTTATCCCCTAAGTGTGTGGTCACGGATACCGGCAGCACCAAAGTGCAGGTCATGAAATGGGCTGGGGAGTACTTGTCTTCCAAGGTAAGCTTTATCGGCGGTCACCCTATGGCTGGCAAAGAGACCTCTGGTATTGATGAGGCCGATGCTGATCTCTTTCGGGGATGTGTCTATTGCCTTACCCCTGCCTCATGTGCAACTCCACAAGCAGTGAGAAAGTTGAAAAAATTAGTGGAGTCAATTGGCGCTAAGCCTTTCTTTATCGATGCTGAGACACATGACAACCTGGTGGCAGGGGTCAGCCATCTACCTATGCTGCTCTCGGCCGCATTTGTTACCACCACCACGAAAAGTCGATCATGGTCTGAGATGGCTAAGCTTGCGGCCGGAGGCTATCGGGACTTCTCCCGACTGGCCTCGGGAAACCCGGAGATGAACCGTGATATCTGTCTTACTAACCAGGAGAAGATTGTAGAATGGTTGGACCGCTATATTGAGGTACTTAAGGGGTATCGCCACCTGGTAGCTGAGGACAGCGAGGAATTGGCTAAGATGCTTGCTCAAGCGCGGGAGGCTAGAGACAGGTGGCTGCAGGGGGGGGGATTATGAAACAGGTCGTGAAAGCTCCCCACACCCTCGATGGCGAAGTCAGCCTTCCAGGCGACAAATCTATCTCTCACCGTGCTGTTATTCTCAACGGTATTGCCCGGGGCGATGCCAGGGTCAGCAATTTCGCTCAGTCCGCTGACTGTCTTGCCACTGTGGCATGTATGCGGGCTTTGGGTGTGGGAATAGAGTCATTTAAAGGCGGTGGTTTGGTTGTCAAGGGGGTGGGGGATATGGGTTTGAAGGAAGCTGAAGATGTGCTTTGCGCTGAGAACAGCGCCACGACCATGCGCCTCCTTGCTGGCTTGCTCGCATCTCAACCTTTCCTCTCCGTTATCACAGGTGACCAGTCGTTGCGCTCCCGTCCCATGGATCGTGTTATCCAGCCTCTCAGACTCATGGGGGCCCAGATTTGGGGGAGACACAGCGATTCTCGAGCTCCGCTGGTGATAAGGGGGGGGCAAGTCCACGGGATACGCTATACACTTCCTGTCGCCAGCGCCCAACTTAAATCGGCGCTGCTTCTGGCGGCGCTTTTCGCTCAGGGGGATACAGTCATCGTGGAGCCTATAGCTTCTCGTGATCATACCGAAAGAATGCTCAAGGCAATGGGCGCTAAGATTGAAGTGAAGGGTGATACTATCACTATCTCACCAAGCCGTTTAAAAGCTGTAGACATTATTGTACCAGGCGACATAAGCTCCGCTGCCTTTTGGCTGGTGGCAGGTGTCATCCATAACCGGGCGAACATCAGATTAAGCAATGTAGGCATTAATCCCACCAGGAGCGGGATAATCGATGTCCTGAATTCCATGGGAGCCAATTTAAGTGTGGAGAACGAGCGGGTGGTGAGCGGTGAGCCTGTCGCTGACCTGAGGGCGCAGTCAAGTCAACTGTCAGGGATGGAGATTAGAGGGGAGCTTATTACCAGGGTGATCGATGAGATACCGCTTATTGCTCTAGCTGCCTCAGTAGCCCAGGGAAAGACTGTGATAAGAGATGCTCAGGAGCTCAGGGTGAAGGAGACTGACAGGATAAGTGCCACGGTTAAGGAACTGTTAAAGCTGGGCGCTGATGTTGAGGAACTACCCGATGGCATGATCATTCAGGGGAGAAAGAAGCTGCGTGGTGCTGCCTGTGAGAGCCACGGAGACCATCGCCTGGCGATGATGCTTGGGGTAGCTGCACTGGTTGCTGAAGGGGAAACCGAGATTGACAATGCTGAGGCTGTGAATATATCATATCCCAGATTCTGGCAGGATTTGAAGCATCTAGGTGCTGCGAAGTTGTGAATTTGGTTCAGGGAGAGGGCGATGAGCACAGAATTGGTTCATGTAGGGTTCGGCAATATCTTAGCGATAGATAAGGTTCTGGCCATCGTTTCCCCGGGCTCGGCGCCAATCAAGCGCATGATACAGGCGGGGAAAAGCAAAGGTTTATTGATCGATCTGACCAGCGGCAGGAAGACAAAAGCAGTCATAATCATGGATAGCGGTCATATTGTGCTTGTCGCTCTTAATCCGGAAACCATCGCCAGCAGGCTGACATTGAGCCGAAGTAGTGGAGTTAAGCCGGAGTGAACTAAAAGAAGGTGAATAAATAAGTGATAGGCTCAAGTGCAAATCCCTTGCTTATTGTCCTATCGGGTCCCTCAGGAGTGGGCAAGGATGCGGTATTGAATGGGATAAAGAAGAGAGGCTATCCTCAGCACTACGCGGTGACGGCTACCACCAGGCCTCGGCGCAAGGGGGAGACGGATGGGGTCGACTATCACTTTGTCTCCAAAGCCGAATTTGAAAAGATGATAGAAAAGGGTGAGCTTCTGGAATGGGCTAATGTCTATGGCAATCTCTACGGTGTGCCGAAAAGTGAGTTGCAGCAAGCTATGGATAAGGGAAGGGATGTGATAGTTAAGGTGGATGTTCAAGGGGCAGCTACTATTAAAAAGACTGTTCCACAGGCTGTGTTCATTTTCTTGGCGCCGCCCTCGATGGAGGATTTGAAGAAGAGACTTAAACAGCGTAAGACCGAATCCAGCGTTGACTTGGAGTTGAGAATTAAAGCTGCTACCGAGGAGATGAACAGCCTTCCTATGTTTGATTACATAGTGGTCAATCACAAAGATGGGATTGAGCAGGCTATTTCTCAAATTGAGTCCATCATTATTGCCGAGAAATGTCGGGTAAAACCGAGATCGATTGAGTTCAGGAGTGATTCTGGGACGGCGAAATAAATGGATAGGCAGGATAGTAATAAGTTCAAAGAGGGAGCGATTAGAGAGATGTTTGCCAGGATCGCTCCTTGCTATGACCTCATAAATTGCTTAATGAGCTGGGGACAAGATAGTCGGTGGCGCCGGGTTGCAGTGAGGCTTGCCCGACCTGGGCGAGGGCGGGTGCTTGATGTAGCTACCGGAACCGGAGATATGGCTCTGGAGCTTGCCAGGTATACTGATTCGGTGGTGGGTCTGGATTTGTGCCAGGAAATGATCAGCCGAGGCCAGGTAAAGACGGCGAAGAGGGGGCTGGAGAAGAGGGTTGATTTTATTGTGGGGGATGCCTTGGCTTTGCCCTTTAGTGATAATAGCTTCGGCTGTGCCTTGAATGGATTCGCACTGCGCAACGTGGCTGATATCAATCTTTTCCTCGCAGAATTGCGTCGGGTAGTCAAACCTGGAGGCAGAGTCGTCTGTCTGGAGTTGGTAAGGCCAGTGTCTGGCATCATCGGCACTCTTTATCGATTTTATCTTTATAGAATAGTCCCTGCTTTGGGTCGCTGGTTAAGCGGTGATGGCAAGGCTTACCGTTATCTCCCGAACTCGGTTGGCTGCTTTCTAAGCGTA
>CAYGWR010000061.1:3767-6113 GCA_964353645.1 uncultured Dehalococcoidia bacterium
TTTTTCGGGAAGTTCGGCAGACAGGGCAGGGGCTACAATGTGAGCCGACTACACAGCGAACTACAACAGATACTAGGCCTTGACAAGAAATGGCTGATGGCACTTGTCGGAGTGGGGCGGTTAGGGCGGGCTATATTGGACTACAAGGGTTTTACGCCTGAGGGTTTCAAGATAGTCGCTGCCTTTGAGAATGATCCAAATTTGATTGGCAAAAAGGTCAGTGGCGTGCTGATTGAGGATATCGCAGAGCTCGAGACATCGCTTAAGGACAAGAAGGTTGATATAGCTATTGTTGCGGTGCCCTCGTCAGATGCCCAGATGGTTATTGATAAACTGGTCAAAAGCGGGATTAGCGCTATTCTCAATTATGCGCCAATCTGCATCAGGGTTCCCCGAGGGGTACGACTACAGGGGATAGACCCGGTTCTGGCGCTGCAAAGCATGACTTTCTATTTGACCAGAGGTTAGTACGACACCCGGGGTATGCTAGAGACTTAAGCTGGTGGTCTCCGTTTTCTGCTCTTTTCCGCTACCTTGAGCCGTATCATTGAGCGGAGCAGCGCTGCTTCAGCACGAGCATGGTCTACATGGACAGGATGCTGGGCGATCCCCTCCTCGGCGCGGCGCTTGGCTGCCTCAGCTCGAGCGATGTCTATTTCATCAGCCCGTTCAGCAACATCAGCAAGAACTACTACCTTGTCCCCGCGTACCTCGAGGAACCCGCCGCTGACGAACATCGACTCTTGGGTGTTATCTTTTCTCACCATCAGCTCTCCTGGCTGGAGCATCGTCATCAGGGGAGCGTGGTGGGGTAGGATACCTAGTTGCCCCTGGATGCCTGGTGCTACTACCACATCGACATCCTCGGAATAGACTACCCGTTCTGCACTTATGATCTCCAGCCTTATCTTAGGCATTTTCTTGGCTATCCTATAATTTTTTTGCTTGCGCTACTGCTTCGTCTATAGTGCCTACCATTAAAAATGCCTGCTCGGGCAGGGCGTCGTGCTTGCCTTCTAGTATCTCTTTGAAGCCACGCACTGTTTCTTTTGTGGGAACATATTTGCCCGGTTGGCCGGTGAAGGTCTCGGCGACGAACATGGGCTGGGAGAGGAAGCGCTGTATCTTGCGAGCGCGTCCAACAGTGAGCTTATCCTCCTCGCTTAGCTCCTCGATGCCCAGTATGGCAATGATATCCTGGAGGTCTTTATATCGCTGTAGCACTCGTTGTATCCCTCGTGCTACCTGATAATGCTCTTCGCCCACAATGTGCGGGTCCAGGATACGCGAAGTGGATGCCAGGGGGTCGACGGCAGGGTAGAGTCCTTGCTCGGCAATGGAGCGCTCCAGGGCGACAACAGCATCAAGGTGCCCGAAGGTGGTAACGATGCCTGGGTCTGTATAGTCGTCAGCGGGGACATAGATTGCCTGGAAGGAGGTGATGGAGCCTTTCTTGGTTGAGGTAATCCTCTCCTCCAGTTCGCCCATCTCTGTGGCTAGGGTGGGCTGGTAGCCTACTGCTGAGGGCATCCTGCCCAGGAGTGCCGAGACTTCCATCCCCGCCAGGATATAGCGATAGATATTGTCAATGAAGAGGAGAACGTCCTGCCCTTCTACATCGCGGAAATATTCAGCCATGGTCAGTGCGGTGAGGCCAATACGCAGTCTCACACCTGGCGGCTCGTTCATCTGGCCGAAGACCAGCACTGTCTTAGTGATAACTCCCGAAGCCTTCATCTCGTTCCAGAGGTCGTTGCCTTCCCTTGACCTCTCCCCGATCCCGGCGAAGACAGAGAAACCGCCGTGTTCGGTGGCGATGTTGCGTATAAGCTCCTGGATGACAACTGTTTTGCCCACTCCAGCGCCACCGTAGGCTCCAATCTTGCCTCCTCTGGTGAATGGAGTAATGAGGTCCATCACCTTGATGCCGGTCTCCAGTATCTCGATCTTAGTCTCTTGCTCGGTAAATGGAGGAGGAGGACGGTGGATTGGCCAGCGCTCCTTAGTGTTCACAGGGCCCAGGTTATCCAAGGGCTCCCCTTGTATATTGAACAAGCGCCCCAGTGTTTCACGCCCTACAGGCACTGCGATTGGAGCCCCGGTATCAATAGCTTCAGAGCCGCGCTCAATTCCGTCGGTGGGTGCAAGGGCGATGCAGCGTGCCCAGTTGTTTCCTACATGATGCTGTACTTCCAGGACGAGCTTGCCGCCATTTTGAGGGATTTCGATAGCATTATTTAGGGTCGGCAACTCATCCGGGGGAAACTCTATATCAACCACTGTACCGATTACTTGGGCTACTCTACCTTTTGCCATGATGTTCTCCTGGTTATCTACTTATGTTAG
>CAYGWR010000062.1:0-2879 GCA_964353645.1 uncultured Dehalococcoidia bacterium
ATGTTGCTTCATGCTTTTCCTTCACCTATAATGGCACCAATAATTTATTTGAGAAGTGTCAGGGTAGTTATCGCGGGGCCTAGCGAGGGGAAGTCGGGGTGAGCAAACAGACTCTTGGTTTCAATAAAGCCTTGAGTGAGATTGCGGAGGCACTTAACTCAAGCCTTACCGCCAGTGAGAAGCTGCGCCTATTGGTGAAGGCCACGGCCCGGGCTTTGGGGGTACGGGGTTGTTCCATCATGTTGCTGGACTCACAGAGGAAGAGACTCGTTCATGCTGCCTCGCATGGCCTCAGCGAACGCTATCTCAGGAAGGGCTTTCTGGAATCGGAGAGAAGTCTCTCCGAGGCCTTAGATGGAAAGACGGTGATAATCCGCGATGTAGCCACTGACCCCAGGATACAGTTTCAGGAATTGGCGCAACTGGAACATATCTCCTCTATCCTGAGCGTTGCCCTGAAGATAAAAGGAGAGGTAGTGGGAACTCTGCGTGCCTACAGCCGCACCAGCCGCGAGTTTAGTTCAAGCGAGGAGGTGTTTCTCATCACCGCAGCAAACCTGGCTGGTATCATCCTGGAGTCAGGTCGCTTTACCGAGATTGAAAAACCTCTGCTAGAATCAGAAGCCAGAGTTGTACCTCATCCTGCTCCTCTGGCTTCACAACTCAAGCCAACCACTTTTGCCCATCCCAGTGAGGAGGAGTTCGCTCGTCTCCTCGACTTCTACCAGATCGAGTGGCTCTATGAGCCCCGCTCATTCCAACTGCGGTGGGATGATGGCAAGGGCAGCGAGATGTTTACCCCCGATTTTTATCTCCCTGTCTTGGACCTTTATATAGAGATGACCACTCTAAAGCCGGGTCTCATGAGAGAGAAGAACCGCAAGGTACGCCGCTTGAGGGAACTATATCCTGAAGTGAATATCAAGCTTCTGGCACGTCGAGACTATGACCGCCTGCTTGCCAAGTATGGACAGGGGCCTCTGGCAGGGGCGAAGACGCGTGGTGTGGGGCGGGTATTCTTCAGCGCCGCTCAGGTACAGAAAAGGGTGCAGCAACTTGCCAAGGAGATATCCCGTGACTACGAAGGACGCCACTTGCTGTTAGTGGGTGTGCTGCGAGGGGTATTCTGCTTTATGGCAGACCTGATGCGATACCTCACAGTTCCTGCAGATGTGGATTTTATGGCTATTTCCTACTATGGGGCTGAGAGCGGAGGGGCGGTGCATGTCACCAAAGACCTCGATTTGAATCTAGAGGGCCGCCATGTCCTGCTGGTGGAAGATATTGTAGATACCGGAATGACGTTGAGCTTTGTCATTGGCCATTTAAAGGCACGTAACCCGGCCAGCTTGACGGTTTGCACCTTGCTAGATAAGAGGGTGCGCCGACTGGCTGAAGTATCCTTGAGCTATGTGGGATTCGAGGTCCCCGATGAGTTCCTGGTGGGTTACGGGTTAGACTATCAAGGGGAATACCGCAACTTGCCTTTTATAGCGCTGATGAGCGAGGAAAAGCCCGGCACTGAGCCAAGCACATAAAAAACCTCGGGTGACCTCCCCAGCTTCCTTGACCTTTTCCGCCCTCCCGGTCCCTTTGGTTTCCTACTCGTTTCCCTCTTGCGGATTTGGCCTTTTCTAACTGGTTCGCCCACCCGAGGACATTTTTGAATATACCACTTTTTCAGGACTTTGTCAATATTGGCAAGCACAGGAGTTTCCCATACTAAAGTTTATAGAGTTGCTAGTACCATTTATCCCCTTGATGAATGCCCAAAATGACTATTGTACATCCGATAGTGAGTGTGGTAATGTTGTACCAGTGTAATTAATTAAAGATAGGTAAAGTGAGGATGAGGTAGGTTTTATGAAGAAATGCAGGATAGGCATTCTCACCGGCGGAGGAGACTGCGCCGGGCTGAACCCCGCCATTAAATGGGTTGTCAAGACTGCCCTGGATGAGAGACTTCAGCAGGAGAGGGGGGTCCAGTATGAAGTCCTGGGGATTCGGGATGGGTGGAAGGGGCTGGTTTATGCTGATCCTACAAGCCCGGATAGTTTAAAAGAGTATACCGTGCCCCTGAATCAGGATTTAGTCAGGACCTGGGACAGATACGGTGGTACCATGCTGGGGACCTCGCGGACAAATCCTTATGACCCTAAGAATGATCGCTCGAAGATAGTATTAAGCAATGTAGATAAGCTCGATTTGAAGGTCGTGATAGCCATCGGGGGCGAGGATACTCTAGGGGTAGCTTGTAAGCTATCCCAGGATGGGGTGAATGTCATAGGCATTCCCAAGACAATTGACAAGGACCTTCCCGGAACAGATTACACGCTGGGATTTGAGACAGCTCTGAATGTCATTACGGAGGAAGTCGACAGGCTGAGGACCACTGCTGGCTCTCACAAAAGGATATTTGTGGTGGAAACGATGGGGAGACACGCTGGTTGGCTGGCTTTGGAGGGAGGGGAATCCAGCGGTGCATATATCATCCTGATCCCTGAATACGATTTTTCTATTGAGAAGGTTAATGAGTTGCTTCTAGAGGGTAAAGGAAAGGGTAACAGGTATGATATCATCGTGGCAGCGGAGGGAGCGAAGCCGGCGGGTGGCACTCAGTTTGTGAACCGAAAAGGCGTGGATAGCTTCGGCCATGAAATCCTGGGGGGAATAGGTGAGGCTCTGGCTAACGAAATCCAGGATGCTACCAAGCTGGAGACACGGAGTATAGTGTTGAGCCACCTGCAACGTGGCGGCGCTCCTTGTGCTTATGATAGAAGAATGGGCAGGTATTTCGGCATCGCTGCTGTTGATTTGGTGGCGAAGAGAGATTTCGGGAAGATGGTCAGCTACAAAAACGGTGAGATCACCGCTGTCCC
>CAYGWR010000062.1:2979-6109 GCA_964353645.1 uncultured Dehalococcoidia bacterium
GAAGCTGCCCTTGCCACAGACGCAAAGGTTAAGGATAAGGCGCAGCAGACTATCAGGGAATTAGCTTCTAAGCAGGGCGTCTTTCTGTCTAGCATTCAAGGCCTTTACGAAGCCGCAGGCAAAGGACTGTATAACGGAATAACTGTCCCGGCTATAAATATCCGCGGCATCACCTATGATGTTGCAAGGGCAGTATTTAGGGCTGCTCTGAAAAATAAGGTTGGCGCCTTTATTTTCGAGATAGCCCGCTCTGAAATAGGCTATACAGGTCAGAGGCCGGGTGAGTATGCTGCTTGCGTGCTGGCCGCTGCAATCAGGGAAGGATTCGAGGGCCCGGTTTTCCTTCAGGGCGACCACTATCAGGTTAGCCAGGCCAAGTATAGCTCGGAGCCTGAGAAGGAATCGAATTCAATAAAGGAGATTATTCGTGAGTCGGTGGCAGCTGGGTTCTTGAACATCGATATAGATGCCTCTACCCTTGTGGATTTAAGCAAAAAGACTCTTGATGGGCAGCAGGAAAAGAATTGTCTGGTCACTGCCGAGATGACGAAGTTCATGCGCAGTATCGAGCCTAAAGGAGTAACTATCTCTGTCGGGGGCGAGATTGGGGAGGTGGGGAAGAAAAACAGCACGGTGGAGGACCTCAGGACATTTATGTCAGGTTACCTCAGGATGTTAGGCCCGAATGTCAAAGGAATTTCCAAAATCAGCGTGCAAACCGGCACTACTCACGGGGGAGTGGTTCTGCCCGATGGATCTATTGCCAATGTTGAAATAGACTTCAAAACCTTGAAAGAACTGTCCAAGCTGGCGCGTGAAGAATACGGCATGTGCGGCGCTGTGCAACATGGAGCCTCTACTCTTCCCGATGAGGCATTTCATCATTTCCCTCAGATTGGAACGGGAGAAGTGCATCTGGCTACAGGATTTCAGAACATTATTTATGAAAGCAAGTATTTCCCCAAGGAACTTTTAGATAGAATCAATAGACATCTCTCCGATAAATACACAAATGAAAGAAAGCAAGGGGAAACTGAGGAGCAATTTCTGTATAAGACTCGAAAGAGGGCATTTGGCGATTTCAAGAAGGAGATGTGGAGCATCCCTGAAAGTAATCTCAAGGGAATAAGGGAGGAGCTTGAGAGTCGCTTTTCTTTGCTCTTCCAGAAACTGAATGTAATAGGGACAAGGGATCTGGTTAGCAGGTTTGCCGCTAAATAACAAAAATTGTTCGAGTATAGGCGTATTTCCAAGATGGGAGACAAGATATGTTGAAACAGGCTACAGGAACAAAGCTGCCTAAACGGATAGATAGACTGGATGAGCTTGCTCATAACATGTGGTGGAGCTGGCATTACCAGGCGCGCGACTTATTCAGGGCGTTAGATTATTCACTATGGGTGATAAGTGGGCATAATCCAGTTAAACAATTGCGAGATATTAATCCCGATAAACTGAAAGCGGCTGCCGCCGACCCGGAGTTTATTGCCCTTTATGATTCTGTCATGGCTGCTTTCGATGCTGATATGTCTTCTCAGGACACCTGGTTCGATAACAAATATCCCGATAAGCTAACAGGCCCCGTAGGTTACTTCTCGATGGAGTTTGCTATCCACAATTCTATTCCTATCTATGCTGGGGGCTTGGGTGTACTTGCCGGAGACATTTGCAAGGAGGCGAGCGACCTGGGGCTGCCGATGGTCGGTATAGGATTCATGTATCCGCAGGGCTATTTCCATCAGCGAATTTCTGCCGACGGTTGGCAGGAGGAGATATATAGGCAGTTGGATTTCAGTGAGACTCCAATCACCCCTGTATTTTCCTCGGGATGGAATAGGACTTTGGCTGAGGTGCAGTTGGATAATCGGCAGGTTCGCATCGGCGCGTGGCAAATTCAAGCTGGCCGCACGACGATTTATTTATTGGATACAAATATTGAGGAAAATTCACCTCAGGACCGTCAGTTGTCTGCCCGCCTTTACATAGCAGACCGCGAGTTGCGTATTCAGCAGGAGATTGTTCTGGGTATTGGTGGTGTGCGTGTTCTCCGGGCTCTGGGCATTAAACCAGCCCTCTGGCATGCTAACGAAGGACATGCAGCCTTCATGATGCTGGAGAGGGTGAGGGAGGAGATAGAGGATGGAGCAAGTTTTGAGGAAGCTGTGGAGAAGCTTAAACCAGCTACCGTTTTCACCACGCATACGCCGGTTCCAGCAGGTCATGATGTCTTCCCGGCACAGCTTATGGATAAATACTTCCATTGCTATTGGGACTGTTTGAAAATGAGCCGGGAGTCGTTTATGAGGCTGGGGCAACCGGATGGTGCCAGTGACGTTTTCAACATGACTGTGCTTGCTCTGACTATGGCTGAACAGCGTAATGCTGTAAGCAAGCTTCATGGAAAGGCGTCACGTAAGATGTGGCATATGCTCTGGCCAAAGGTAAAGGAAGACGATGTGCCCATTACGTATGTAACTAATGGGATTCACGTACCTACGTGGGTCGCTTCTGAGATGGGACTCCTTTTCATCAAATATCTCGGTGAGGATTGGGTGGAGAGACAGGATGATCCCGAGCTTTGGGAACGCATTATGGACATCCCTGATGAAGAAATGTGGACAGCTCGTCAGCTTCTAAAGCGCAGGCTGAAGGGGGCGATGTTAGGTTGGGCACAACAACGTTGGAGCGAAGCTGAGGTGCAGCCGCAGCAGGTGCTGGCAATGGGGGCTTTGCTTCATCCGGAGGTGCTCACTATTGGTTTTGTGCGGCGTTTTGCTGAATATAAGCGGCCATCGCTTATTTTCAGGGATGTCGAACGTCTGAAGAGGCTGGTCAAGGATCGGTGGCGGCCGATTCAGATAGTATTCGCTGGCAAGTCTCATCCTGCTGATTTTCCATCTAAGTGCCTTCTCCAGCATGTATACCGTTTGGCCACAGACCGAGATTTTCAGGGTCGGATAGCTTTCATAGAGGACTACGATATGAATAGAGCGCGTTACCTGGTACAGGGCGTCGATGTTTGGCTGAACGTTCCCCGTCGTCTCAATGAGGCTAGTGGCACCAGTGGCATGAAGGCGGCTTTGAATGGTGTCCCGCACCTTAGTGTTCGGGATGGGTGGTGGTATGAAGG
>CAYGWR010000063.1:0-4238 GCA_964353645.1 uncultured Dehalococcoidia bacterium
TGAGCAGGCTTGATGCAGGCGAGGATGTGGCCAAGGTGGCAGAGGATTTCAAACCGCCCGAGCTGAAAGGGGATACGGACACAGGAGGCACAGAAACGGAGTGAGCGGCCATGCCTATCTATGAGTTTCTCTGCAACAAATGTCATCAAAAGGCAAGCTTTTTCGTGAGGAGCTTTAATCCTCCCGAGAACCCAACATGTCCTGCCTGCGGCAGCAGCGAACTCGACCGCTGTATCTCCAAGTTCGCTTACCACAAAACCACAAAGGCAATCTGGGAGGAATCAGGGGAACCCTCCGCAATTCCCACCAATCCCGACTACTACAAAGACCCGCGGAACATAGGAAGATGGACCGAGAAGAGGCTCAAAGACCTGGGTGTAGATATGGATAGCGAAGAATACAGAGATACCTTCGCCGGAGTTAAAGAATCGATCGCTGCCGCCAGAGAAGGTGAGATGCCCAAACCGCTCAAGGAACTAATTTAGGGTTACCACAATATGCTGCGTATTCTCGATGTTAACCTCAATCGCATCGGCGAGGGATTACGTCTCCTCGAGGATATAACACGCTTTATCCTGAACGACCCCGAACTCAGCGAACAGTTAAAAAATATGCGCCATGAGCTGTTGCCTAAAGACCGGTCGCTTCAGAAGAGGCTTCTCAGAGCTCGACAGGCGGAGGAGGATGTGGGCGCGTTCCTGGATGTGGATAGTGAGGCTGAGCGAGCAGATACCGTCAGCCTGGTCAGCGCAAACTCGCGGCGTGTCCAGCAATCTTTGCGAGTCCTGGAAGAATTGGCCAAGATCCAAGGTGATGATTTCGGATTAGACTGGGACAAATTTAAGCACGCCCGGTTCGCCCTCTACTCACTTGAGCAGAAGATAGTACTGGAACTGCTTCGCCACAACAAGAAAGAGCAGGTTGCCGGTCTCTACGTGATAATAGATACCCAGGCGCTGAGAGGACGAAGTGAGCTCGAGGTCGCCCGGCAGGCGATTCAAGGGGGCGCGCGAATAATTCAGCTCCGCGATAAGCTGCGCCCAAAAGGTATGCTTGTGCCACTGGCTCGAGAGCTGAAAAAGGTCTGTGCTGAGTCCAATGTACTCTTTATTGTGAACGACTATCTCGACCTCGCCATAGCCTCCGGAGCCGATGGACTCCATATCGGCCAGGAGGATTTGCCGTTCGCCACTGCGCGAAAGATGTTACCCGGGGACAAAATCCTGGGCTGCTCCTCAGCCACGCTGGAAGAGGCACTTAAAGCCGAAAAGGAGGGTGCCGATTACATTGCCGTAGGCTCTATCTACCCTACACCGTCGAAGCCGGGGACAAGGATTGCCGGTATTGAGACATTGCGAGAGGTGAAAAGTAAGGTTTCGGTGCCTGTAGTTGCCATCGGCGGCATAAACCAGGATAATATCGCCAATGTTATCAGCGCTGGCGCCGACGCAGTCGCCGTGATCAGCGCCTTGCTCGACGCTAACAACGTCAAGGAAGCAAGCCAACGGCTTACAGAGATACTAAACAGAGGAAGTGCTACATGAACAGACCTACTTCAAGGCTTGACATAGTTGGGGAAAAGGCGCGTACCTATTTCTCCACCGAGGATAGCGCCCGCGAGAAGGGCTTGGTTCTCTCCCGGGAAGCGATACGCTTCAGCGCCAACGCTATCCGCGCCGTGCATCGCGGAGAATTTGACCAGGCACGGGAGCTTATAGGCTCGGCGCGTGCCAATGTCGAAGGGATGAGTCGCACCCTCGCCAAGCACGGCGAGCTATTCTACGGAGGCTTTGTTCACAACGGCCAAAAGGAGTACGCTGAGGCATGCATCACCCTGGCGCTGGTGGCAGGTGAAACCCTACCCGACCCCGATGAGCTCGGCGTAAGCTACGCCGCTTATCTGAACGGGCTGGGCGAGGCAGCAGGCGAGATGAGACGGCACCTGCTCGATACCTTGAGAGAGGGCAAGATCGAACGCTGCGAGGAAATACTCTGGGCTATGGACGACATCTACAGCCTTTTAGTGACTATCGATTTCCACGATGCCATGACCGGCGGCTTGAGACGCACCACCGATATGGTGCGGGGCGTTCTTGAGAGGACTCGCGGTGACTTCACCATGTCCTTGCGGCAGAAACAACTGGAGCAGAAGCTGGACGAGTTCGGGAACAGGCTGCACAAGAAGTAATCCGCATAACATAAGCACGTTATTGCGCGGTGTCAGTCCCACCGACCGAGAGGGAGGGGTTGATGGCTGGGTATGAGCTCGTGCATGTTGCGGTTGCTGCCCCGAATATCCCTGAGCCAGACACCATTAAAAAGGCAGCGACTATTGTCAACAAAGACCCTTATCAGACACGCCTTCCCCTGAGCGGAGGGATTCCCAAGCTCATCGCTCACTATCACAGCATGCAGGAAGCAGAATCAACAGCCCAAAATCTGAGAGACCTGGGGCTGGTAGCTTTCATCTGCAAGGACTCGGAACTACACAAGCTCTCAAAGATCTTCACCGCCCACACTATGGAATTCTTGGAGGGAGAAACCATATTCCGTGACAAGGGTGGCCAGACAAAAAGAATAGTGCCCAGCGATGTCTTCCTGATTCTCAAGGGCGGTATGCAAACTCCTACAGAGGAAGAAACAACGGAAACTAAGATGAAGATAAATTGGGGCGCTACCCTGCTGACGGGCGGCTTCCCCATCTGGCGCAGCGTCAAAGAGAAAATCAGCGGTGTAGCAGTTCAAGCGGAATCTCTTGCGAGGCTCTACAATTGGGAATCTGCGGAGCCTATCGTGCAGATGTCACAGCATGGCCTGGCCTATTCGTTCCTGGGTGCCCAGATAGCCCCGTCATCCCTGGCTAATTTCAACACTGTGGTTGCGAAACTGCGGGAGTTATTTCCTCAGGCAGACTTCGACGACAGGTTGCTTAAACCTTCCAAGTCAAACATGTCTTCCACCAGAACTCCGGACGACCTCGAACTCAACTGCAAGCTACTCTACCTATATCACAAGGCAAAAAGCGGACTTAGCTATCTTTGATAGCTAAGTCCGCTTGCATCAGGCTAAGACACTTCGAGTCTACAGTTTAGCCAGCGACTACACTTTTAATCCCAGGCACTTCCTGCTTGAGTATGCGCTCAATGCCATTCCGTAAGGTCACCATTGACATAGGACAACCGCCGCAGGCTCCGGTAAGCCTCACCGAAACTATACCTTCTTTCACATCCAGCAGTTCCACGTCTCCACCGTCAGCCTGTAAGGCGGGCCTGATGTGCGAAAGTGCTGCTTCTACTTTTTCTCTCATTGTTCTCTCCTCCTTCTGGAGATGCCCCCCAACGCTTAATCACTGTTTATCTTAGCAAAGGAGCTAATCTTTGTATGCAACTTTTGTCTCATTTCCAGAACATCAAGCCGTTTCCTTATAAGGGAGCTTCTGCTTTAAGGGAGCTTCTGCTATAATCGAGTTTATGGTAATTTCATTTGATGGGCTATTGCCGAGCTAAACACCGAGATTTTATGAGCCAAGACGTCGCTCTTTACATTCACTTTCCCTTTTGCCACCGCAGGTGTAGCTACTGCTCCTTCGTATCGTACCAGGGCCGCGAGTCCGACATCCCTGAGTATGTCAAAGCACTCAAGAAAGAGCTGGTCCTGCGTGCCACCGACCAAAAAGTGAGCAGCATCTACTTCGGCGGGGGGACTCCCAGCCTGCTTTCCCCAGAACAGATTCACGAGATACTTTCCGTCATTCCCTCGCATTGCACCGTGGACGAAGCATCTGAGGTAACCCTTGAAGCTAATCCCGGCACGGTGGACGAGCCACACCTCGCAGACATCATGAAATTGGGTATAAATCGTCTCAGCCTGGGCGTGCAGAGTTTGGACGATGGCGAGCTAGCCCTGCTGGGCCGCATCCATACTGCAGCGGAGGCAGGAGACGCAGTTCGCCTGGCGCGGAACGCTGGGTTCACCAATCTGAGCCTAGACCTCATCTACGGCTTGCCGGGGCAGACCCTTTCTAGCTGGCATAGAACGCTGGATGAGCTTATAGGATTGAGCCCAGAGCACATCTCGCTATATCCCCTCACACTTGAGGCCGATGCGCCGATGCGTCTGGCAATCCAGCGAGCGGAAGTGCCACCCATCGACCCCGACCTCACCGCCGACCAGTACGAACTGGCGCAGGATACACTGGCAGCACACGGCTACCACCACTACGAGATATCGAACTGGGC
>CAYGWR010000063.1:4338-6060 GCA_964353645.1 uncultured Dehalococcoidia bacterium
ATGGACCAATCGATAATTAGAAACTTCTGCATCATCGCCCATATAGACCACGGCAAGTCCACGCTCGCCGACCGCCTCATCGAGCTCACCGGCGCCATGCGCAAGGAGGAGATTCGTGAACAGGTAATGGACAGCATGGAGCTGGAACGCGAACGCGGTATCACCATCAAGGCAAAGGCTATCCGTCTCGATTACAAGGCTAACGATGGCAAAACCTATCGGCTGAACCTTATAGACACGCCCGGGCATGTGGATTTCTCCTATGAGGTCTCGCGCACCCTGGCTGCCTGCGAAGGTGCAGTGCTGGTCATAGATGCTTCACAGGGCATCCAGGCGCAGACGCTGGCAAATGTCTACCTGGCTATGGAGCACAACCTTGAAATCATCCCCGTCCTCAATAAGATCGACCTGCCCACTGCCGAAATCGACCGCGTAATCGACGAAATTGAAAGCGTGCTCGGCTACGGGCCGGAGAGCGTGCTGCGCATAAGCGCCAAGACTGGACTCGGCGTGCCGCAATTGCTGGAGAAGATAGTACAGCGCATCTCGCCTCCCAGAGGCAACGCCGATTCTCCACTTCGGGCGCTCATCTTCGATTCGCACTACGACTCCTACAAGGGCGTGATAGCTTACCTCCGAGTAACGGACGGGCAAATCTCAAAGGGAAGCAAACTCCGCCTTATAAGCCAAGGCACTGAGTTAGAGGTGCTGGAAGTTGGCTACTTTGCCCCAGAGCCATGCCCGGTGCAGACGCTGTCAGCGGGAGATGTCGGCTACATCGCCACCGGGTTGAAGAATGTGGCTGAGTGCCGCGTTGGCGAGACTGTAACCTCCATATCCAACGGAGCCAAAGCGCCCCTACATGGATACCGTCCCGCTAAGCCCATGGTGTTCGCCGGCATATACCCCACGGAGGCTGACGACTATCAGGAGCTTCGTGCAGCAATCGACAAGCTCAGCCTCAACGATGCCTCGCTTTCGTACGAACCGGAGTCCAGCCCTCTTTTGGGCCACGGCTTCCGCTGCGGCTTCCTCGGCCTTCTGCACCTGGATATTGTCCGCGAGCGCCTGGAACGGGAGTTCTTTTTGTCGCTGGTGGTCACAGCTCCAGGCGTCAGTTTCATCGTCACCAAGACCAATGGGCAGACAGTAACAATGGTCAACCCCAGTGATCTGCCACTACCGAATGAGATAGAGAAAGTGGAAGAGCCCTGGGTCAGCATCTCGATCATCACCCCCTCGAAGTTCATCGGCCCATTGATGGAGCTCATCATGGGATGCGGGGGAGTCCACAAACGCACGGAGTATCTGGGACACTCCAAGACTCCGGGAGAGCTGGGGCAGCGAGTCCAGCTTGAATACGACATGCCGTTACGTTCGATGCTCACCACATTCTACGACCAGTTAAAGAGCCGCAGCCAGGGCTATGCTTCGATGGACTACGAGTTCGTAGGCTACCGCGAGGCAAAGCTGGTCAAGCTCGATGTACTGGTGAACGGGGTGCTTGTGGATGCCTTCAGCCGCATCATTCCGCCGGAGAAAGCCCACGATATCGGTGAGGCGATAGTCTCCAAGCTAAAGGAGGAAATCCCCCGCCAACTGTTTCAAGTGCCACTCCAGGCAGCCGTGGGGAGCCGTATCGTAGCCCGGGCCAACATACCTGCCAAGCGCAAGGACGTCCTGGCGAAATGCTACGGCGGCGACGTTACCCGCAAACGCAAG
>CAYGWR010000064.1:0-5969 GCA_964353645.1 uncultured Dehalococcoidia bacterium
AGGAGCGAAGCAGATGAGCTTGCCACAAGCTGGGGATTTACCCCAGTAGCGTAATATAATGTCGATAGATATCATATCAGAGTAGATTTAAAATGGGTGAGCAAAAGGCAAATGGCACATCGCCCCCGGGATACAAGTCCTCATCCCGGATATATTTCAAATCTGCGACCTTACAGAATCCATGCGACATTCAACCAACAAGGTTTAGCGGCATCGCATCATGTGCCAGTCGGGCTCTTATCCCACACGCAAGTCAACGCCCCTCACCGATGTATAGCCGCTTACCTCGTTTATATTTTGCTTTATTCCGTCTTCGCCGTATACGAAGCCTTCATCAGCCTTCTCATCACCAGGCTTAAATACGCCGACCAGACGACCGTGGTCAGAGCGCCTATGATTACTCCCACTGCAAGGAGCCCTTTAATCAGCGACGCCCACTCGCCATCGGGGACGAGACCGGTCAGCCATATCGCAAGATATACACTGCAAACCGTTAAAACGCCGACTCCGATGATAGGTACAGCAACTTGAATATATTTCATTTCACCTCCTAGCTTGCCGGTAAAACACCCGCCTCGAGGCAGGCTGTTACCGGGCCAAAGTCCACGCCAGCCTGATGCGCTATCTTGTCATTACTGTAACCTTACCCGCACCAGCGGGCCTCCTCTTCCGCCGTTCCAGACTGGTTTTCATTACCTCAAACAGGCCGGTAACGTTTACATACCACACCAGCGCTGCCGGAAAGAGAAGTACAGGTATCATCACCGACATGGCGACCACAAACTGCCATTACATTTTCCACTCCCTTTAGTTGGTACTGGAAAGGATTTGCCTTTCCAGCATAAGTCTTGCTGAAGGCTACTTAGCTGTCGCTGTAGCCTTTTTCCCACCAGCAACTCTCCTCTTTCGCGCCTGTCTGTCCTTCCAGACCTCGAACAAACCAGTGACGTTGACATACCATACCAGCGCCGCTGGGAAGAGGAAGATAGGCACCAACACCGCTATCGCTACTACAACCGGCCACTCCATTTTGCACCTCCTTCGTTTTGGTTCCGGAGGGGATTCCCCCCGTCCAGCATGAGTCTAGCACGATGTCTTCAGCGCTGACTTCCGCCATGATACTCATTGTGGCCAGGTCGGAATACTCAATTTGGGAATGACAAACAGCAGTATATTTCAGCGCATACCCCTGTACTGAATACCTGGAGATACGACAGGGATACTTAGGCAAAGGCCAGTATTTTTACCTGGCTGCTCAGGTAAGAAGCAGAGCGACTCGAGGCAAACGTGTATTTATATGGCGACAATCCATTCAAACAAGAATCGTAATTATTGCGCATCAGTGTGCATCAAACTATAATAGTGAAGCATTCCACAGGAACAAGATGTCATGATTACCGCAACCAGTTTAAAAATTTAAGGAGGTACAGCATGGGAGGGCAGCAGTCAACCGCCACAGCATTGGGGGATTTGCGAGTCCTTGATATGGCAGGGCCTATAGGGCTTTACTGCACCAAACAGCTAGCTGACCTCGGGGCAGACGTGATTAAGATCGAGCCTCCCGGCGGCGACCCCACCAGGGCTATCGGACCCTTCTATCACAACAAGGTTGATCCTGAAAAGAGCCTCTACTGGTACCATTTCAATACCAACAAGAAGGGCATCACCCTGAACATAGAGAGCCGGGAGGGAAAGAAAATCCTCAAGAAGCTGGTTAAGGGCACCGACATCGTGGTAGAGACCTTTCGGCCAGGGTATCTCGACTCCCTGGGTTTGGGATATTCTGCCCTCAAGAAGCTCAACCCGGGGCTGATTATGGTCTCCATCACGCCCTTCGGCCAGACTGGCCCATACAAGGATTTCAAGGCCTATGATCTTATCGGCCTGGCTATGGGCGGATTCCTCTTTATATGCGGCTGGGAAGACGAGCCCCCCTCCAGAGTCGGTGGCTCACAGGCTTACAATATAGCTTCGATACATGCCAGCACAGCTACTCTGATCGCTCTTTACCATCGGGATATTACAGGTGAAGGGCAGCATATTGATGTATCCATGCAGCAATGCGTGGCACACAGTTTGCAATGGGTGACTCAGATGTACGACCTTCAGAAGCGAATTATGGTCAGGTCAGGGCGTCTCGGTGTGCCCCTGCAGGAATGCAAAGACGGCTGGGCTAACTTCATTGCTTTGTTTGACTGGGACCTCCTTGTCGACTGGCTGAAGAGCGGTGGAGGAGCTGCAGACCTTGATGATGATAAGTTTAAGGACATGGATTATCAGATTAGACCCGAGGTGAGGGAACATATCACTGAGGTTACCGATGCCTTCACCAAGTCACATGACAAAAAATGGGTCTGCGAAGAGGGCCAAAAGAGGGGCGTCATAGCAATACCGTTCAACAATGCCAAGGATGTGGTAGAGAACCCTCAGCTTGTCTCTCGAAATTTCTTTGTAGATGTTGAACACCCTGAATTAGGCAAGACCTTCAAGTACCCGGGAGCCCCTTACAGGTTGGCTGAGACCCCCTGGAAGATAAAACGCCGAGCTCCCTTAATTGGAGAGTACAACAACGAGATTTACAAAAAGGAGATGGGATTCACTTCGGAGCAGCTGGCTCTGCTTAAAGGACAAGGGGTAATCTAGAAGTTGGAGACGAAGATGAAGACGAAGACAAGATTACCGATGCAAGGTATAAGAGTTGCCGATTTCTCCTGGTTTGGGGCAGGCCCTTATGTTACCAAGTTATTCGCCGCTTACGGGGCGGAGGTGGTAAGAATAGAAAGCAACACCAGGATCGACGGGATGAGGTGGCAAGCGCCCCGAAAGCCGGACGTCCCCCAAACCTATAACATTAGCGGCATGTACAACAACTTCAACCCGGGGAAGCTGGGGATAACGCTGAACCTGAGCCAACCCAGGGGCATAGAGATAGCCAGGAAATTGATTTCCGTCAGCGATATAGTTCTGGATAACTTCATTCCAGGAGCCATGGCAAAATGGGGGCTTATCTACGAAGAATTAGTCAAGATAAAGCCCGATATCATTGTGGCTACTATGCCTGTTATGGGAATAACCGGCCCTTACACTCTTTGGCGTGGCTTCGGCACCAGCATTAGAACCGCCGCAGGCATCGATTACATTACAGGTAATCCCGACCGCCCTCCGATAGGGACAGGGATGGCAGCCTTCCCTGATTTCACCTGTAACCCATACCATGCGGCTACAGCAATCCTGTCTGCCCTCCATTATCGGAATAAAACTGGCAAGGGACAATTCATTGAGCTTGCTCAATTTGAGTCTACGGTCTGCTGGACTGAAACAGCTATCCTGGATTACACGGTCAACAAACATATTCAGACTAGTATGCGCAACCGCCTGCCGAATGCTGCTCCTCATGGGGTCTACCGCTGCCTCGGAGAAGATAAAGAGGTCGATTACTGCGCCATGCCTGAGTCTGAACCTGACCACAGGAAGAAGGATGAGAGATGGTGCGCTATCGCCGTATTCACTGAGGAAGAGTGGAAGGCTTTCTGCGATGTCATGGGCAACCCGCCCTGGACAAAAAACAAAAAATTCGCCACCTTTTCCGAAAGGAAGAAAAACGAGGATGAACTTGATAAGCTGGTGGAGAAATGGACTTTAAAAAGGTCGCCGGAAGAGGTGATGCTGCTCTTACAGCGTGCCGGTGTACCTGCAGGTGTGGCTCAGGATGGCGAGGATTTACAAACTCGCGACCCCCAGTTAAAGGAACGAGGCTTCTACGTTTATCTCGACCACCCCGAGACAGGGCGAATCGCTCATGACGGGCTGACCTTTGCTCTATCCGCGACCCCAGGCGAGATACGCCGCGCACCCCTTCTCGGCGAGCATAACGAATATGTTTATAGGGAGATTTTGGGCTTCTCTGAGGACGAGGTAAACCAACTCATCACCGATGGCGCACTAGAGTAAAAGAACTAGAAAAGAAGGTATTCAGAAATGGCTGCAGCGCTCGACGGCATAAGTGTTTTAGATATGGCCTGGCAAGGGCCAGGTACATTCTGCTCCACCATCCTCGGCGACCTGGGTGCCGAGGTGATAAAGGTCTACGAGGCCCACCCCGAACGCCGTGGCGGGCCTCTGGTGTTTATGTATCCGGATTCACCCATATTTCCCGGGTGGCGGAACTGCAAGACCATGGGGCTTAATCTAAAAACCAAAGAAGGCCTTAGTATATTCCGCAAGCTGGCTAAGACTGCCGATATTATCATAGAGGGTTTCAGGCCTGGGACCACCAAGCGTCTGGGCGTTGATTACGATACCATCAAAAAGATTAACCCACGAATAGTTTATGCCTCTCTGACAGGCTACGGTCAGGATGGACCCTACCGCGATGTTGTAGGACATGATATCAACTATATTTCTATAGGTGGACTTCTGGGCACGACAAGGGCTTCCGATGGGACTCCGGTAATTCCACGCACGGTTTTGGCTGACTTCGCCGCTGGCGGGATGTCCGCTGTCATTGGCATACTGGCTGCCCTCACAGCAAGAGACAAGTCAGGCAAGGGCCAATATGTGGATGTGTCGATGACCGATGCAATAGTGGGGCTGATGATGCCAGTGTTACTGCCGTCTCTACTCGGTGAGACAGTCTCGGAGCAGGGCGAAACTATAGCCACCGGGGAGCAGCAACGTCCCTGGTACAACGTGTACAAAACGAGGGGCGGGAAGTATATCAGCATAGGCAGCGTCGAGCCCTGGTTCTATGCTAACCTGTGCCGGCTACTAGGCCGTGAGGATTTCATCGAGCATCAATATGCAGAGGGCGAAAAACGCGACGAGATTCTCCAGTATTTCAAGCAGACCTTCCTGACCAAGACAAGGGACGAATGGTTAAAGATTCTGCGCCAGAAGGATACCTGCGTCGCTCCGGTCTACTCCCCTGAAGAGGTAATCTCCGACCCACACTTAATAGCCCGCGGGATGATTGTCAAAGTGCCTCATCCCACCATGGGCCAAGCCAAGCAAATTGGCCCTATTATCAAGCTTTCCAGATCGCCATTTAAGGCTAGGAATTGGGCTCAGCGATTCGGCCAGCACACGGATGAGATACTGCTTGGGCTCGGCTATAAAAAGGCACGCATTAAGAAGCTGCGTGATACTGAAGTGATAGGTTGAGCAATCTCAACCAGTGAACTAAGCGTAACTGCCAGATAATCGCCATTAGTCTCAGCGATTATCTGGCAGAATCTTAACCAGCACACTGCGGCTCCTGGGACCATCGAATTCACAAAAGAAGATGCCCTGCCATGTTCCCAAAACCAATCTACCATCATCCACCATAACCATCTCGGAACTACCAAATAGGCTGGCTTTGATGTGAGCGGAAGAGTTGCCTTCCGAGTGGTGATAGTTACCCTGTTGAGGCACTATAGATTCTAGCTGTTCGGCAATGTCTTCGACAACACTGGGATCAGCCTGCTCGTTCAGTGTAACTGCCGCCGTGGTATGAGGAACGAACACATAGCAGACTCCGTTCTCAATCCGGCTGGAGTCCACAACCTCTTGAACGGCTCTGGTAATGTTCTGAAACTCCACTTTTGACCTTGTCTTTATGCTCAGCCTGTGTATCACGAAGACTACCTCACTAGCGACTACCTCAAACGCCTCATATACTATCTGGGGCACCACCTACTCGCATTATCCGACGCATGAGATCGTTTATCAACCATTTTTCAACCCCCTTGATCCCCCAATCTTGGGGGATTTAGGTTTGGGGGACACCCCCAAACCCCTGGCAGAGGGGGTTCTGCCCCTCTGCACTCCCCAGTTGTTAACCAACCTGAACACATGAGGCTACCAGCGACCTCAGCTTGTTTGCTATGAATCGGCTTTCTTATTCTGTTTCTGTCCTGTTGTACTAGTGAGCGGCGACATCTCCCTGAGCCTCTGCACTATACCCGGCAGGACAGAGAGCACATAGTCCA
>CAYGWR010000065.1:0-5955 GCA_964353645.1 uncultured Dehalococcoidia bacterium
CATGTGATGTAAAGTGGGGTATCAAGAGGTTTTATTAATCTCTTTTCAACCCCCTTATCCCCCACTCTTGGGGGATTTGTAGGCTTGGGGGACACCCCCAAGCCCCCGGCATCCGCCTAAGGCGGACTGCACCTCTTCTTTGGCATTCTTTGAATAATAGCAGTCTTTACTTATGTCTCTAAGTTTGAGCCTTCCTGTCGCCCTTGATTCCGATAGTTACGTCCTTAAGCGGAATATCCTTGCCGCTCAAGCGTATCGCCTGCTTCGCCATATGCGTCAAGCCGGAGCAGCAGGGCACTTCCATGTGAACTACAGTAAGGCTCTTCACATCGGAACGGCGCAGGATGTCTGTCAGCTTGCTTAAATGAGCCTGGAAGTCATCCAGCTTGGGGCACGCCACTAACAGAGCATGTCCCTTGAGGAAGTCGTGGTGAAAGCCAGCGTAGGCGAAGGGAACGCAGTCCGCAGCCAGCACCAGGTCAGCCCCCTGAAGGAAAGGCGCACCCGGAGGCACCAGGGTTAGCTGCACCGGCCAGTGTCCCAGCATCGAGTGTTTGCATGATTCTTCGTGAGCAACCTCTGCTGCCTTCGGCCTCTCAAACTGGGTAACCGTAGCCGAGGAACAGCCACAGGGAAGCTCCTCTTTAGCACACTCCTTTTCATGGAGGTGGTGCTTCGCCTCCTCCTCGTCGAACTTCGCGGCTTCCCTTTCCTCGATGGTTATCGCTCCCTCAGGGCACTCTCCGAGGCAGGCACCGAGTCCATCGCAATACTTATCGCTGACAAGCCTCGCCTTACCATCAATGATTTGAAGTGCCCCTTCGGCGCAGGCTGGAACGCAAGCGCCACAGCCATTGCATTTCTCCTCGTCTATTTTCACAACCTTCCTCAATACCTTTGTCTTCGCTGTCATTTCACACCCCCTTACACAATTCCTTAATTACCCACTACCCCTCAACTATCCCCACACTTTCCCTCTCAGGCATAACTGGCTTAGGAGTCTTAACAAATGCTTTCTTCCTATCCTGCTCCCGAATCAGCCTTCTGGTGTACTCCATACCATTTACAGGGCAAGCCTCTTTGCATCTGTTGCACATATAGCATTCCTGCTTTAAATCCGTCCAGCCGACCTCGTTGGTGGGGCAGGCTTCCCGGCATTTCTTGCAGTTTATACAGCTCTCATTCCGTCTGAGCTTGAAGCGCCCTTTGATTGCAGCCAGGGAAAGCAACGCTCCGTATGGACAGGCAAGACGGCAGAACGGCCTGTACACGAAGGCAGAGATAACCACTATGGTCAAGAACGACCAGAAGAACACCGCCCCCGTATTCAGATCGAAGAACTCTTTAAGTCCCAGATACCTGAGCAAGCCTATCGAGAATCCCGCCGCAAGTACTACGAAAGCGATTAGGAAGCCGACGCGGAAGGCCATAGTAATTGTCTTATTTGTGACCTTCAGCTTCTTACCCGGTAGAAGATAGAGCAATTCCTGCACCGCACCCACAGGGCACGCATACCCACAGAAAACCCTGCCGAAGGCAAAAGACAGGGCTACGAACACAAATAAAACCACAGCGGCTAGAGGCATAGGCACGCCCAACTGCTTGGTCTTGCCCAGAAGAAGAACCTGGAACTGGTTGGGCAGCATCGGCGCAAAAATGACGAAACCCAAAACTGTAGAAATAGCTAGGAACAGGTATCCTATCCTCCTGTTGAACTTGCCCTTGCGGAACATTACTACCAACATGATAGTGGCAACTATGGCATATGCCATGCCTGCCACCTTAGCTATCTCAATAGTCAATTCGCACCCCTCTCTTAAGAGTGTTCAGAACTTTTTTCACCCCCCCCCAAAAAAAAATTATGGGAAACAACCCAACTGGCAACTGGCGATTTTTATGTTCAGCCTGTTCGCCGCACCGCCGACCTGCTTGGGACTGATCTTAAGCTTCTTAGCTATCTTGAATGCTACAGCACAAGGAAGCTTGCCGTTGACCAGAGACGCCCGCATTTCCTCTTCCAGCGCCCTGCCAATGTCGCCCTGAGACCCACTTGTTAAGCCAGCCATAGTCGTTACCTCCTTATTTTTAGGGCGTTTAAAAATCCTTTTCAACCCCCTATTTCCCCCACTCTTGGGGGAATTTAAGGTTGGGGGAACACCCCCAATCCCCCTTCAGAGGGGCAAGCCCCTCTGAACTCCCCTGTTGCTAAACAACTCCTTGCCTTTAGGATTGCTCGCAGCTTTTCACCTGTTTCCATCTCTCATCTCCCAGACACTGCCTGGCTGAGGCGCACCACTCTATACAGGAGGGCAATTTCTCCTTGTAAATCCACTCACCGCACTCATGGCACTTCACCCTGGTCTCATTGGAGAAAATCTCCTCCTCGGCGCCGCAGTTCGGGCACTTATAGAGTTCCACTCTCAGCCATCTGAAGTCTTGACCGGGACATCTGACCGTCATCTCAACACCTCCTCCATCGGCACCTGCCGATACTTCACCTCTCAAGACCATAATAAAGCCAGGTGAGAAGACATACTATGATTTAAATCATATAAGGGAGGAGATTTTGACGAAGGTTTAAACCTGGGGCGGGCCTTCGCTTAATAGCCTGAGCTTTGTTTCATCAAGGATAACCGTCTTGCCCCGAACGGAGCGGATGATGCCGCCGTCCTTGAGACGGCTCATAAAGCGGATGGCTGTCTCGGTAGTAGTTCCTGCCATGTCGGCAATCTCCTGGCGAGTGAAGGGGAGTGTGGGGCCGAGCTTTGAGGAAAGCATGAGCAGCGTCCTGGCCAGACGCTGTTCCACCCTCTCCCCTGCGAAGTCCCTGAGGCGGCTCTGAGCCTCCCTGAGCCGCCCTCCCAGGATATTGATAATCCTCAGGCCTACCTCGGGGCGGCTGGCCAGAAAAGCCAGGAAATCTTCCCTCTTGACTCCTAGAACCCTGGTCTCAGCTACAGCTTGCGCCGAGGCAGGATAGGGCTTGTTTTCGAAAACGGCGACCTCGCCGAATATCTCGCCGGGGCCGAAAAAGGCTATGATAAACTCTTTGCCCGATGAGGAATGCTTCAGAGCCTTTACCTGACCTTCAGCAACGATGTAGAACCAGTCGGGGGCATCCTCTTCCCAGAAGATGAACTCGCCCGCCGCGAAGCTGCGCTCTGTGGCAAGATTAGCCAGCTCGGCGAGCTCATCGTCACCCAATCTGGAGAAAATAAACGACTGTTTTACAACCTCAGCCTTGCCAGTATTCTGCAAATCAATGTACCTTTTCTCAAATATATTCACATAAAATACAGCAGCACGAACAAATAATAATCCATTAGAGTGTCCAAAGACCCGTTTCAACCCCCTTTTTCCCCCACTCTTGGGGGAATTTAAGGTTGGGGGACATCCTTCGACAAGCTCAGGACAGGCTCCCAAATCCCCTGTCAGAGGGACAAAGCCCCTCTAAACTCCCCATTAGCAAACGGCCTCTTCGTTCAGGATTTTGGAGTTGCTTCGGCGGGATGCTCCCCGTCCTGCAAAGGGAGAGTGAAGTAAAAAGTAGAACCCCGGCCGGGTTCCGACTCTACCCAGATCCGGCCGCCATGAGCTTCCACAAGCCTGCGACACACCAGGAGCCCCAACCCAATACCCTTAATTCCCTCAAGCCTTTGAGCCGCCAGACGCTCGAAAGGACTAAACAGCTTGGCCTGATCATGAAGAGAAATGCCTATCCCCTCATCGCTGACCCCTATAAGCACATGATTGTCTTCCAACCTAGCGGAGACTTTAATTTTACCCCCATCGGGCGAATACTTAACTGCGTTCTCCAGAAGATTATACAGGATACGTTCCAGCCTTAACTGGTCCGCATGAACCGGAGGAAGCGCCTTGGGCAAGTCTGTCTCAAAGCTGTGATTTGAAGACTGCCGCTTTATCTTATCGACTACATCTTTTACAATGTCCTTGACATTGACTGGCTCTCTGCTGAGGAAGAGGCGGTCAGCCCGTGCCCGGGAAAGCTCGAGGAGATTGCCCAATAAATGAGATAGTACTTCCGTTTCCCAGGCTGCATCCTGCAGCAGTTGACGCATTTCGTCTCGAGATAGACGTGCTCCCTCGGTCAGGGCTGTATTCACAGCCCCCATGATAACAGTCAAGGGGCTGCGTAGTTCATGAGAGACCAGGCCAATAAATTCGTCTTTCAACTGGTCGAGTTTCTTGCGCTCGGCGATATCCCTGATATAGACGAGAGCCTGGCTTAAACGTCCATTCGCATCATAGGCACCTACAATCTTGGCCCATACCAGTATTGTCCGGCCACCACGACCCAGAAACTCAAATTCGGTCTCAACGAGTCCTTTTTGGGCGAGCTGATCATAGTAGAACGAAAGCTTGTCTGGCAGCGCACTTGCCAGCAGCTCGCGGAAGTCCTTCCCCTTGAGTTCCTCTCTGGAATAGCCCAGCAACTGACACACCCCTTCATTGCAATCAATGACACGTACTTTATCATCCACGGAGATAACCCCATCGGGGGAGGATTCCACCAACGTACGATAGTTTGTTTCCGATTGCCGCAACGCCTCCTCAATCCGCTTGCGCTCGGTTATATCCCGGGCGACTGCGACCACCTCGAGCGGATATTTATCGGGTATCCGCGTGATAGAGTATTCGACATCTATTACGCTTCCATCCTTCCTTTTGAACTCGGTTGAACCATAGAAGAGCCCTTTCTCCTTTAGTTCCCTGGTAACCAGTTTCGTGAATTCCGTGGGGCTGATGCCGGTCGGATAGAAGAAACTTGCATCCTTGCCCATCAATTCATCCTTCGAATAGCCGTATATCCCCTCGACCCTGTCATTGCACCAGGTTATCACCCCCTCCTTAATCTCGAAAACCGCATCAGCGAGGTTGCGTACCAGTGCAGAGTAATGTTGCTCCGACGCCCGTAATGCCTCCTCGCTTTGTTTCAAGTTCCTGAAAAGGAGACTGTAGGGCTTTGCCAGGCCGGTCCAGATAATGGCTCTGTACATGAGATAAACTGAAACAATCTTGAGGAGATGCCCGACCATATTGGATAGAGCGTAGGGTCCTGTGTAAAGCGTGAATGCTAACTCGGCACATATGGTCACTACTATAGAGGCGACCAGAAATCGAAATACGCTCGTGTCGAACTCTCTGCGTTTGCGATACAGAAGGAAGATTGATGCCAGGAAGATGAAAGAAATTACATACTCGCTGATTTTCTTGAACGGGGTCAATCCCACACCGTCCACAAAACAAGCAGGGAAGATGTCCCAGTAGAAAATGGACATTAACAAAAGGGGAGTGACCACCATATAGCCAAGAAACACAAAGGGAGCCCTCAACTTTCGGCCAATAAGCAAGGGCGCAGCAAGGAAAGAGATACTTTGGACGTAGCGTGCAGCAATCCAGAGTTGCGTAGCCAGATCACTACCATATCCCGGAAATACCCCCATCCCTTGGTATGTCAGTGTGTGAACCAGGTCTACGGTGCCGATGAACAAATAGGCAATGCCCAAGAACAAAATATAGCTGTTATCTATGAATCTTCGCGAATTCCAGGTAAGCACAAAGATACCGAAGGCTACGACGACGCTGAATATCTCGGTAAGGCTGTGGAAAAGCAGATAACTGTGACGGCTGGTCAGGTATAGCCCGAATAATACCAGCGCACCGAGCAGGATAGTCACGTATGGGCGCTTATTTACTTGCATGACCAACCGTGAGGCAACGCTCATACCTAATCGCCCCCAGACGGATGATAAGCTCACAGCATTCAACCGTCAAGCCCGATGGCAACCAAGTGAACAAGACCTTTGACATCCGCTGAAGATGGAGCTATTATGGGGAACTGTAGTGGCTCATCTGGAGAAATTACCATGAAGCAATTCCGCATACTGGTAGTCGACGATGAAAAGCGCATTCTTAATTTTCTTAATTCCAAAC
>CAYGWR010000066.1:0-5873 GCA_964353645.1 uncultured Dehalococcoidia bacterium
ATTATCATTACAACTATTTTACGCATAGCTTACCTCGACATCACATACTCATCCGCTTTATCTATTTCCGTTGATTCGTTTACATTTGTGGGGATGCCTTTATTTTCCTCCAGTAGCATTGGGGTTATATCCTCCTGTCTGAACCTTCGGTCACCTCGGGGTCCGATGCGGTATGCTTTTATTAACCCCAGATCGCTCCACCGTCTAAGCGTGTTGCTGTGGACATGGAGAATCTGGCTTACTTCTCTTACCGTGAGCATGCTGTTTGTTAAGTTGTTTTTCATCATAGCTGTCCTCATTCATATCAAAGCTATTCTGTTATTACTATAAGCCTACGTTGTTCAGCCACACAATAACCCGAAAGGGTTAATTTGAATAGCTGATGGTAATAGGAGAAAAGACTATCGGCTGGCAGTGGTGTCCAAATGCAGGCTGTTGTGCTATACTTGAGGAAATTCAAGTGTGGCTGAACCAGATATGAAAGGTAGCAAGATAGGGATACTCGAACTGAAAGATGACCCTTTTATTATCGATGTCGTGTCCAAATTGGGTGATCTCCCGGTGGAGTTCCTTTCCTTTGCTGAGCAGCCCGTCCCTATAACCGGCGAGTACGGGGTTATTGTAGACCGGCTGAGCTTTCAGTGTCCTTTTCTGAAGGAAATGGTTAAGAACATGTCCCTACGGGGGACTTATGTGATCAATAATCCCTTCGCTGCTTCCGCCAGCAATAAATTGGTGGATGAGTTAGTATTTCAGCTCCTGGAGATACCTTCTCCCAAATCTATCGTTCTGCCTGGCCCAGAGCTTAAGGAGGAACTGGGGGGCATGATTGTCGAACCATCCTGGAGCCGGATTGCCGATGAAGTCGGGTTACCCTGCTTTTTTAAGCCTGTAGATGGCTATGGCTGGGATGATGTCTATATGTTGAACACAGTGGAAGAATTGAAGGAGTGCTATGCCTCCCATGGTGCGGGGAAGGTCTGGCTGGTGCAGCGGAAAATAAACTATAAGCACTACTACAGGGTCTTCTGTATTGACCAGAAGGATGTCCTGTTTATCAGATGGATACCCAAACCATTAGGCATGGGGGAATACCTGTATACTGACTTGCAGGAGATCGATGACATAAAAGGAAAACTGACGGAACAGACCATACGTATGAATTCATGTCTGGATATGGACATAAATGTTGTGGAATGGTGTGTGGACGAGCAGGGCCAGCCCTGGGTCATTGATGCCTTCAATGAAGTGCCCGATATGCCCAAGAGCCGCATGCCCCCTGATTATTATTGGTGGATTGTGGACCGGTTTGTGGCTTGTATTAAGGACAAGCTGACCTCCGATAGACGAAACAAGCATAGCTTTACCCTGCCCACCGTCTCATAGCCTTGCCTTAATGACTACAGTGGCGATTACTTGATTATGGGTTGGCAAATACTTGCTCTCAGACTATCTATACTTCTGGGAATCGTCGGCGGTTTTTTGGTTGGGTTTGGTCTGGGGATGAAGGGAGTGCAACATGCGACCAAAGTTGTTCGATGAATTTTCAGTCTTTAAAATTTTTCATCGCCCTCGATTTATCTTGGGTTCGCTGGTTGGTGCTACTGTGGCTGTCGTCATCTTGCTTGCAGCGACAACAGGGTGCAGCCTAGGTCCTACCGAAACTCGCGAGGATAGCTTCATTGTCACTGGTTCCTCTAGGGTTGTAGTAAACAGCGTGAATGGGAATATTGAAATCAATACCGGCTTTGGTAATGAGGTGCTCGTCCAGGCTACGTTGAAAGACGCTCCCAGAGTCAAATATGAGCTGAGCCAGGTGGGTAACACGATAACTGTTGATGTTCAAACCAGTAAACGATGGTGGGTCTTCGGAAGCGCTGGGGTTGATGTTACCATTACGGTGCCGCCCCAAACCGATGTGGAGCTTGACACGAGCAACGGTTTCATTGAGCTGCATGGCTTAGAAGGGTCAGGCTCTCTCAATTCATCTAATGGGAAGATTGTTTTAGACAATATGAAGGGCAATTTTGAGGGAAGAACCAGTAACGGCCGAATCGAGGTTAATGCCGTGGAAGGGTCTGTGATTTTAAAGACCAGCAACGGTAAGATAGATGTGCGTGGTGTTCAGGGCGAGTTCGACGTTGAGAGTAGCAATGGCAGTGTCTTTTATAGCGGGAATATGACTGCAGGAGGAAGCAATCGGCTCGTTACCAGCAACGGGGATGTAGTGGTGGAACTCCAGGGTAAACCCGGCATCGTTTTGGACGCGGAAACCAGCAATGGCGAGGTCACCAGTGAGCTGCCTATACTGGCTACGGTGACCAGGAAAGAGCGTCTCGTGGGCAAAATCGGTGAGGGTGAGGCAGAGATCTACATTCGCACTTCAAATGGCGACATAACCATTAGGTAAGCCATACTTACAACTTTAGCGCTCGATTGATTTGCATAATAATCCTAGCCTTCGTTCTAAATTGAACCGGGTGAACTCTAAGAATTCCTCTGAAAAATGTGATAACTTTTTAACTTTTTCCCTCTCCATTTTATGACTTATTCATCCCAGATGCTTATTATATTTGCGTTGATACATCGACGATAGGGGGTAAAGATGAAGCAGTACGATGTTATTGTGATTGGATCCGGCGCGGGGACGATTATTGCAGATGAAGCTGTGGCAAAAGGTCTTAAGGTTGCTCTGGTGGATAAGGGCCCTATCGGGGGCACCTGTCTGAATTTGGGGTGTGTACCTTCGAAAGTGTTGATATATGCGGCGGATAGGATAGTTGAAATACAGGAGGCTAAGAAGCTGGGCATAGCCGCCGAGATAAAGAGCATAGATTTCGCTTCGATAATGGAGCGGATGAGGAAAAGCAGACTGGAGAGCCAGACCTATATAAGGAAAGGGATTACGGAGACTGAAAACATGGCTTTCTACGAGCGCGAAGGTCATTTTGTCGAAGACTATGGGATGGATGTCGATGGGGAGAAGATAAAAGGTAAGAAGATTTTCATCGCTTCCGGGTCACGACCTGTGATCCCTCCTATTAAGGGCTTGGATAGCATCGACTATTTAACAAATGAAAATGCGTTGGAACTTACGCAACGTCCGGATAGCCTGGTAATAATTGGAGGCGGATATGTCGCAGTCGAATATGCCCATTTCTTTGCGGCGATGGGCACCAAAGTCACGATTATAGAGATGCTCAGCAGGATTGCTCAGTCGGAGGAACCTGAGATATCTGAACTTCTAGAAGAAGAGATGAAGAAGCGTATGGATATTTATACCAATACTCAGGTAGAGGAGATCAAGAAGGATGGAAAGGGAATTATTGCCGTAGCCAGGGATAAGGCTACCGGCAAGCAGATGGAGTTTCCTGCCCAGAGAATCATGGTCGCAGTGGGCAGAAGGTCGAACGCTGATTTGCTTAAGGTGGAGAGCGCAGGCGTTGAATTAGATAAAAGGGGTTTTATAAAGGTCGATGAGTACCTTGAGACTACTAAGAAAGGCATATTCGCTGTGGGAGATGCTAACGGCCAGCAGATGTTCACGCACGTGGCAAACAGGGAGGCAACTGTGGCCTGGCATAACTCAACTCGTAAAACCAAGACTAAGATGGACTACAGTGCAGCGCCTCACGCAGTTTACTCTCACCCTCAGATTGCCTCTGTGGGATTGACCGAGAAGAATGCCAGGAAGGATTACCATATACTGGTGGGAAGGGCGAAGTACTCCGATACCGCAAAAGGTGAGGCTATGATGGAAGAGGAAGGCTTTGCCAAAGCTATAGTTGACGGACACAGTGGAAGGATACTGGGCTTTCACATCATAGGACCCTACGCCCCCGAGCTTATCCAGGAAGTCATCAACGCCATGGCAACCGGCGGAGGCGTACACAGCATCAACGAGGGCATGCACATACATCCGGCTTTGCCTGAATTGATACTGAGGACGTTTGAGAACCTCGAAGCTGCTTAGCTGCTCTTGGATTCCTCAGGTGATAACGAAGTGGTATGTGGAGGACGTCATTTCCTCTGGCGCCGCACCGGCGCCTGTCTATCAACTTCAGCCGCATCCGCTGACATCGATATAGTTGGGTTTGGTTAACGTGTTTGAACCGCCTGTCCCGGTGACTGTGAGGGTCACGTCATAGGAAGCATTTTTAGTGTATTGATGGCTTGGGTTCGGGTCGGAACTGGTCTGCCCATCTCCGAAATCCCATGACCAGGAGGTTATCTCGCCTGTTGACAGGTCGGTGAAATTTACTGATGCAGGGTATACAACAGTAATGGGGTTAGCGAAAAAGTCAGCAATTGGCGCTGGTATAGGCGTTGGTGTTGGTGTAGGCGTGGGTTCAGGCGTAGGTGTTGGGGTGGGAGTAGGAGTTGGCTCAGGCGTTGGTGTGGGAGTGGGCTCTGGTGTAGGCGTTGGCGTCGGCTCAGGAGTAGGAGTAGGAGTTGGTGTCGGCGTCGCAGTGGGCGTGGGAGTAGGTTCAAGTGTCGGGGTAGGCGTTGGTTCGGGGGTAGGGGTAGGTGTGGGCTCAGGCGTGGGTGAAGGACTGGGTGTTGGAGTAGGTGTTGGTAGTGGCGGCTCATATCCACCCCATCCTCCCATTGGCGGTGACGTGGGAGTTGGCGTTGGAGTTGGCGTTGGAGTTGGTGTTGGTGTAGGGATTGGAGTTGGCGAAGGTGCAGGCGTACTGCTCGGTGACGGCGACGGCGTTGGCGCCAGAGTCGGTGTAGGCTCAGGTGAGGGAGTAGGCGACCATATAGGCTTAGGTGTGGCAAGGGGCATCGGGATGGGAGTGGGCGTCGGTGACGGAACCGGGGTATGGGTTGGTGTTGTAGAAGGAGTAGCTGCGGGATTAGGGCAGGCGGAGAATGCAAGCAGCCCTACCAGCAGCAGCCCAAGTGCCAGGAATATCGAGTAGCCTCTTCTCATCTATTCTATCCTACATCGAAATGCTAGCCTGGTAAAGGGGTATGCAAAGCAGAGCCTGCATCTGCTTTGGTGTTGACCTGTCCTGTGTGCGGTGGTAGAATGCCGCCAAGAAGTGGAGGTGTAACCATGAGTGCAGGTAAGATTGTGCTTCTGGTCTTTGGAGCTATCATTCTGCTGGTGGCACTTGCTCTGATTGCTTCCGGAGGGGCTTTGGTCTGGCTAGACAAAGCGCACTCGGACAGCGAAGGCTTTATCACCACAAATGCAATCAACCTTAAGAGAGCTTCTTACGCTATCACCACGAAGCCCGCTGAGATAGATATAGAGTCAGGGTGGTTTGTGGACGAGCATGACATAGCCACTATCAAGGTGCAAGGCTCAAGCGAGGACAGCTCTAAGCAGATATTCATCGGAATAGCTGATGAGGCTGATGTCCAAGCTTACCTCAGCGGTGTAAATTATGATGAGATCAGGGATTTTAGAATGGATCCCTTTAAAGTGTACTATACAAATCACCCCGGTAGTTCCGCACCGGCGGCCCCTACTTCTCAAACATTCTGGATTATCGCGCAGCATGGCCCCGGGACCCAGACTCTGGAGTGGGAACTGGAGACAGGTAACTGGGTACTGGTATTAATGAACGCCGATGGCTCTGCCGGCGTCGATGTGAATGGGTCGGTCGGCGTAGATGTTCCCTGGTTATTCTGGGTTGGTGTAGGGCTTATCGTTGGAGGTATGGTCTTACTGATAATAGGTGTCGGCATGGTTCTTCTGGGAGCTCGCAGACAGAAGGTCAGCGGCAAGGCAGGCGCAGGAACCGGAGGGCCAGCAGTCCCTGAAGGACAGGCCCCATACCCGTTCTCCTTTAAGGGTGAGCTCACCGAGCCGCTATCTCAGTGGTTATGGCTGGTTAAGTGGCTCCTCATCATTCCGCACT
>CAYGWR010000067.1:0-5833 GCA_964353645.1 uncultured Dehalococcoidia bacterium
GGCTGTGGTACACATTAAGCTCAGAGAGGAAAAAAAGAGCGCGACTAATCTCATCCCCCAGGAAGTAGCCAGCACCACCGCCCTGTAGTGCTTCATGCTTCTCTTGGATATGTCCTACCGCGCAAACCCCTGAGATTTGGACTACAAGACTTAGGATAGGAGTGCGTAGCAGTATTTCATAGAACATCCTCAGACAATCTTTGGGGCGAAATAATCAAATGTGGTTTAATATATAGACATCAACGACAAGGAGTGATTCACATGCCAAAGGCAAAGTACACGGTATTAACCTGTATTATCAAGTACACGGGGAAGGCGCACCTCTAGTCATGGTACAATGGTTTGGAGGCGGCCATCGAGGTTGGTTCTTTCAGACTCGTGCCTTCAAGAAATACTTCCAAGTAATCATATTTGATAACAGAGGGATAGGAAGGAGTGACAAGGCACCAGGGCAGTATACAGTACGTGACTTGGCCGATGAGGCAATCGGTTTGATGGACTATCTCCATATTGACAAAGCGCACATACTTGGCATGTCGATGGGTGGTATGGTTGCCCAAGAACTTGCTATAAATTACCCCGATAGGTTGAAGAAACTAGTCCTGGTATGTACCACCACTGGTGACGATGACATATCCGAAATCAATCCAGAACTGCTAAAAGCTTTGGGGGGTAAGCAGGATTCTGTCGAACCTGACCTAAATGGCATTGACTTCAATAAGTCTGTGGTCACTATCACTGCGCTCAGCTTCAACAAGAGGCTGTACAGGATAATTTTCGTGCCGCTGACGAAGTTCTACGTCAGACGAGTCGGCATACAAGGACATTTCAAACAGATGGAGGCTGTCATAGTCAGCCTTTCAGTTTCGGATAATAAAGTAGCGCGTTATTCAGCGTGATACCGTCAAGGATTTCAACTCTTTGTAATCGGGGTCGCGGAATATCAGCGTTGCAGTGTCCTGCGACACGGTAACATCCATAAATGCACTCTGGTTTGCCATATACCAGATGCTGGCCGGTGAAATATATGATCTCTCTGGATCGGGTAAACCGCCGAAGGCGCCACATACAACATAAGTGATATTGTTTTTCTGTAACAGCTCAAGCATGTGGTTATGCCCGGAGAAAACGAGATTGACATGATATTTTTCGAACAATGGCACCAGTTTGTCGATCATATCCTTGTCGTCATACCAGGGCCACAATTCCCAGTAACCCCCAGAGCAATAGTAATAGCAATGACTCATCACGATACGCCAGTCTCCGGTGGGGATGGTTGAAAGCTGTCGTTCCAGCCAGGCTGCCTGTTCCGGTGTATAGCTGTCAGTACCCCATTCAAGATCGAGAAGCAGGAAATGGACGTTTCCTACATCGATGCGCTGCCAGAGACGCGAACCGGTTTGAAGTTCCATTGGCTGGGGGTACATATAATCCTTATATAAATTTACGCCTCCGAAGAGCGTATCATGGTTGCCAACAACACACCGCGTCGGTATCGCAGAAGTGGTTGTCGAGAGTGCCTGTATAGCTTCGTGCCATTGCGCGTCATTAAAGCCCAGCTCAACTAGATCACCAAGGAAGAAGAACATCTGGTAGTTATTAGCGGGGTCGGCAATCTCCTGCAGCATCTTGCCAGTTAGGTCGTTACGGGCAGTGTCGGCGCCGATATGAGAATCGCTTCCCACCGCAAAGTGAAGAGGCTGCTCTTTCCCAGGCATAGTAACAAATTGAACCGGTTTAGCATCATTCAGGCTATACCAGTACTCGGTAGCAGGTTGGAGGTCGCGCAGCATGAAAGCATGCTGCTGAGAGGGTTTATCCTCTATTACGATATTGCTTGTATTGCTTTCTCCAAACTTCAGCGTATTTTGTGTGGGATTGATGGTCCAATACGTCACAGCTAGATTTGGGATGCCATATTTACCCGTGCCATCCGCCATCATCAATTGCACCTCCTTATCACCCGCACGCTGCGATGCTTGAGGCACCAGCCATCCCATTAGAACAGAGGGGAGGATAATGGCAATGACAGCTATGATCCAGATATATATTGAGGGCAAACGGATTTTTCCTACTGGTTTACGTGAACAAAGATAAACATCCAGAACTGCCAGCAACGGCAGCGCAATGGTATAGCAGATAAATATGCTGAAAGCTATCCGGTAGATGCCGTTAACTTTGAAGAGCCCTATTGTCCCGTGCTGGCAAAAGGCCCAGATAAGGAAAGCAAGCATCAGCAAAGTTCCGGCTGCGACCGCAGCAACCCAGAGGAACTTTTTCCAGGCCGGCATGGCCTTTATATAATCTTTAGCATCTTTCCACATGATAACTCCCCAAGAGAAAGCATTCGATCAAAGCATGATAAATAATTTAAATCGGCAGCTGGCTAAAAGGAAGTAACCGCTTGCCTACTTTCGATAAAAGACTACCAGTATAAGTATTCGATAGTCAAGGTAATTTCAAATATATTTTTCGTGCTCTTCGATCAGCAGCAGCTGATCCCCTCCATATTGCTGACATGAATTGCCACAATATCCGGTTTCCAGCGCGTAGCATACTACTGATAGGGGGCAGGATTTGAACCTGCGACCTTCGGGTTATGAGGATTGAAGTTTATATTGGAGTTAATCATTTTAGTAACCACATCATACAAACACTTGGTCGTCAAATCAAGGCCGTAGTTTTATCAGTAAGATTCATATATAGTTGAGACTGATCATAGCTATTAGTTACTTTGACATTATAAGCGAATCTATTCGTGAAAAAACACTTCGGTGCCCCCAAGTGACGGGAGTTCGAACGTTCAAATGAGATTGCACATTTCGTCATAAGGTTCAACTAGCCTGGCCGAAGTGGTCCTCATAAGTTTTGATTGGCATCAAACTTGCTAAACAAGGGATGATTGGGCTAATATTCAGAAGAATGAGGCACACATCAAGGCAGCGAAGGTTAGAAAGTTGAGGATATGTGATGAACAAACCGAGCAAGGAGGATTGGTCCGCACTTTATCAGGCGGCGATTGCATTTCAACGGGCGGCACCATGGGAGTGGATGAGCAGCGAAGACCTCTTTGCCATCGAAAACCCTGATGACAGTGAGATGGGCTACTGCTCAGTCCTGGGAAGTGGAGGGGAAGAATTCGGCGTCGGCATGTTTGTGGGAGAAGATGGATATGAAAGATGCGCAAGATTGATAGCGGGGGAGGTAGATCCCGAAGACCCTGAAGAGAGCATGATGGCACGGTCAATCTCGTTGCTATTTGCTGACCGCGATGACCTTGAAAAGGAGGAGCGCGAGGTAATCCGTTCCCTGGGTCTTCGCTTCCGAGGCAGGAATGCGTGGCCATTATTTCGAAGCCAACGACCTGGCTATGTTCCGTGGTTCTTGGAAAAGGCAGAGGCAGTGTTTCTCACCGCCGCAATCCAGCAAGCCCTTGTAGTAGCTGATGAGATTAGAGCCGGTGAACTTGACATTTCTGAAGGAGAGTCAAAGAATCTTGTTCTTACCCGGTATTATCGCAGTGGTAGATGGCATGAAGAAAGGCGAAAGGTTCCGACTCTGAGTCAACGCCAGGAACCCGATAGTAAAAGGATCGACGCGGTAAAACAGGCGGAGCTTCACCTGCTGCGTAGCCGGGTGAGCGGACTAAGCGGGTGCTGGGAACTAGACATCTTTGCATTACCTGTGCCCATTGGACAACTGCCGGAGAGACCTCATTTCCCAATCTGTTTCCTTGCTGTGGAAGCAAAGCTGGGCCTTATTCTCGGCACAAACCTGACCGAGCCATGGCTGAACCCATCTCAGAAACAAGACGAAGTTATTCATATACTGACAAAGACAAACCAGTTGCCTGGTGAGATCCGGGTTAAATCAGACAAGGTAAGAGAAATAGTGGAACCGATAACTAGCATCCTTGGCATTAAGTTACGGGTAGGCTCACTGCCTATGTTGGAGCAGGTTAAGGCCAGTCTTTATGAGCATCTGTGCGGACGGTAGGTATAGATTTGGGAGCTATTATCACAAAGGCGGGAACGTCGACACCACATTGGTATGTGCACTGAACTTTTAGCCATTTCGTGCAGGCATAGGCAGGATAAGGTTCTGTTCCTGTTGCGTGCTTGCTCCAAAGACGAGTCCTTTTCGAACCTCATCCCAGCTCAGTTTGAGCACGTCGATCGTCATATCAACGTAGAAGGTTACAGTTTTCGCATCAACTATGATTGGAAATTTATGCCTATCAGCGAGCTTTCTGGCTACGCGAGCCACATCTGTCGTAACTGTGCCTTTGTCACACACTGCTCTGTAATAATCCAATATCTAGTAAGGATTTTCTAACTATCTCCTTTTGCTCCCTTGTAATCTGTGGAAGCGGTCTCTTAACGTAGGGTTCAATAGGATGACCAAGTTGATGCATTGCCTCCTTGACCAGAGGGGGTTGCACAGACACTGCCAGCACTGGCATGAGTTTGTAGAGCTTTTGCTGTAACTGGGCGGCTTTCTCCATGTTTCCTATTTTGAAACTCTCATAAATCGAGATTACATCCCTCGGGGCGATACATGGTATCGGGTCTATAACTCCGACTCCACCCATTTGCAGAACCCTCAGCAGGAGAAAACTCGTACCAGTAAAAACAGAAAAGCTCTGTTTCTTCACTGTTCTTAGTATCTCCTCGGCTTTCTCCGCTGCTGCTGTCACTTTAATCCCGACTACATTCTCTATTGAAGATAACCTGGAAATCAATTCGGGGGACATATCGAGATGGGTGAGAGATGGGAAGTCATAAAGAAGAATCGGCAGATTGACCGCCTTTGAAATCGTATAATAGTGGTTGAATATATCTTCATCCGAGAGTGGATAATATACTGGCAAGGTGATCATGAGACCATTCGCTCCGCTATCCTTGGCGTATTTGCTTAGCAATATGACTTCATCTGTCCCCATGCTCGATGTGCAAACAATAACCGGTACACGACCCTTGGTCTGCTCAACAGCTATGTCGATAATCTTCTTCTTCTCTTCCACAGTTATATAGGGAAACTCCCCCACACTCCCTAATACCACCAATCCATGAACATGATTTGCGATTAGGAAATCTACTTCGTATTTCAGGCCATTCTTATCGACTTTTAGTTTACTGTTCAAAGGGGTCACCATTGCAGCATAAATTCCGCCGAATTTCCCCATTTTTATCCCTCCTTTTCAATTCTAAAGCGAAAGTGACAATCTGCTACCTGAAGAGAGAATATCTTTTGGCCACCATCACTATATAACATGTGTGGAAATATTACTCAAGCCTAAGCCGAGCAGACTGCTATTGATATTATGGACAATCTGGACCCTGAGTGTGCTCTTAAAAACCTTGTGATCAACAAACCGGGGAAGGTAGACAAGGTTGACTATATCTTGAACAATTCTGACTTTTGTGCAATCTCCCTGCCCAACAAAAATACATGAGGTTAAATCTAAAGAACTAGCTATTATGTCGGTAATCCCCCCAGGAGGATGGTAAATTGAAACAATAAAATTAAGAGGGCAAGGATTCCAGATAAGCGTGGAGGGAGGAAGCGAAGTGGTCGCGCTGCCAGCGACGGATGTTAGTGGAGATGAGCTCGACGTCAATGGTACCAGGCGCCTTGGCAAGTCGTTCGAGGCTGGCTGTGGGCCAGAGGAGGGAGGGGTCGAGGGAAAGAGTGGAGCTTAGTGATGCGCGCCAGGCTTTGAGGCGGCTTAGACGCTGGGTCTGTTCCTGGCTGACGCGTTCGGCTGTCATAAGAGGTGGTCTGTGGATTGGCGACGCGGTTAGGCCGTCGCGTAGGGCTTGCTGGAGGCCTC
>CAYGWR010000068.1:0-5801 GCA_964353645.1 uncultured Dehalococcoidia bacterium
GAGATCATAACCCAGGCGAGGGCTGTTACCCATTACCATCCAGAGGTCAGGACAGTTATCGAGATTGGGGGACAGGATTCGAAGCTGATTTTCCTGGACTTCGATGAAAAGAGGGGTAAGCCGGTCATCATAGACCATGCACTCAATGAAATATGTGCTGCAGGAACTGGTTCCTTTCTCGACCAACAGGCGTATCGTCTGGGGATTTCTATTGATAAAGAGTTCGGCGCTCTGGCTGTGAAATCCACAAGGCCAGCGACCGTCGCTGGCCGATGCAGCGTCTTTGCCAAATCCGATATGGTTCATTTGCAGCAGGAGGGCACCCCCAAAGAAGACATAGTAGCCGGGCTCTGCTATGCCCTGGCTAGAAACTATATAAGTAACCTGGGCAAAGGCAGAAAATTCAACAAACCCATAGCATTCCAGGGTGGTGTGGCAGCAAATAAAGGTGTGGTCAAAGCATTCGAAGACTTACTGGGCCTTCAGGCGGGGGAACTGATTATACCTGAGCATTTCCTTGTCATGGGCGCTCTCGGCTCGGCGATCATGGCTCTGGAAAGTGGAAGTAATACACCACTGGAGCTTCGAAAAGCTATAGATGATTTGAGGCAGTACATAGTTAAAACAGCGAGTGAATCGAGACAGGGCTATTTGAAGGGATTAATCTGGAGAGGAGATGGCCTTAAGCCCAGCCCTGACAATATCCAGATCCCTGAGAGACAGAAGGAAAAGGTATATCTGGGAATCGACGTAGGCGCAGCGAGCACTAACATAGTTATCCTGGATGAGAACAAGAAGCTGTTGCGCAAAAGGTACCTGATGACCGAGGGCGAACCAATTGAGTCGGTCAAGAAAGGCCTTTTAGATATAGCTCAAGGGATAGAGGACATAGTGGAGGTTCAAGGGGTAGGGGTTACCGGCAGCGGACGTTATTTTGTGGGCGATTTCGTCGGAGCTGATGTGGTAATCAATGAGATTACGGCTCAGGCCAGAGCTACTATGGAAATTGACGACACTGTTGATACCATATTTGAAATAGGGGGCCAGGATTCAAAATTCATACGCTTAAAGAATGGCGTGGTAGTGGACTTCGAGATGAACAAGGTTTGTGCTGCAGGGACTGGCTCTTTCCTTCAAGAACAGGCCGCTAGATTGGGTATAAGGATTGAAGAGTTCAGTGGCCTGGCTTTTGACTCTAAGAAACCTGCTGATTTGGGCACACGTTGTACTGTTTTTATGGAGTCGGATCTAATACATCATCAACAGGTAGGCTTGCCTAAGGTCGACCTCGTCGCAGGGCTGTCCTATTCAGTAGCCAATAACTACATAGAAAAGGTTGTAGGAAACAAAAAGATAGGCAAAAGGATATATTTCCAGGGTGGGGTAGCATCAAACAGGAGTGTAGCTGCTGCTTTTGAAAATATCCTGGGTACACAGATCATCGTCCCCGAGAATCACAATGTGACTGGTGCAATAGGAGCTGCCCTGATTGCCCGGGAAAAAAGAAAGGAAATCCGGCAAAAAAGCAACTTTGTCAGCTTCGACCTAAGAAACAGGACATATCAAGTCAAAATGTTTGAATGTCAACATTGTGCCAATCACTGTGAGGTAAAGAGGGTATTGATAGGTGCTAAACAGGAATCGTTCTACGGCGGTATCTGCGATAGATACGAAATTAAGCGGGGAGAGAACGCTGGTAAGGAATTGCCCGATCTTTTCAAAGAGCGAGAAGAGATGTTTATGCGCTATTATAAGGAGAATGAGTTTGATACGGATTCTCCTGTGATCGGGATTCCCCGGATACTCATGTTCTTCGAGCAATTTCCGCTCTGGGCAACATTCTTTAGAGAGCTCAAGGTTCGCGTGGTGCTCTCCGACAAAACTAGTAGCAAGTTAATTTATCGAGGGCTCCAAGAGGTCTTGGCCGAAACCTGCTACCCCGTAAAGGTTGCTTATGGTCATATGGTCAATCTTATAGAGAAAGGTGTCGATTGCATATTTTTGCCCTGCGTAATCGATCTGGAGAAGGATAGGGATGATGTAAACAGAAGCTACAACTGCCCCTATATTCAGGCTATCCCCTTTATACTCAAAGCAGCCTTTGAAAACAGGGTTAAAATCATGAGCCCCACTCTTTTTATGGAAAAAGAAAAGAGAAACCTTGAGTCGCAAATGATGGAGATGGGCAGAGTGTTTGGGAAGGAGAAAAAGGATATTGCCTCAGCTATAACTGTAGCACTTGAATCACAAGAAGAGTTCGAAAGGATGCGGCTGAAGAGAGGGCGAGAAATACTAGATAGCCTTAGGGAGGATGATCGAGCGGTAGTGCTGATAGGCAAGCCTTATAATGTTCACGACACAGGGTTGAATCTTAATATCTCCAAGAAACTACGAAAGCTAGAAGTAATAGCCATACCGTATGACCTGCTGCCTTTAGATACAGTTGAGTTACTGTCTCACTATTCCAACTTGGTTTGGAAGAATGAACAGAATCTTTTGAGATCAGCGATGTTGGCAAAGGCTAGCAGGAATCTAAATCCTATAATGATTACCAATTATGGCTGTGGCCCTGATGCCTTTTTTGCCAAATATCTTGAGGACACAATGGGCGAAGACCCCTATCTGGTTCTTGAGGTGGATGAGCACAGTGGCGATGCTGGAATGGTAACCAGGATAGAAGCTTTCCTTGATACCATTAATAGAACTAGAGTAAAGGAGCCTGAGAAGGCTGTTGAAGACATGAGTGTGGTGAGCTCTCGTGGAATGATAAGCATCTTCAAGCCGTCGAAAAAAATAAAGGAGCTGGAGAGGACACTCTATATTTACAATGCTTCTGGGCACGCTAATATTTGGGCTGCTGCGTTCCAATCAGTAGGTATAGACGCTAGAGTGTTGCCAATGCCTGATGAACAATCCGAGGAGTTGGGTAGAAAATATGCTTCTGCCAGAGAGTGTCATCCCTATCTGGTTACTACAGGTGATTTGGTCAAGAAAGCGCAGTCTGCCGACTTTGATCCTGATAGGTCAGCATTTGTGACGCTGAACTTCGATGGCTCCTGCCGTATGAGCCAATATGGCTTGTCACAGAAACTGGTTCTTAAGAGATTAGGTTTAAGCCATGTGCCTGTAATTGCTCCCATTACCTCTATCCGTCACGATGATGCAAGTCGAATGTTTGGCATTAACTGGGCCAAGGCTATCTGGAGAGGCTGGTTGACTACGGATGTCTTGTTAAAGAAGTTACTTCATACCCGTCCCTATGAGATAAACAAGGGAGAAAGTGAGAAGGTTTACGAAAAGGCAATACTGGACATATCCGCTGGCATCGTCAAGGGCAACTTTGATGAGGCTTTGAAAAAGTCGATAGCTTCAATGGATACGATCCCAACAAGGAGAGAGAGCAGGCCAATTATAGGAATTGTAGGCGAGTTTTATAGCTGCATGAACTCGTGGGCCAATAATGACATAATCAGAGTGCTGGAGTCGCTGGGAGCCGAAGTGAGGTACGGGCCGAGCACCACGGATTACTTGGTATATTTCAATGAATCGTATCCTGGCATTCACTTGGCCAGGGGGGAATATCTTGCTGCTCTCTATTACTATGTCAGAAGATTATGGTTCATGGGCTGGAAAGAGAGAATTGAGGGAATGCTGGGAGATGATCTATATGAGGATTGCAGGGTTCCCAGGGTGGCAGAGAGGGTAGAAACTGCGTCTCCTTATGTCACTGATGCCATAGACCCTGTGGTAACCGTAAACTTATCTAAAGCGGAGAACTATGCGATGAGCAATTGCAGCGGTATAGCTAACCTCATCGTACTTAATTGTCTCTATGGGACTTTAGCAACTGCTATATATAAAAAGGTACAGAGAGAGCACAACCAGATTCCCATGATTACTATGATATATGAGGGATTAAAACCGACCAACGAGAAAACAAGGATCGAGGCTTTTGTGTACCAGGTTAAGTCTTATTACGAAAGATATGTCAATAGCGGTTAGATGGTTTGCTCACATAGTGAAATGCAGTACGATGAATGTAGGAAAAGTTAAGGGTAGTTAAGCTAACTGCTCTTGACAAACACGCCTTAAAGTGGGATATTAATGTATGTATAAGGGGATATTGTAAGTATCAATACGGGCCAAATTAGCGCGGGAGGTATAGAAATGGCGTCAAAGGCAAAAAAGTCTATCTTGGAACCGCCAGCTAAGTTTGTCTCCGAGAAAGTAATCTCCCTTGAGGTGAAGGCAATTGAGAAATATGTACCGGATAAGCTGTTGCTTCTTTTTATGAATGCATTAGATAAACGGGCTTCACCTAAGACGATCAATGCTATTGTTGACAAGATAGAAAAATATATTTCTGCGAAGGTGCGAGATTCCCTTCTTGCTGTAGCAGATGAATATGTGCCCGATACTGTAGCGAATTCGAGAAAGGTTTCCACGGTCATTGCCGGAGTGGGGAAGTATATTCCGGACAGGATAATACCGTCTGAGTCCGCTGAGAAATGGTCAAATCTCAAGATTAAGTTCAGCATCCCGACATTGCTAATAAGAGAGGGCAAGGCTACTCCCCCAGGAGATTGATACAATTATTGCCGGCGCAGCTTCTAAGACAGTGGCATGCCAGTCAACTTGTAAGCTGCAGTAGAAATAGAAAGCTCCGCGCTTTCTGCTTTTGATTCCGTTTATGGTTTGGTTGCGTGGAAGAGCTTTCGTAAGGATGAATTGAGATGTTGTATAAGAAGGTCTGTATAGAGGAATTCGGGTACGAGCTACCAGAAGCTATTGTCACCTCTCTTAGCCTGGAAGAGAGACTAGCCCCAGTCTATGAGAAGGTGAAGCGCACTTATGGGCGCCTTGAGATGATGACTGGAATTCGTGAGCGGCGATTCTGCGATGAGAATACGCCGCCGAGTAAGTTCAGTACGAAAGCGGCAGAAAAGGCTATTGCTAAGTCGGGAATCGATAAGAATCAGATTGAGTGTCTTCTTTCTACTTCTGTGAGTCGTGATTTCCTCGAGCCGGCGACAGCCATTATAGTCCACGACTCTTTGGGCCTTCCTCCCACAGCCGTTGTTTTTGATATCTCAAATGCCTGTTTGGGCTTTATCAATGGGATGATAACTCTGGCGAATATGATCGAATTGGGTCAAGTAAAAGCAGGTATTGTAGTTGGCAGCGAGAGTAGCAGACGTCTTACTGAAGCAACGATTGACTCGCTCCTGAAGGACCCGGATATTAACCGGGCCAAGCTCAAACAAGGTTTTGCTTCTCTTACCCTGGGTTCCGGAGCAGTAGCAGCGGTATTAACTCACTCGTCCCTGTCGAAATCAGGCCATAAACTCCTGGGTGGTGTGGTAAGAGCCGCTTCCCAGCACAATGGCCTTTGCCGTGTAGACAACGACACTTGTTTCTTCGACGAGGATAGTTACCCTAAGATGCATGCGAACTTTGAGGCAATTTTAAAAAACGGCTTGGGATTGGCGACCGACACATGGAAGGCCTTCCAGCGGGAGCTAGAATGGCACAATGGGACAGCGGACAAGATTTTCAACCATCAGGTTAGCGTTATCCATCAAGAGATGTTGTTTCGTACCTTGGATCTTGATGAATCAAGAGGCTTTTCCACCGTGGAATACCTGGGGAACATCGGGTCATGTTCTCTGCCCATTTCGTTTGCCATAGGGGTTGAGCAGGGCCATGTTAAGGTCGGCGATAAAGTAGTGATGATGGCGGTAGGTAGTGGCTTGGCCTGCATTATGCTGGGCCTTGAGTGGTAGTCCAAGGAGATGATATAG
>CAYGWR010000069.1:0-5723 GCA_964353645.1 uncultured Dehalococcoidia bacterium
GCTTCTTGCGGGCAAACCTGAGCACAGACACCGCAGGCAGTGCCCAGGCAAACGCTGGCATCTATCACAGCCTTGTCATCCGACAGAGATATGGCAGGACAGCCAATATCCAGGCAGGTATTGCAACTGGTGCACTGGTCAGCATCCACCTTGAACGGTTTCCCCGTCGCCTTCGCATTAAGAGGGCAAGGCCCTCGCGATATGATGACCGAAGGTCCCTCGGTCTCCAGGCACCGTTTTATGGTGGACTCGATAGTTTTCAAATCGAAGGCGTTCACCACATGGACATTTTTGACACCAAGCCCCTCCACCAGCTTCTCCAGTTTCACGGCTGTAGCCTTCGTCCCTTTCGCTGAGATTCCTGTCCCGGGGTGTCCCTGGTGTCCAGTCATCGCCGTGGTTCCATTGTCCAGAATAATAACAGTGATATCACCCTGATTGTACACTGCATCAACCAGCCCGGTTATACCAGAGTGCATAAAAGTAGAATCACCCAATACAGCCACAACCTTATTGGGGACCCCTGCTTTCTGCAGCCCTATCGCCTGCCCTATGCTCGCCCCCATGCAGGCGCAAGTATCCAGAGCAGACAGGGGAGGATACACCCCCAAAGTATAGCATCCGATATCACTGGTAACGATAACCTCGCCCTTCTTTATCGGCCCCGGCGAGCTGGGGTTCTGGAAGCACAACTGCCTCAAAACATATTCGGTGCCCACATGAGGGCAACCGGCGCAAAGCTGAGGACGTCTCGCCGGCAACTGCAGCGCAGACGCAGCAGGTTTATGAACAGGCTTGGGAGCCGGCAGCAAGCCTGCTTTGATAGCGCCCTGCTCCACTATCTCTGGAGTAAGCTCACCTATGATAGGGATAAAGTCTTTACCAGTGGCGGGAATACCCAGTTGGTGCAGCGCCTCCTCAAGATAGGGGTCGAGCTCCTCGATCACAATCACCCTCTCCACCTCTTTGGCAAAGCGCCGTACCAGGTTCACCGGGATAGGATAAGTTGTTACGAGTTTGAGGAACGAGGCGTTTTTGAAGACCTCTCTGGCGTGTTGATAAGCTACCCCACTGGATACTATGCCGAGCTTGCGGTCGCCGAGTATTATCTCGTTCATGGGGAAGCTTTCCACATAAGAACGCAGTTTGATAATGCGTTCCTCCATTACATTGCGCCTGGGGCGGGCATTAGAGGGAACCATCACATACTTGGAGGGAGAGCGTATGAAAGCGGGCTGCTTCAAATCGGCTTTGCGCTCCCTATTTACATTCACCACAGTCTTACAGTGAGATATGCGGGTAGTGGCGCGTAACAGCACCGGCGTATCGAACTCCTCGCTGATTTTGAACACCCAATCCATCAAATCGTAGGCTTCCTGGCTATCGGTGGGTTCCAGCATGGGCACTTTGGCGAACTTAGCGAGGTGTCGGTTGTCCTGCTCTCCCTGCGAGCTGTGCTCTCCGGGGTCATCACAGGAGATTACTACCAGCCCGCCGACGATGCCGGTGGTCGAGGCTGCAAAGAAAGGGTCGGCAGCTACATTCAGGCCCACATGCTTCATCGAGGCCAGGGCTCTGACTCCTCCGTAGGCTGCCCCCAGAGCCACTTCCAAGGCTACCTTTTCATTAGTTGACCATTCAACATATATTCCGTCCCGGCGCGCCAGGTTTTCCAGAATCTCGGTGCTCGGTGTCCCGGGGTAAGCAGTTGCCACGACTACCCCCGCATGATATGCCCCAAGTGCCATGGCTTCATTGCCGGATAAGAGCTGCTTCAAGTTTATTTCGCCTCCTCTGAGGGCCTTTAGAAAACATTACCCAGGTCGCAACCAATTGTTGGGCAATCGCCTCTTTTGCCATTTTACCACTCTATAACAACTTAGGCTACTGTCTTGCCCAGATATGCCTGTCTCACCCTGTCATCGCCCAGAAGCTCCCTGGCAGTGCCCTCGATGGTGATCCGTCCCCTATCCATCACATAGCCCCTATCGGCAACCTTGAGGGCAGCGGTAGCATCCTGCTCAACGAGGAGTATGGTAAGCCCTTCATCCCTGAGCCTGATTAAGAGCTTTAGAATTTCCTTCACCAAATTAGGTGCTAATCCCAGAGAAGGCTCATCCAGCAGAAGTATTTTAGGAGATGACATCAGCGCCCTGCCTATAGCTAACATCTGTTGCTCCCCACCGCTGAGGCTGCCTGCCTGCTGCTTCAGACGCTCCTTAAGTATAGGGAAAAGCTTAAACACCATCTCAAGATTGGACTGAACCGACGGATGGCGCAGGAACCAACCAACGTACCCTAGAGTGCTTAACGGGTTCCGGCCACGCTGGGAATAGCTGCCCAAGGCCAAGTTGTCCTTAACCGACATAGCTCCGAAGATTTGCCTCCCTTCGGGTACATAGCCCAGGCCAAGCCTCACTGTTTTGTGAGAAGAGAGTCCGGAGAGCCTGTGGTCGTCCAGCCATATGCCACCGGTCTTCAGAGGCACTACTCCCGTTATAGCATTCAAAAGGGTGGTCTTGCCAGCACCGTTGGAGCCGATAAGGGTTACGATCTCCCCATCGTTCACTATCAGAGAAACCTCTCTGAGTGCAGTGACCCGATCATAAGCCACAGATACCTTTTCAACCTTTAACATTACTCCACTTCCTCACCAAGGTAAGCGGCGATGACCTTCGGGTTCTTCTGAATTTGCGCTGCAGTGCCCTCGGCTATCTTTTGGCCACTGTCCAGGACAATAACCCATTCGGCAATGCCCATCACCAGCGGCATATCATGCTCGACCAACAGTACCGTGATTTCCATTTCCTTAATGCTGCGAATGAGATCGCTCAACTGCCGCTTCTCCAGGGTGTTCAGCCCAGCACCAGGCTCATCAAGCAAGATAAGACGGGGCTCAGTGGCCAGGGCTCGGGCTATTGCCAGCAGCTTCTGTTGACCCAGCGGCAGGCTGAGAGCGTCGTGCTCAGCGTACGTTCCTAGCCCCACCAGGTTAAGGTATTTGATCGCATTGAGAGAAATGGCCTCCTCCTCACGGCGTGCCTTGGGGAGGCTAAGAGCAGCCTCCAGAAAGCCATAGCTGCTGCGCGGATGCTGCCCCGACATCACGTTCTCTAAAACGGTCATGTTTCCAAAAAGGTGCACATGTTGAAAGGTACGTACAATGCCCAGCGAGGCCCTTTTGTGAGCCGGAACGTTGTTAAGGAGCCTACCTTGAAAGTATATCTCACCGCTGCTCGCAGGGTAAACGCCGGTGATAAGGTTGAACAGCGTGGTCTTCCCAGCACCATTCGGGCCGATGACAGCAGTGATTTTGCTGGTTTCTATAGATAAGTCTACCTTATCTAGAGCCACCAGCCCGCCGAAGGCCTTGCTCAACCCTCTGGTCTCCAGAATTACAGACCTGCTCAAGGCTCGGCCCCTCTCCGTCTATACCTGAGTCGCAATCGTTCTAAGATGTCTTTTAGCCTGACAAACAAACCCTCTGGCATGAAAATCATCACCAACACGAGTATTAACCCGTAGATAATTACATCCCAGTCACCGAATCTAAGCAGCAGTTCATCACTCAGTACATGAGTGGCACCAGCTCCGAAGATAGCGCCCCAGACACTGGCCAGCCCTCCTATTACCGCCATAACCACCAGCTTCACTGAGGCCATAAAGTCGAAAGGCTGAGCGCCGACATAGCGGAGATGGTGGGCAAAAAGACTGCCAGCCAGAGAGGCATATACAGCACTGAGTACCAATATCTTCACTTTGAACTGGTCTACATTAATGCCTATCGACTCGGCAGCAGCCTCGCTGCCGTGTATGGCTCTAAGCGCTCGGCCTGTCCGGGACCTGACGATATTCTGAGAGATAAGCAGGACAGCCAGGCAGAAGAACCAGACCAGGAAATACCGCCTGAAGGAGGTATTAAAGACAAATCCCCCGATGGATAGATAGGGAATACCCGAAATTCCATCGGGCTCACCAAAGAACTGGTTCAGTTGCTTGAACACAATCCACATGATCAAGCCCAGGCCGAGGGTAGCCATGGCCAGATAGTTGCCCTTGAGCCTGAAGATAGGATAGCCGATAATATAGGCAAAGGCACCGGTAGCTACGGCTGCTATCAACATGGCCAGCCAGGGGTTAAATCCATAGGTCGTGCTCAAGATAGCTGATATGTAAGCGCCCATACCGAAGAAAGCAGCTTGTCCCAGGGATACCTGCCCCGTGTAACCCATAAGAAGGCACAGTCCTACAGTGACTATGGTATAGATACCGATAACAATCATCAGAGTGGTATATTGCCCGAGGAACCAGTCAAATGGGGCCAGTATCAAAAACGCAAATAGCGTTGCGATGGCAAGGTATGACCAATTGCTCTTGAGCCTCGCTATCATCAGCCTGCCCTCTCCTCCTCTGCCAGCTTCCCTGACCTGATGAGCAGTATTAACAGCAGGACCACTAGAGCGATAGCATCCTTATAGGCCGAAGTGAAGGGTCCCCAGTTGGCAGCTACCGCGAAGCTCTCAATGATACCCAACAGCAAGCCACCGATAACTGCTGCCACCGGGCTCTTAAAGCCGCCAATGGCTGCCGCCACAAAACCTTTAAGCCCAAGCATAACTCCACCTTGGTAAGACATGAGTGTCAAGGGGGCAAAGACCACACCACCAATGCCACCAATTGCTGCTGCCAGGACAAAGGCAATCAGCGCCATCGTTTTGGGATTGATACCCACGAGGCTGGAAGCCACGGGGTTTATGGCGCACGCCTTCAGGGCCTTGCCCACCATGGTATAGGTAAGAAAAAGATGAAGGATAATCGTCACCATCACCATGGTTCCGATTATCCAGAGGGCCTGGGGATCAATGCTGGCTCCGAGGAAGGATATCGATTTCTCACCCGAGAAAGAAGGCAGGCGAATGAATTCTTTGGTTAGCACCTGTCCGGCGATACCGCGAACGAAGATGGCAACTCCGATGGTGATGATTATGAGGCTGACTACAGAAGCTTTTTTAGGCGGGCGTATGGCAAGCAGATACATAGCCGCGCCGACCGCTGCTGCGATGAGTATCGCGAGGATTAGTGCAGGAACGAGAGGAATCCCGGCTCGATAGATGAGTGTGAATGAGACCAGTCCCCCCAGCATCACGAACTCGCCCTGGGCGAAGTTAATGATCTTGGTGACAGCGTAAATTATGGTGAACCCGAGCCCGGCAAGGGCATAGATGCTTCCCGAGGTAATGCCGGATATCAGATACTGAACAAACTGCGCTGATGACATTCACCCAGTCTCCCATCTGCCTTTGAAACAAAGGGGGAAGGCACACCTTCCCCCTTTGTTCACTACAAAACCTATCAGCAGCCAGCTTCTAGTCTTTTAGCCAGGTCCACTTGCTGTCTACAATTTTGACAAGTATCATAGCTTCCTCAGCATCCCTCGGTAGCCCATTGTGATCCAGAGGAGACATATTGTAAACGCCGCCGGTGCCAGGCCAGTTCACGATATTACTCTCAATATAGTCTCGAATCTTTGCTTTGTCTGGGCCCACCGTCTTCAAAGCATCGACCACCATCATCAAGGAATCGTAGGCATGTCCGCCAAAAGTGTTAGTTATGCCGGCTCCATACCACGCCTCGAAATCGGTTTTGTACTTCTCCAGCAGTGCCTTCTGAGGGTCGGTGTCCAGCAGTTGATCCGCTATGGGCAACTTGCCAGCGCAGAAGAT
>CAYGWR010000070.1:0-5707 GCA_964353645.1 uncultured Dehalococcoidia bacterium
AGCTTGGGGCTCCAGCCGAGCTCCTTTCGGGCTTTGGTGCAGTCAAGAGCGATGCGATAAACCTCACCCTTACGAACAGGGGCGTATATAGGAGTGCCTTTGTAACCCAGCACGCTGGCCAGGGTATCGAAAATCTCCTGGTCTTTTGTTTCAGTCCCCGTCCCGATGTTACAGATGGTGTTCTTCCCGTGGTCGAGGGCGATAATGTTGGCTGCCACTATGTCGGATACGTGCGTGTAATCTCTGGTTTTATCTCCAGGGCCGAATATGGTGGGTTGTTTCCCGGTGAGCATCTGGATGGCGAAGATGGCTACCACGCCTGCTTCCCCGTACGGATTCTGCCTCTGGCCGTAGACATTAGAGTACCTTAAAGCCACGTACTCAAGCCCATGGATTATGCTGTAGAGATGTAGATAGTGCTCCACGGTGTGCTTCGATATACCGTACTGCGAGATGGGATTTATTGGATGATTCTCGTCGGCAGGCAGGTATTGTGGGTCACCATAAATTGCCCCACCTGTTGAGGCGTAGACTATCCTCTTAACACCAAAGCGAACGCAGTTGGAGATGAGATTCAGACTGCCCAGTATATTAGCTTCAGCATCAGCTATGGGGTCTTCGCCCGATTTACGTACATCTATTTGGGCTGCGTGATGACTCACAATCTGCGGCTTCTCGCGCTCGAAGACTTCAGCTAACTTCTTATCGCGGATATCTATCTCGTAGAACTTGGCTTTAGGGTTTAGATTCTTCCTTAAGCCGCTGGAGAGATTGTCTATCACCACCACATCATGACTAAGGCCAATCAAGGCATCCACCAGGTTAGAGCCGATAAATCCTGCGCCTCCGGTAACCAGAATCTTCAAATTTATCTCCTCTTTTCTGCTTGTTACTCTACGGTGACGCTCTTGGCAAGGTTTCGTGGGGTGTCTATGGGGCAACCTCTCTCTTTGGCAGTGTAATAGGCCAGCAGTTGCAGGGCGACCGCATTGACCACTGGCGAAAATACAGGGTCAACCCTGGGGACTCTGATCACGAAGTCAACATATTTTTCAATCTCGTCGTCGCCTTCCTGGGCGATGGCTAGTACCGGCGATTCCCTGGCTTTTATCTCTCTAATGTTAGCCAAAAGGGTCTCATAAGTGTTGTCCTTAGCAGCCAGGGCAACCACTGGCGTATTTGGCGTAAGCAGGGCGAAGGGGCCATGCTTCAGTTCTCCCGCCGGGTAGCCCTCAGCATGGATATATGAGATCTCTTTCAGCTTTAGTGCTCCTTCAAGAGCTATGGGGAAGTTGATTCCTCTGCCGACGAAGAATACATTTTCGTACCTTGCCAGGTATTTGGCTTGCTCAGCGATCTCCTCTTTTCTATCGAGCAACTCCTGTACTTTGTTCGGCAATTGCCTCAGTTCAGAAATCATGCCCGCTCTGGAGCGGACGCCTACCGATGCCCAGGCTAAAGCCAACAGGTACAGCATTATAAGCTGAGCGATGAAGCTCTTGGTAGCAGCTACGCATATCTCAGGCCCTGCTGTTATGTAAAGTGTTTCATCGGCGATGCGCGTGGCGGTGCTCCCGACTACGTTGGTAATCACCAGTGTGCGACAGCCGGACTTCTTCGCCTTTTTCAGTGCCCTCAAGCTATCGGCGGTCTCTCCTGATTGAGTAATGGCTATGACCCATGTTTTGCCCAACACGGTGTCAGAGTAATTGAACTCGGAGGCTATCTCCACCCTGACCGGTATCTGGGACAGACTCTGAATCACATGCTGCCCCACCAGGGAAGCATAGTAGGAGGTGCCGCAAGCCACAATGAGGATATCGCTAAGGCCGGCATCCTTTTCTATACCCAGATTCACCACCGGCTCAAGCGCTGAGATATACCCTTTGTAGGTATTTCGGATAACCCTGGGCTGTTCATGAATCTCTTTAATCATGAAGTGCTCATGCCCCGCTTTTTGGGCTTCTTCCATGCTCCAGGGTATCCTATGTTCGGCCCTCTCGACCTGTTTCCCGTTGCTGGTGCACCTGATGGCATTCTCGGTGATGACGCCAATATCCCCATCTTCGAGGTAGATTACCCTGTCAGTGTAGTCCAACACTGCGGGAACATCCGAGGCTACGATATATTCTTTATCACCTACGCCCAAAATCAGAGGGCTCTCGTTCCTGGCTACTACGAGTCCATGCCAGTCAACATGCATAGCGACGAAGGCGTATGACCCTGTTATGTCAACAATAGCTCTCGATACAGCTTGCTCCAGATTCCCCTGATAGTATTTTTCGATCAGGTGGGGTATTACCTCGGTATCTGTATCGGAGCGGAAGATGTGCCCTTCTTTGGTCAGTTGCTCTCTAAGTTGCAGGAAGTTTTCGATCACTCCGTTGTGGACTACGGCGATCTTTCCGCTGCAATCTGTATGAGGGTGGGCATTTATCTGTGATGGCTTGCCGTGGGTGGCCCATCTGGTATGCCCGATACCGGTGTGGCTGCTGTTGGGACGCAATGATTTTTCCAGGGAATCAATTCGAACTGCGTCCTTGTAGATTTCCAGGTTTTTCCCGAGCAAAGCGATGCCGCAGGAATCATACCCGCGGTACTCCAGTCTCTTCAAACAATTGACCAGGACCGGTTGGGCTTCTCTTTTTCCTACGTAGCCAACGATTCCGCACATGATTACACCACTAAGCTTTCGTCAGGGATGCTTTGCTCAAGCACTTTCAGCGCCTTCACCCGGCAGCGATTGCCCATGATGACACCGGGGGCAGTTACCACGCTGTCCCCGACGCTGCAGTGCTCTCCTAACATCGCACCGATGTTTACTTGATTATATTCGCCCTCGACCTTTATGTCGGCTTCGCCGCTTTGAGTGACGAAGTGCCCCTTGAGCCGGCATCCCCTGTCGATTATCGAGTCCTGAATCGTGGAGCCGGGGCCAATCTCCACTCCATCCGCTATCATGCTGTTATCGATGACTGTGAAGGGTAGAATGCAAACGTTGTCCCCCAGACTGGTGGAGGGCAGGATGCACACGCTCGGGCCTATTTCGCAGTTCTCCCCAATGATGGCTGGCCCTACGATATAGGAATTAGACCTTATAGTAGTGCCTTTTCCTATTGATACCAGGCCCTTTACGCTAGCGCCCCTTTCAACTATGCCTCCGACGGCAGGGGAGATTTTAGCCAGAGCCAGATCGTTTAGCTTCAATATGTCCCAGGGATAGACCACATCGAGCCAGGCGCCAGCCGCCTCGCAGGTCTTTATCTTATGGCCCTGGTCTATCATGTTGCGGATTACAGATGGCAGGTCTGTCTCCTGTCCGATTAAGTTGAAGATATTGTCGGTGAAGGCATAGATGCCGGTATTTACCAGATGGCTCAGGAACTCCTTGGGCTTCTCCACGATGCTGGTCACTATTCCATTTTGGGCTTCGATCACGCCATACTTGGATATGTTCTCCTGCTCTTTTACCAGGATGGCATCTGGTTTCTCCTGGACTAAGTTGGCGATGGTGGCAGGCTCTATGATGTTATCCCCGGACAGGACCAGGAACTTGCCCTTAACCTTTCCTTTCATGAGCTTCAGGGCATGGGCGGTGCCGAGCTGCTGCTTTTGCTCTACATATTCTATCTCTACGTCGAACTGTTCACCGGAGCCGAAGTAGTCTATAACCTGGTCCTTTCTGTAGCCTACCACAATCACTATCTTGCGAATCCCGTTTTGGGCGACTGCCTCGATTACGTAGCGCAGGATAGGCTTGTTGGCGATGGGGATCATGACCTTAGGCTTTGAGGCTGTGAATGGCCTCAGCCTCTGGCCCTCTCCGGCGGCTAGGATAACGGCTTGTTCTATTCTTTCCACATCAACCCCCTCTGGTTCATAATGTCGTTGCGAGGCCTTCCTGGGAAGGCCGAAGCAATCTCACCGTCCCCCTTCATACCTACGAGCACGCGGAGATTGCTTCGCTACGCTCGCAATGACATGTTAAATGCTTCTGGCAACTCTCTCTATCATTCTGAGACCCTTCGTTACACTCAGGGTGACATAGGGGACACCCCCAATACCCCCGGCATCCGCCTAAGGCGGACTGCACTTCCACATCAACCCCCTCTGGTTACTAGTACTTGGTTGCGTGAGCAGACGTTATCATGATTCCGTTCGCCCTGAGCCTGTCGAAGGGCGTGTTCATGGTTCGACAAGCTCACCACGAACGGCTTTATTATGACGCCTTTCTTTGCAAAGAGGTACTAGTGTTATTGCGAGTCCGCCTCTGGCGGACGAAGCAATGACATGTTAAATATTTGGGGGGACACCCCCAAAACCCCGGTCCTTCATATGTGAAGGACACTTCTGTAATCCCCCTGTATCCCCCTCCCTGGAACGAGTCAGGGACAAGTTTTGAAAAGGGGGAACCTGGATTCCTGCTTTCGCAGGAATGACATTGAGACTTGCCCTGCGACGGGCTCAGGGCGAACGGGTTAATAACCCCCTGTTAAAATATCTTAAAATATCTGGGAACCGGGCAGCACCACGCCACTAACCATGGCTCCGGGGCCTATGAAGGTATGGTCGCCAATGAGGCTGCCCACGTTGATACTGGCGTTGATGCCGGTTTGAACACCGTCTCCGATGATAGCGCCAAACTTGCGCCTCATGGTGTCGATATTTCCTGCGGTGATTTCTTTCTTATCCAGCCTCAGGTTTGCAATCTTGGTGCCAGCGCCGAGGTTGCACTCCTCCCCTATTATGCTATCACCTATATAGTTGTGATGGGGTATTTTGCTGCCCTGCATGACAATCGAGTTCTTGACCTCCACAGCGCCGCCTATGTGGCAGTTGTCGCCGATGGCGGTGCTGGGGCGGATGTAGCAATTGGGGCCTATATCGCAGTTATCCCCGATTATCACAGGCCCCTGAATATATGAGTTTGCCCGAACAGTAGTGCCTTTACCTATGGAAACCCTTCCTTTTAAGACTGCGTTCTCTTCGACTATCCCCAGTCTTTGTTCCTCTATCCCCGCCATGAGCGATTCGTTTGCTGTCAACAAGTCCCAAGGATAACTCAGATTAAGCCACTGGTCAATTTTGACCCATGAGATGGGATTGTCTTCGCCCAGCAGGATTTGCAGGGAATCGGTCAGCTCGTACTCCCCTCTGGGCGATTTCTCGGTCCTGGCTATGGCAGGGAAAATGTCTGGTGTAAGCAGGTACACTCCTGCATTCACCAGATTCGTAGGAGGATTTTCCACCTTCTCGTGGATTGCCTTTATCTTATTGCCGACCACCTCCACCACGCCGAGGTCTTTAGTGTCTTTCACCTCGATCAGGCTTAAGGTGACATTATGCTTTGCCATTATCTTCTCTATATCCTCTGCCTTAAGCAGGACATCACCGTTGGCCAGCAGGAACTTATCTTTGATGAACCCCTCTACCATCTTCACGGCGTGGGCGGTGCCGAGCTGTTTCCTCTGGGTGACATAGTCAATGCTCACACCCCATCTGGTGCCGTCTCCGAAATGCTGCCGTATGGTTTCGCCGTGGTAGCCCACTACGATGGTAAACTCTTTGACCCCAGCCTTCTTCAGCTCTATGAGCAGGTGCTCCAGTATCGGCTTGTTGGCAAGGGGCAGCATCACCTTGGGCCTGGTATAAGTCAGGGGCCTCATTCTGTTCCCTTCGCCTGCTGCCAGGATTACTGCTTTCATGT
>CAYGWR010000071.1:0-5652 GCA_964353645.1 uncultured Dehalococcoidia bacterium
TTATATCCCGTGACTTGTTATCTGAATATTTGCGCACGTGTTTCTTCGGATTCAATAGAATCATGATAACGCCTCCTTGTTGGGCAGAAACTGGTTGACCACCCCTGATTATTGTAGCACTTCTAGAGTTTGAGTTATCGTCGTAGAAGCAAGATCCTAGCTATTGTTCCACAATCAAGTGTTTCTGGAGTGCTGGGTGGGCGAAGTGACACTATTGAACTGCACAGAATAGCGTTTTGTGTGAGAGATCTTCCGTCAGCACTTTCCAACCCCAGTTAAGTAGTCGGAACACGAATCAGGGAGTCGCCGTAGATTCGGAAGAGCGACTCCTTAACTGCTGATCACGGTGTCGCAGCATGATACTGACCTCCCGTTTAAAACAACCTTTCGCATTAAATCCGGCTGGTTCGCTACCCTGCGCTGCGGTATTCGCTGTATCTTACTAAGTGAGCAAGTATTTTAGCTGATTCTTCCGGGTCAGGGTAGAGATTTAGATGACGCTGCTTCAACGTCAAAGGGACCTTGCCCTCAGTTTCGAAACGCGCCGCTCCAACGGTAAAGAGGACGGGCTTACGGTGTTTTGCCATAAGGTCAATAGTCGTCTTTATATTCTCAAGCTCAGCTTCCTCCATTTGCATTCCCAGCTCTTGAGTAGTCTTTTTCATCAACGGCGGTGCCCACCTGCTGTAGCCGGAGGTCATCGCGACACCGCCGATAACCAATATGGCGTCAAAATTCTCATCCTCTATCATGGGCCAGAGAGCCTGGTAGCTGACGAAGTCCCCGGCAGGATCGACAGGGTTTCCGCCGGACCACCTTCGCGACATCATAGACTCCAGTTTCTCCATAGTAGCTGCTGACAGTGGGGGCAGTTCTAAACCCTCTTTCCTCAAGGCGTCTGCGGCGATGACTGCCATCCCCCCGCTCATCGACAGCACTCCCACCCTTCTCCCCCGGGGCAGTGACTGGCCCAGCAAAGCCACAGCGACATCTACCATTTCGTGAAGCTTCTCCACCCTGATCACACCGCATTGCTTGAACGCAGAATCGAGCGTTGCATCCGATCCCGCCAGAGCAGAGGAGTGAGACCGCGCTGCCCTGCTCCCGACATCCGTACGCCCTACCTTCATAATGACTATGGGCTTCCTTTTGGTTATTTCCCTTGCCAGTGCCAGGAACCGCTTGCCTTCCCTGAATCCTTCTACATAACCCAGGATAACCTCCGTTTTCTCATCCTGAGCCAGATACTCCAGATAGTCTTCGAAGCGCAGGTCGCCCTCGTTTCCACTGCTGATAAACTTGCTGAACCCCACTCCCATCTGCAGCCCGTAATCGAGTATTGCCTGGCCCGAGTTCCCGCTTTGCGAGATGAGCGCCACATGCCCTGTCTCGATAGGGGGCATGAAAGGCACAGTGCAGAAGTTTGCGTACGGGTTACAGAACCCCAGGCAGTTCGGACCTATGAAGCGTATGCCGCCTCGCCGGGCGATTTCAACCGCCTCCCTTTGTATTCTTGCGCCCTCTTCGCCTGTCTCGGCAAGCCCGCCGGAGATAATTACGGCGCTCTTGACTCCCTTTCTAACGCAGTCCTCCAGAGCAGCGGGGACATACTGAAATGGCACCGTTATCACAGCGAAATCCACCGGCCCGGGCACCTCTACCACGCTCTTATAAGCCTTCATTCCCATCACTTCGGGTTCTTTATTATTTATGGCGTAAATCTCTCGCCCCTGCTTATGGCTCAGCACGCGGTTCAGCACGTTATATCCCCACTTACCGAAGAAATTCGATGCCCCGATTACCGCCACCGCCCTGGGATTGAACAAATTATCCAACTGCTCTTTCAGACTCATATTGCTCATGCTACTCCTCCCGCCCTGGGAACGGTTACCCCCGAAATAGGCATACTTCGATTCCTACAGAGCATATCACATTGGCTCTAACGATACTAGTAAGCTAGATTTGTCCGAGGAAAGTGTTTGAACAAGCATGGTCCGAAGTCCAACGGATTTTAAGTGCGTATGAAGAGGTCACGCTTATGCGACTAAAGTCGCTGAAAACGCCCGGTTGGTCAGCTAAAATTTATCTTAAAAGCACGGAGAGTATAATATCAAGTAAAGGAGGGTAATCCAATGGAATCGATAATAGAAGCAATCAATAGGCGCGTCTCTGTAAGATCATATGCAGATCGCTCAATCGAGCAGGGCAAGAAGCAAGAGATGATCAATCTACTTGAGTCGACTAACGAAGGCCCATTCGGCAATAAAGTTAGATTCGCCCTGATTGATTTCTCGGAAATGGAGAAGAACGAGATCGGAAGCCTGGGAACCTACGGGTTCATTAGTGGCGCGAAGCTCTTTATCGTGAGTGCGATTAAAGACGGTGCCGGAGCAATGGTAGATCTCGGATATAGCTTTGAGAAATTGATACTTGCGGCCACCAATCTGGGTCTGGGAACCTGCTGGTTGGGTGGCACATTCAAGCGGGCGAATTTCGCGAAGAGGGCAAATGTCTCAGAGGATGAAATTGTGGCAGCAATTAGCCCGATTGGGTATGCTCGTGATAGGAGGACGGTAAGAGAGATGGTATTGAGACGCCTTGCTAATTCCGACCGTCGCAAGCCGTGGGAGGAGTTGTTCTTTGATGGAGACTTCAACTCGCCTCTGTCAAAAGACTCGGCTGGCGGATACGCTGTTCCGCTCGAATGCGTGAGGCTTGGGCCTTCGGCGTCAAACAACCAGCCCTGGCGAGTTGTCTATCAGAAACAACTGGGTGCCTTCCATTTCTATCTGAAGCGAACATGGGGATACGACAAGTTCAACGGGAGGATAGACCTTCAGCGTGTAGACATAGGGATTGCGATGTGCCACTTCGAGCTTGGTGCCGGAGAAACAGGTCTTAGCGGAACATGGGAAGTGGGAAAACCTGATCTCGCCATGGGGAATGCTGAATATATCGTGAGCTGGAAAGAGTCGTGACCAGAACCGCGCAGCTTCTCAAAGTTGACCCTCCCCCTAACGAGCCGGTATGTGGTATCGTGCACTGAATAGCTATCCTGCTATGTCAATATTTAACACGTTAGCACCGGGAATAATGGAAGAGCTTCGAGTCGGTCATATCAAAACCAAGTGTTTTTAGGAGCGCCATGTTGAATGGGAATGAAAGATCTTGGGAGACACAGTTTGACGTTCTTGGGCAACTCGCGATGAAACCCAGAGCACAACTTAAAACATCGGCTGTACCTCTGCCATGGTGGCCGCATGGCGACCGCCAATCATACCGAAGACCATAGCTGGCCCGATCGTCGATCCTGGACCAGGGTAGGTACGCCCCATGACTGAGGCTGTGTTGTTACCTGCCGCGTAAAGACCACGGATGATCGAGCCATCCTTTCGAAGCACACGCGCATGCTCGTCAATAAGAAGCCCGCCCATTGTGCCCAGATCGCCCGGCCAGATCTTTAAGGCATAGAAAGGCGCTTTTTCGATTGGGCCGAGGTTGGGATTCGGTTTGACGCGCGGGTCGGAGTAGAAGTGATCGTAGGCGCTTTCCCCCCGACCGAAGTCCTCATCCCTCCCATTCTTTGCGAACTGGGAGAACCGCTTAGCGGTGGCCACCAGACCAGCCTCGTCGATGCCCATCTTACGGGCGAGCTCTGGGAGCGAGTTAGCCTTGGTGATAAAGCCTTCCTTATACGCCGACTTCGGAGTAATACGCGGCATCATATTCATCGCAAGCATGTAGTATTTGCGATGCCGCGAATCAAGGATGAGATATGCTGGAATCGCTGGCACAATCTTATTGCGTTTATACTGTTGCTGACCACAGGCAACGTAGGACTGTGACTCGTTCATGAATCGCTGGCCGGAGCTGTCAACTATCATGCTGTACGGCAAGGAGCGCTCGAAGATTACCGGCATGGGACCGCTTTTGGGCAAGAGTGTCGGCATCCACCAAGCATCATCCATCATCTCGACGGCGGCTCCGACGGCAATACCGGCCTGGATACCACCCCCTTTATTGCCGGAGGCACCCGATGTCCATTCGGTGGAGATGGGATGTTGCTGGTATTGCTGGCGCATCGCATCATTGTGTTCAAAGCCGCCCGCAGCGAGTATGACACCATGCGTGGCACGGATACGTATGTTCTTGCCTCCCTTTTCGGCTATCACACCAACAACAGCATCACCATCCGTTATCAGGCTCACCAGCGGAGTCTCAAGCCAGACAGGGACGGATCGATCAAGTAAGATCTTAAGCAACTGGCCGATCAACGATCCGCCCATGGAAACGCGTTGCTTGCCAAGCAACCTCCACAAAATTGTGCGTCTGCCGATAATGTCCACCACAGTGAAGAATCCACTCCAGGTGCGCATCGCAAGGCTGAGCATGTTGACTTCATAGGTATGCATTGGCACCGGAACTGTCTGCACCCTGTCTTTCCATTGTTCACCGAGTGAGCGCGGGTCAAACAGATCGCCTTCCACGCAACGACCCTCGGCACAACCGCCGGGACACTCTGGGTAATAGTCCGGGTAGCCGCGCGCATAGATAGCCTTGAATCCCAGATCCTCGAGCCATGTCACAAGCTCAGGAGCGTGCTTGACATAGGCCTCGCGAAGTTCTTTAGAACTCGCAGGCCCCTTCTCTGGGATGACCTCATTGAGATAAATCAGCGCGGCCTCATAGGAGTCATCAACTCCGGCCGCCTTCATATACGGATTGTTCGGGATCCAAAAACCGCCTCCCGACTTGGCACTGGACCCCCCGACCTTGTCCATACTCTCGAGAACAATCACTTCACACCCGGCATCACGAGCAGCTACCGCCGCCGTCAAGCCCGCAGCCCCCGATCCTACGACAACAACGTTTGTTGTGTGTTCAAATTCCATCTTATATCCTTCATCTCTCCAGCACTCGCGTGCTGAGTACATAATATCATCTATACATTATCAATCGTATTTAGCCGACATTTCCCATCCCCAATATGGCCGATTATTCAAGAGCGGGTCTTATCGAATCGCCGACCATGCCACCCTGTGGACGTTTCAATAATAATCGACTATGAATGTTGCCTGTATAATACCCACGAGCTTTACGAAAAACAAGTCCTTGTGGAGCGCCTGTTTTCCGAATGATGTACACTTAAGCTCAGGTATCGCCTTTTTGGAGTGGCCGGTTCATCCGAGAAAGCGATCAGGGTAACAGAACGTCATAAAGTGCAATCCTGCTAACGTAGTGTAGCCCAGCCTCCACACCCTCTCCCTATCCACCACCACTCCCAAGCTCCAGAATTCAAAGCAAAGCCCCTCAATTTCGCAAACCATACGTAAACATACCCAAGCATTGTAAATACAAATACGTTGAATTGTAGTGCTTTGGGGAAGGGTTAAGTATTTGAGTGTAGAGGGTTTGGGGCTTGGCCTGCTCCTGAAGCTAAAATGCTCGTAACTCTAACCCTGTAGTGGTACCATTTCCGGGGGTAGGTCACTTCCTCCAGCTCCCCGGAGCTCTGCTGGACCTACGCTATTTCTTTCGATCGACGTTCAGTCCTACTACTTCGGTGCGCCCAGGTAGTGGGAAATTCCCTTCTGTAAAGGCAATAATTATGGTTTTGCCTGAGGACGATGGCCCAAACTCCTGAGTCAAGTC
>CAYGWR010000072.1:0-3247 GCA_964353645.1 uncultured Dehalococcoidia bacterium
CAAAGAGCGAAGGTGCCCTTCTTTTTCAAACAGTGGGGTGGCGCAAACAAGAAGAAGGCGGGAAGACTTCTTGAAGGAAGAACTTGGGATGAAACCCCACTGGCAGCAGGTAGTATGCCTCAGTCAGGAATTAAGCGCGATTTATTCTCTGTCGAACCGGTTACAGCTTGAAATGACCCAAGAGGTGGTTCAACGAAATAAATTTGCTTACCGCGAAATCTCCTTCAGCTTCTGCTCCATCGTGAGGGCGTTCTGCACTGCGAAGCCTTCGGCGTCGTTGTTGAAATAAATGTAGACTGCTTTTTTGCCCTGCGCCAGTTCTGCGATGTTCTTCGCCCAGCCGCTCAACTCCTCATCGGAATAGCTGCCGCCGTAGAGCCAGGTGCTGCCGTGGAAGCGGGCATAGACGAAATCGGCGGTGGCCTCAAGAGGTGTGGTGAAGTCGGGCATGTCGTAGATACAGAAGCCTGCGTTGTAGCGGCGCAGCAGGGCGAACACCCCTTTGTCCAGCCAGGACTCGTGGCGAAACTCGAAGACATGGCTCAAATCCTTGGGCAGCATCTTCAGAAATGACTCCAGCAGCGAGTCGTTGCGGTGCAGGCCGGGCGGAAGCTGATAGAGCAGAGGCCCCAGCTTATCACCGAGAAGCTTGGCCCTCTCCAGAAACTTCTCCAGAGCGTCCTCGACATTCCTCAGCTTCTTGATGTGGGTGATGAAACGGCTCACCTTCACGGCATAGCAGAAGCCCTGCGGGGAGGAGTCCCGCCAGTTGGCGAACGCCTTCTCCGAGGGCAGGTGATAGAAGCTGTTGTTGAGTTCCACCGTGCTGAAGGAGCGGGCATAGAATTCCAGCCACTTCGATTTAGAGAGTTCAGTAGGATAGAATCTCCCCCGCCAGTGTTCGTAGTGCCAGCCGCTGGTGCCTATAAAATATTTGGGAGACATCTTAGGGAAATCCTAAATCTCAGTTTCCAAATCCCAAACGATCCTTAAGCGTTCAGCCGTCAGCTTTGGGCGCGGGTACCGCGCCCCTTGTTAACACACGTGGGCCAAATTGATTCCACCAACGCAAGCTGATACACTAACCCTGGATATGAGCTACATTGTTACTCCACAGAGTTTCGACAGCCTCGCTTCATCATGGAATGACCTGCGACAACGACTGAAGTGGGACTCCGTTTTCGTGCTGCCGAGATGGCTTAAAGTATGGTGGCAGGCATTCGGGCAGGGCGCCCAAACATATTTATTTGACGTTAGAGAGAACAACGAGGTCACCGGCATCGCGCCCCTCATGGTTAAAGAGGGCAAAGCTGCTTTCATCGGCAGCGCCGATGTCTGCGATTATATGGACTTCGTGGTCGCCCCCGGCAAGGAGCTTGCGTTCTTCACCGCCGTCCTGGATAAGTTGAAGAAAGACGGGATAAAGGAGTTGCATCTAGACTCGTTGAGGCACGATTCCACGGTGATGACCTGCCTGGTCGACCTGGCAAAGGACAAAGGATATGAGGTTACCCTCACCCAGGAAAATGTTTCGCTGGACCTCGACTTGCCCTCCACATGGGAGGAGTATCTGAGAACGCTGACCCCGAAGCAGCGGCGCGAGACGGGTCGCAGGTTCAGAAGATTGGAGGAGGAGGGCGAGATTAACTACCGTTCCGTCGAGGATGCAGAGCCTAAAGTTCTAGAAATCTTCTTCAAACTGATGCGGGTGAGCAGGGAGGACAAAGCTGTCTTTATGACCGCGCGGATGGAGTCCTTCTTCAGGTCGCTGGCTGAAACTATGGCGGAGGCTAAGCTTCTCAGATTCGGCATCCTGGAAATCTCAGGAAAACCTGTTGCCGCCGTGATGTGCTTCGACTACAATAATAAGGTGTACCTTTACAACAGCGGCTATGACCCCGAATACGGCTATTTGAGCGTGGGGTTGCTCTCCAAGCTCCTCTCTATCAAAGATAGCATCGAGCGGGGCAGGAGACGCTATGATTTTCTGAAAGGGCCCGAAGAATACAAATATCGCCTGGGGGGCAGGGAGATACCGATATACAGTTGCAGGATAGAACAGAAATAATTGCAGAATGCAAAGTGTAGGGGCGCGCGAAAGGCGGCCACTCTTAATGTCATTGCGAGGAGTCCGCCTGTGGCGGACGACGAAGCAATCTCAGGTTATGATGCAGGGGAAAAACCAGGAGATTGCTTCGCTCCGCTCGCAATGACACAAAAAAAGAACAAGAACGATGTCAGACAAATTGAAAATAGCCATGCTCAGTGTCCATAGCTGTCCAGTGGGCAAGCTGGGAAGCAAGGACACCGGCGGCATGAGCGTTTATATCCGGGAGCTGGCCCGCGAGCTGGGGAAGCGGGGCCACCTAGTCGATATCTATACCCGCGCCCACGATCCCAAGGAGCAGCAGATTGTGCGGCTCGGCGATAAGGCGCGGGTCATCCACCTGCAGGCGGGTGAGATCGAGCCCATAGATAAGCTGGCGGTATATTCCCATCTCGAGGACTTCGCCTGCTCGCTGGAGGACTTCAGGGCCAGCAATAGCCTGCGATACGATGTGATACACAGCCATTACTGGCTATCGGGCTGGGTGGGCAGACGCATTCAGCGCTGGTGGGATGTCCCCCACGTCATAATGTTCCATACCCTGGGCGCTATTAAGAACGCCATCGGTGTGGGAGAAAGCGAGCCTGCGCTTCGGATAATGGCGGAGAGGGAGCTGGTCAGGGACTGCCACCGCATCATCGCCGCCACTGAAAAAGGAAGGGGGGAGTTGGTCAGCTATTACGATGCTTCGCTGGAGAAAATCAGCGTGGTCCCCTGCGGCGTGAACCTGGAGCTGTTCCGACATCTAGATAAAGAAACGGCGCGGCGAAGCCTGGGGTTGAATGGACACAACATCTTACTGTTTGTGGGGAGGATAGACCCCCTGAAGGGTATAGACAAACTGTTGATGGCCTTACCTAAGCTGGACACGAGGCGTAACCTCAAGCTTTTAGTGATCGGCGGCGACGAGGATAGCCAACCCGAAGTGGAGAGGCTGCAAAGGCTGTCCCGTAGCCTGCATATCCAGGATTCAGTCACCTTCGCCGGCATCGTAGAGCAAAAAGAGCTGCCCCTTTACTACAGCGCTGCCGATGTCTGCGTTATCCCGTCGTATTACGAGAGCTTCGGGCTGGTGGCCCTGGAATCCCTGGCCTGCGGCACGCCCATAGTGGCTACCAGGGTAGGAGGCATCGAAAGCGT
>CAYGWR010000072.1:3347-5343 GCA_964353645.1 uncultured Dehalococcoidia bacterium
CACCCGGACGATGCAGAATACGGCATCGCCGGAACGGTGGCGCGCTGGGCCAAAGAGGGCAAGGATGTCATCTACGTGGTGTGCACCAACGGCGATAAAGGCAGCAGCGACGTCAACATGAAGCCGGAGGCGCTGGCCAAAATCAGGGAGAAAGAGCAACTGGACGCAGCCAAGGTGTTGGGGGTAAGGGAGGTCATATTCCTGCGCCATCCCGACCAGGGATTGGAGGATACTTACGAGTTCAGGAAACAGATTGTGCGCCTGATAAGGATGTACCGCCCCGATATTGTGGCAACCACCGACCCCTATATCCGCTATATCTGGCACCGCGACCACCGCATCGCCGGACAGGTCGTGCTGGACGCTGTCTTCCCTTACGCGAGGGACTTCCTCTCCTACCCCGATTTGATGCTGGACGGGCTTCAGCCCCATAAGGTCAAAGAGATACTACTCTGGGGCTTTCTGTTATTCTGGGACTCTCAGGAGATAAACTACCGCTCCGATATCAGCGACACCTTCGACCTCAAGATAGCTGCACTGCGCTGCCACAAAAGCCAGGTAGCGCACCTGCCATCGCCCGATCTGGAGAACATGCTGAGGCAGCAACATGAGGCTATGGCTCAGGGAGAGAGCTTCAAACTAGCAGAGGCTTTCCACCGTGTGGCGATATTCGGTTAGCTTGGTGCCCGCTGAGGTAAAAACAGCGGAGGTTGGCTGCATCACACAACCAACCTCCAGTCCGCCTATGGCGGATCATGTTTACTGAACAGGGGAGAGTTAGAATGACCTGCGTCTTCCCCCACCGCCACCGAAGCCACCACCACCACCACCACCACCTCCTCCTCCTCCTCTGCCTCCACCACCACCGAAACCGCCCCTACCGCCACCACCACCGCCGCCACCACCCCTACCACCCTCGGTCCTGGGGCGTGCCTCGCTGACATCGATTGTTCGGCCCTGCAATACCTTGCTCTTGAGCCCAGCAAGCGCAGCCTGTCCCTCAGCCTTCTCCGGCATCTCAACAAACCCGAACCCTCTAGACTGACCACTATACTTGTCCTTGATGATATTGATCGACTCCACCTTGCCGAAAGCCTCGAATTCCTTCCGCAGTTCCTCGTCAGTCACATCGCGTGACAGGTTGCCCACATAGATATTCATAATGGGGCTCCTTTCTCTTAAAATGTGTTTCGCATGAAAGCCCTTTGTAACAGAGCTGGAAGCAATGGAGGCCAGGGGCTGCCCCGGCCTCCACTATCTTGTCTTAGCCAGATTACCGCTGGTTACTTGACCTGACTTTGTCGTAGCAACGGCTGCAATACACTGGTCTGCCTTCTCGCGGCTCAAAGGGCACCTGTGTCTCAGTGCCACACGAGGCACACACGGCAGGGAACATCTGACGGTCAACTGGTCTTCCGCCGCCACCGCCACCACCGCTGCGCTGCCCTCTCTTCGCTTCACGGCAGGATGGGCACCGCTTGGGCTCGTTGGTGTACCCTTTTTTTGCGAAGAACTCTTGTTCCTCGACGCTGAAGGTGAAACTAGTGCTGCAATCAGAACATTGCAGCGACTTTTCCACAAAGCTCATGGATGACCTCCTCTCTTATGCTAGTTGGTTAGAGCTCGGTCTCCAAGGCCCGCGGGTATCGCTGCTAAGAGGAACCTTTAGAGGACTGGCAACCTATACTTTAACCACCGAGGGGCACTATAACAGAAAAAGGGGGATTTTGCAAATCGAGTAAAAGGAACCCTTTTAGAAGACTCCTCCTGGAGGGCGACCTAAATATGTCATCCCTTACGATAGGCAGTGATACGGGCATTGCGGGTCTGGGCCGAGATAGTCTTCATGGCCGTTAGCACGGGCGTAGGCCAGCGCTATGGCCCGACAGCCCCTGCATACGGCCCAGTAACGGCATGACTCGCAGCCGCCGTGATAGTCCTCCCGCCTGCGCAGAGACCCCAGCACCGGCGATTCTACCCAGAGCTCGCGGAAGGA
>CAYGWR010000073.1:0-5320 GCA_964353645.1 uncultured Dehalococcoidia bacterium
CCCACCAAGGAAGAGGTGGAATACGTTGAATCCATCATAGAAGACGTGCGCTGGCTCGGTTTCGACTTTGAGGAGCGGCTGTTTTATGCCTCGGACTACTTCGAGCAGATGTATGAATATGCTGTGCAGTTGATTAAAGCCGGCAAGGCTTATGTTGATGACCTGAGCGCAGATAAGATCAGAGAGCAGCGTGGCACTCTCACTGAACAGGGTAAAGAGAGTCCATACCGCAACCGTTCTGTCGAGGAGAACCTCGACATGTTCCAACGCATGAGGGCAGGTGAGTTCGAGGACGGCTCCCGGGTGCTCCGCGCCAAAATCGACATGGCGTCACCGAATTTCAATATGCGGGACCCGGTAATGTATCGCATCCTGCATGCGGAGCATCACCGCACAGGCGACAAGTGGTGCATCTATCCCATGTACGACTGGGCGCATGGCCTCGAGGACTCTATCGAAAGGATCACCCACTCCATCTGCACGCTGGAGTTCGAAGACCATCGCCCCCTGTACGACTGGTTCCTCAATGAACTGGGGGTGTATCATCCCCAGCAGATTGAGTTCGCCCGCCTCAATCTCACTTACACCGTGATGAGCAAGCGCAAGCTGAGGCAATTCGTGGAGAAGGCATATGTCAGCGGGTGGGACGACCCCCGCATGCCCACTCTTTCCGGTTTACGCAGACGCGGATACACGCCGGAGTCTATCCGTAATTTCTGCGAGCGCATCGGCGTAGCCAAGACCGATAGTACCATTGATGTTGCGCTGCTGGAGCATTGCATCCGGGAGGACTTGAACAAGCGTGCCCCACGAGTTATGGCTGTGTTGCATCCTCTTCGCGTGGTCATCGACAATTACCCCGAAGGGAAGACAGAGGAACTGGATGCAGTCAACAATCCCGAAGACCCCAATATGGGGACGCGGAAAGTGCCCTTTTCGCGCGTGCTGTACATCGAGCAGGACGATTTCATGGAAGCTCCACCGAAGGAATTCTTCCGTCTGTCCCCGGGCCGTGAGGTGCGATTACGATATGCGTATATCATCAAATGTGTGGGGGTGGTGAAGGATAAGGCCAGCCAGGTGGTTGAGCTGCACTGCACGTACGACCCTGATACACGGAGTGGAGCGGCCGGGAGCAGCCGCAAGGTCAAAGGAACCATCCACTGGGTTTCGGCTGCCCACGCGCTCAAGGCCGAGGTGCGCCTTTACGACCGTCTCTTCACGGTGGAGAACCCCGGCGATGTTGATGAGGTCGAAACCGTTTTGAATCCCAAATCACTGCAGACTTCGACGGGGTATCTCGAACCCAGTCTGGCAAACGCGACTCCGGGGAGTAAGTATCAGTTTGAACGTCTAGGATATTTTTGTGCAGATTTGAAAGACTCTTCTGGCGAACGGCTGGTATTCAACCGGACGGTTACTTTACGCGACACGTGGGCCAAGATCGCGAGAAAGCTTTGATAAAGAAACGTTCCCCACAGTCAAAGCTGCTTCAGCACTTCCTCCAAGTCTGGGGGTAGCTCGGCTCCGAACTCCACGAATTCTCCGCTCGAGGGCAATTTGAAGCCAAGCCGGTGGGCATGGAGAAATTGCCTTCCCAGCAGGGGCGACCTTTTCCCATAGACATGGTCGCCGAAGATAGGATGACCTATCGCTGCGAAGTGCACCCTGATCTGGTGGGTACGCCCTGTCTCAGGCATCGCCTCGACCAATGTGTAATCATCGAAGTATTTAATCACTTTGTATTCCGTACGCGCCTCCCTGCCTCCGGATACCACTGCCATGCGCTTCCTGTCTTTGGGATGTCGGCCTATGGGGGCGTCGATAGCTCCACGCTCCGGTGTTAGATGCCCCAAAACTAAGGCAAGGTATCCCTTCTTAATGGAGCGCTGTTTTATCTGACGGGAGAGGCTCCTCTGGGCGGCATCGTTTTTAGCCACCATCATCACCCCTGAGGTATCCTTGTCCAGTCGGTGCACGATGCCAGGGCGAACTGAGCCGTTAATCTCTCCGAGGTCAGGGCAGCGAGCCAGAATTGCGTTCACCAGCGTGCCTGTATGTTGGCCGGCGGCGGGATGAACCAGCAATCCCGCTGGCTTATCGACCACTATGAGATCTTTGTCCTCGTAGACAACCTTAAGCGGTATATCCTCAGGGGCCAGGGAGATAGGTGATGGTGGGGGTATAGATACAACTATGTTATCGCCTGTATTGAGCTTCTGGCTGGCTTTGGCGGCATGGCCATTGACCGCGACCTGCCCATCGTCTATAAGCTTCTGAGCGTAGGAGCGCGAAATCTGGCACTGCGCTGCTATGTACTTATCGAGGCGTTCGCCAGGGCTGGCAACGATGAATTCAAACCTTTTATCCATTTCCGTCATCATGTAGGGGCGAACCCGTGTGTTCGCCCGTTGTCCAGATTTGGGCAGACACGTGGGTCTGCCCCTACTCTCTCTCTATCTCCTTATTAGCTGCGGGCCTTCTTCTGTGAAACGAACAGCAGGTAATAGGCGATGAGGATAGTGCCCACAACTATGGCTGAGTCTGCCACGTTGAACACAGGCCAGGGGCCGATATCGATAAAATCGGTGACCTTTCCCTCCAAGCGAAGCCGGTCGATGAGATTACCAATGGCGCCTCCCAAATCAAGCCCCAAGCCTATCTTGAGCAGCCTGCTTTTCAGGGGTATGTAGCGAAGGTAAATGAGAAACACCGATATACCGATTACAGCAATCAGTGCCAGGAGAAATGTTTGGCTGGCGAAAATGCCGAAGGCGCCGCCGGTGTTGGTGGTATAAGTTAGTCTGAATATGCCTTCCGTGGGTATCGACTCGCCCAACTCCATATTTGCTCTGACCAGGTATTTAGTGAGTTGGTCGAGGCCTATCACAGCCAATGCTATTACGAGTAGGAGCAGACCTCTGGTAGCTTTGCGGTTCGATTTGTCCATTGTGTTCGAGTTTAGCATATCTGGGAACGGCGTACAACTTCACGATGGACATCAGCAGGAAGGTTATAAAGGAGCTGGCTAGCTCTGCGCTGGTAACTTGAGTGTATCGACGAAGAAGGCGGTAACCCTGGCAGCTACCTTGTCTTCATAGCCTCCCCAGAAGTGGTCAGCCCCGGATACTAGCTCGAAATCATTCGGTGGAGGCAGCTCCTCGGCAAGGCGCTGGAGGGAGATAATGCTTACAAACTGGTCGGCGCCGCCGCAGACGATGAGTTTGGGTTTGGTGTATTGCTTCAGCGGGACGTATGTAGAGATCGCCGGCGATATTAGCGCCAGGGCTTTCACCCTCTCATCAGCGGGAGCAACCTCAAGGGATACTGCGCCTCCGAAGGAGTAGCCGCAAAGCCCGATTCTCTCTTTGTCAACTGTCTCCAGCGTGGACAGGTAGGAGATCGCTGCTACGACGTCCTCTCTTTCCCCGATGCCTTCAGCGAACTTGCCCTGGCTTGAGCCCACACCGCGGAAGTTGAATCTCAGGGAAGCTATCGAAGCTTGCGCCAGAGCCTGGCAGATGGGGACGACCACATTATTGTTCATCTCGCCACCGTAGAGAGAATGCGGATGGCAGACCACTACGCCAGGGAAAGGCCCTTTGCTCTCAGGTACAACGGTCATGCCCTCAAGGATAAGGTCGCTGCAGGGGAACTTCACTCTGTTCTCTATCATAGTTTATCCTCTTTTTTAGTTTGTCCCTCGCTCTTCCCTCTTCCGTGCCATTTTTTGAGCCTGCCCTCTATTTCCTTCTCGAAGCCCTGGTCGCTGGGCTCGTAGTATTTCTTACCTTGCAGTGAATCGGGAAGGTTCTGCTGCTCCACGAAATGTCCGGGGAAGTTGTGGGCATATTTATAGCCTTTGCCATAGCCCACATCGCGCATCAGCCTGGTAACAGGATTGCGTAGATGGAGTGGGACCGGGTCGTTTCTAGTCTTCTCCACATCCTGCTGCACCTTAGAGTAGGCTGTGTACAGGGAGTTGCTCTTGGGTGCGGTCGCCAGATAGACCACCACTTGGGCTAACGCCAGGTTGCCTTCAGGCATGCCCATAAAGTGGACTGCCTGCTGGGCCGAGGTGGCGACGACCAGCGCCTGGGGATCGGCCATGCCTACATCCTCCGAGGCGAACCTTATCAGGCGCCGGACGATGTAGAGCGGGTCTTCCCCGGCCTCCAGCATTCTCCCCAGCCAGTAGAGGGCGGCATCGGGGTCTGAGCCCCTTAGCGACTTATGAAGGGCGGAGATGATGTTGTAGTGTTCTTCGCCAGTCCTGTCGTAGAGCAGGGCGCGGTGCTGGATGGCGTCTTCGATAGCGCTAAGTTTGATATGGCGCTTGCCATCTTCTGAGAGCGCCGTTGTTGAGGCGGCAAGCTCCAGGGCATTAAGCGCAACCCTGGCGTCGCCATTTGACATAACTAACAGAAATTCGAAGGCATCTTTATCCAGTTCCACTTTCATCTTCCCCAGTCCCTGTTCCTCATCCTCGATAGCCCGCTGCATGATGAGTTTGATCTGTTCCTCGGTGAGCGCGTTCAGGGTGAACACGCGGCAGCGGGAGAGCAGGGGAGAGATGACCTCGAAGGACGGGTTTTCGGTGGTAGCGCCGATGAGGGTGATGGTTCCGTTCTCCACATAGGGAAGCATGGCGTCCTGCTGAGCTTTGTTGAAACGGTGTATCTCGTCAATGAAAAGGATGGTTCTCTGCTGGTACAATGCATGGCGCTCCCTAGCCTCATCCACGATGCGGCGCAGGTCGGCGACGCCGGAAGCTACCGCAGATATCGGGCTGAAGTGCGACTTGGTGACGCTGGCGATGATGTTGGCCAGGGTGGTTTTGCCGCTCCCGGGCGGGCCCCAGAAGATGATGGAGGGAAGCTGGTCGGCCTCGATACTTTTTCTCAGCACATGGCCCTCACCCAATATGTGCTCCTGTCCCACGAACTCGTCAAAGTTCCCGGGTCTCATGCGTGCAGCGAGGGGGGCTTCACGCCCCAATTGACTCTCGCCGGAGTATTGGAACAGGTCTGGACCTTTTCCTTTTTTAGTTTGTTTCACGTTTTCTGACCTTTGGCTTAAGACTCAGAAAAGTTCATCTATCTTATCATAAGTGCGCTCGGAACGCCGGGCCACTTTGCCCACGATTACCAGTTTGTCCTTATCGAAGGCAGCATAAATAATGCGCCAATCGCCAACTCGGATTCGATGGATGTTGCGCCGGAGTGTTCTGCTTCCTTTAGGTCTGGGGTTTTCTCTCAGACTGCGAATGACAGATACTATCCGCTCAAGTTCCTTATCGCCGAGCTTATTTAGTTCACGC
>CAYGWR010000074.1:0-2313 GCA_964353645.1 uncultured Dehalococcoidia bacterium
GGAGTATACCAACTTTAGTACTACTTGTCAATAGAATTACCCTTTTGTACCACCTATTTTAGTTAACTTTTCCTACCATTTTTTCTTTTTAAGCCTTCAGCTGTCAGGGGGTTGGTTTTTAGTTGTTGGTTGCTGAAAAGCTTTCAGCGCGGTTATGGTTGTTCCGTACAACCCCCCATGATGTCGTTGCGAGGAGGCCCGCCTCTGGCGGGACGACGAAGCAATCTCATTTCGATATTGTAGTTGCCTCCGCCTTAGGCGTATCAGGCGGGATAAGCCCAATGAATTGGGCAACTACATCCTCTGTTTAATCAATCTCCCCAGAGACCCTGGGATAATTTGGCAAGGCTCACCATAGGGTCGATCAGCACCTCCCTGACAACAGCTCTCAAAATGCTGTGTTCTGATATGAAATCGGCTATGGGAGGGCTGGTTTTATAGTACAGCGACACAAATCTAGAGCCTATGGGGCTTTGCAGCAGCACCTGGTCCCGAAACGCCCTCAAGACATCGATCTGCTCAGCGGTCTCGGTGCCGTAGGCTGCTGTGGCGATGAAGCACCCTGAAGCTAAAGAAGACGTCTTCTCCTCCAGCACGATGTCGTCGAACCATGCCTCCGCACCGCTATCGCCACTGATAGATAGTGTAACGACAGCATCCCATGCGTTCACTGGCGTAGTAAGGTACCCTGCCCTCAGCGCCCAGCCATGGTCAGTACCGGTCCAGGAATGAGTATCCAGGACCGTGCCTGACGAATTGCGGATTGTTAGTGTCACTGTCTCATTGCCGCTAGCATTAGCCCTGGTGTAGGCTTGAAACCTGTAGATTGTATTTGTAGCTACACTCACGGTTTGCGAATAATAGCCGGAAGCACCATGTAGATACGCAGAGTAGTTACCAGAGTGAACGTCTGGAGGGACGTCGCGAAATGGTGACGTGGTAGAATATCCCCAGTTAGACGGCGGCTGGCTGCCATCACCAGTTGGCTCTTCAAAGCCTGGATTTAGAATTAGATTTACTGAAGCGCTCGCTGGCGATGGTGAGAGCGCTGATGGAATAAACATGAAGACAGTCGCAAGTAGAACGATCGCTGCCAGAATCAGTAGAAGACCTCTTTTCATGTCCCCACCTCCTATTCCCCCAATCCGAGGGGCTAAACATTTTACTATGGAATAGCGTCGAGTCAAATATTAATCGGACGCCATTGAATCGCCGCTTAAGTAAGGTAATTTGCCCCAGTCACTTGGCAGATTGCTATTATTGTGCTGGTAGAAACTAAACCTACTACCTACCGCACACTGGTACTGTAGCACTGTAATCCATATAGTACTGGGTAACACATTTGTTAATGTTTGTCAAGACTTGTTCTATTTTTCACCACCTTGCTTATATTGACTTTTCCTCCCGATTTTGGAGTTATCTAACGACCACCAGTTGACACCGCTTGAATGAGAAGCTAGAATTGGGAACATGCCGTACGAAGCAGAGCAGTTAGTCATAAGATTGTGGCTGAATAAGGCAGCAAGGTGGTGGGGATTGCTGGCTGTAGGTGGGCTGGCGGTATGTACCTTTGCCTTTCGCTGCCTGCACCTGCTCACACACGACTACTACTATATATTAAGCCCTGACTCCTATTTCTTCCACTGGGTGGCGAAGGGAGTTATGGCAGGTGAGCCTCCTCCAACTTGGCCCGGCGCTCTGAATACATATACCCTGCATAGCGGATTGGCTTATCCCCTGGCCTATCTTGCCAAAGCTGCAGGATATGTCTTCGGCCTATCGAATACCGATGCTCTCAATTTAGTATGCAAGTTCACGCCCCCGCTTCTGGCGGTAATTGGCATGGTGGTAATATATCTAGCAGTCGTCAGGATCTGCGACCGGCGAGTGGCGCTGTTCTCCGCCCTCACTTGGGCTCTGATGCTTCATGCCCTGTTCTTCGGTGCAGCAGGCTATATAGATCGAGATGGGCTCAGCATGTTGCTGATAATGACAGGAGCCTTCCTGTTTTACCTCTCCAGGGGTTGGCAGTTCCGCATAGGCGGCAGGGATGTGGGGTGGCTGTTGGCAGGGCTTGGGGTGCTCGGCATTGAGGGTATACTCTATCTGGAGTGGGCATTTGTCGGACCGGTGCTGCTGCTTGCAGTTATACTGGTATATTTTGTGGTCAAATTCCTGGTGGAATACTTCGACCGTATGGAGACAGAGCCGAGTACGGTGCGCAGAATCTCCGGCGCCATAAGCGAAGTCAACTGGCAGGTGTTTGCGGTGATAATATTGGGCAACATTGCAGTGGCAGGCTTGTACCCCCAC
>CAYGWR010000074.1:2413-5276 GCA_964353645.1 uncultured Dehalococcoidia bacterium
GGTGTTTGCGGTGATAATATTGGGCAACATTGCAGTGGCAGGCTTGTACCCCCACTGGGTTGCTTCTTGGTTAAACGCCGGGACAGGTCTAGTTCAAGACATAGGGGGTGCCAGTGTTTCCGAGATGCAGGGCTTAGGCCCGGCGGAGTTGCTCGTATATGGTTTTTTCCTTATCCCTATGGTGCTTGGTATATACCTTACCTGGAAGAAGCGGGCTGAGGGCAGCATCTTTTTCTTCAGTTGGTTCCTCTCTATGTTGGTTTTGGGCCTTTTCTCCAAGCGGGTTGTGCTATACGCCGCTCCCCCAGCTTGCATACTCTCCGGAGTAGGGCTAGCTTTCCTCTGGGACTGGATGAGCGGGGGGCAGTCTCAACCGCTTAAGAAGGTTGGCGTGATAGCCCTGCTGCTTCTGCTGATTATGTATTCCTATGGTACAGCTGCTTTCCTGGGATCCAATGTAGCAATAGCGGCTGACGAGGATTGGCAAGACGCCCTGGCTTACCTCAGGGAAGAAACTCCCCAGGATGCGGTGATAATGACCCAGTGGGGCTATGGTTACTGGATCCTGGACCTGGGGGAGCGGAGACCGCTGGTAGATAATGGCTACTATGGGTATGATGCAGACAGGCTGCGCGATGTGGGGCTTGCTTATTCTACCACTGACCCCGCAGAGGCAGCGCAGATCATGGAGAAATATGGCGCTGACTACCTTGTTTTTTCTAAGTTCGACAGGAAGGTCGCGACATTTATTATGGGGTGGGCCAATGTGGGTGAAGGGCTCGAAAGTTTTCCTGCGAACTCTCTTTTTGTTCGCAGCATCAACGGCGAATTTGAGTCCGGAGGCGGTCTGGAGGTAGTGTATCCCTCTGTACCTGAGAGTGGGGCTGAGTCCGTTTCTGAGTCTGCGGTGGTTATCTTGGGTTTGACTGAGTCTGAGTCACCCTAGGATATGTTGCTCATTCGGCACTTTGCTGCTATAATCCACACATTCAGATTAAACCCTGGGAGGAGATGTAATGGGACAGAAAGAAGAAAAGGGTTCGTCTGAGCCTAAACCTAGATACGTTTGGGACTCTAAGAAGCTAGCCTGGGTTGAGACAACGGAGGCGGAGACAAAAGAGGCTGCGCCTGAGAAAGCCGCTATCGAGTCAACGCGCAAAAAAGTCATAGAGGAAGTTATAGTCGAACCCAGGGCGGAGGAAGTCTCGGCTGAGGTTCCGGCCGAGGGCGTTCCGGTTCAGGACACGGTAGAGGCAGGAGGGCGGCTTGAGACCATTGAAGAAGCTGGCCCTGTGGAGGCTGCGGCAGAAGTCAAGATGCTGGAATATAGAGGAGCCTGGATCAGGCTGGCTGGGTTTGTTGTTGATTTCATAGTGCTGGCCGTCGTCTCTTTTTTACTGGTCCAGATACGGGCCTTCCCCTTCTGGGCAGCGCTTGTCATCGGCATGATCTACTTCGTGGGCTTTTGGTCGTGGCGCGGCCAGACGCCAGGCAAGATGCTGATACACGCCAAGATCTTGAAGACCGACGGTAGGCCCATCGGCTTTGGCACTGCTTTTTTACGCTATTTATTCTACATAGTACCCGCCTATGCCCCGATACTTTTGTATGCCTTTCGTGTTCACGTCATCCTTGGCGCTGTTGTTGCCCTGTTTGCCTTCCTCATAATAGCCTTCGACAGGAAAAAGCGGGGCGTCCACGACCGGATCGCTGGCACATGTGTAGTGAACACGCGCTCGGAAGCGTTGCAGCCTGACATGTATGAGCCTTCTGACGCAATTGAGCCTGAGACAGACAAGCAAGAGTGAATTTCACCCTGTTCTAGTTTCTTAACCTCTACCTTTACAAAGAGCTAAAAGACACTGTTACGAAAATACGCTTTTCCTCCGTTCGCCCTGAGCCCTTCGGCAAGCTCAGGACAGGCTTGTCGAAGGGCGCCTTCATGGTTCGACAGGCTCACCAAGAACGGGATTGTACACCTGATTCTTGCGAAAATGACATTTTCATCCACTGTGGTGCTGATGTGAATAAGCATGATAGACTATGAGAGGGAACTTGCTATGCGTGTAGCCATGTACTATAGCAATCAGGACGTGCGGCTGGAGGAAATGCCAACCCCGCAGGTCGGCCACGGCGAGCTGCTGCTGCGTGTGGAGGCCAGCGGCATCTGCGGCAGCGATGTCATGGAATGGTATCGCATCCACAAGGTGCCCCTGGTGCTCGGCCATGAGGTCGCCGGTGTGGTTGTGGCTGTGGGGGAGGGGGTGAGCCGCTACAAGGCGGGAGACCGCATAATTGCAGCCCACCACGTTCCCTGCAATACATGTCACTATTGCCTCAGCGGCAATCATACTGTCTGCGACACTTTGCGCAAGACGAACTTCTACCCGGGCGGCTTCGCTGAGTACATCAGGCTACCCGCTATAAATGTGGACCGCGGGACGTTTCTGGTGCCGGGTGAGGTGTCTTTTGAGGAAGCTACCTTTGTCGAACCTGTAGCCTGTGTGCTGCGGGGACAGAGGCGAGCAGGCATGCGACCAGGCTATAGCGTGCTCGTTATTGGCAGCGGCATCGCAGGGCTACTCCATGTACACTTAGCGCGTGCGCTGGGGGCAGGGCGTGTGGTAGCAACAGATATAATTAAACACCGACTGGATGCGGCTAGGCAGTTTGGTGCGGATGCAGCTCTCCATGCTGAAGATGATGTGCCAGCCTATCTGCGAAAGGTCAACGATGGCCGTCTGGCGGACCTGGTGATAGTGTGCACTGGAGTCGAGTCTGCCATAGCGCAGGCGCTTAAGTCTGTGGAACGCGGCGGCACCGTTCTTTTCTTCGCACCCACTGGTCCGGGTGTGACCATTCC
>CAYGWR010000075.1:0-3926 GCA_964353645.1 uncultured Dehalococcoidia bacterium
TAGAGTTAATGGGAGCAAATCTACCATAGGGAAAAGAGCTTGATTATTACGCATCTGAGCTTGACCAACTTCCGCAACTATGTCAGCCTGGAGCTTGACCTTCCACCACATATAACGGTGCTTCAAGGAGACAATGCACAAGGCAAGAGTAATCTTCTTGAGGCGATTTATATCCTGGCAACCAGCAGGTCCCCTCGCACAGCCTCCGACAGGGAGCTAATCAACTGGGATGCCTTCAAAGAAGAAATCCCAGCATGCCGCATTGCGTCGGTAGTCCAGAAGGGTGGAAGTAATCTCAAGCTGGAGATCGCCCTCAGCGCCAAAGCCACTACTTCTCCCCAATCAGAGGATTTCTTCTCACAATGGCAGCCTTCGACCAAGGGCACTCCTGTCCAGAAACGCATTCGGATAAACGGCGTCGTCCGCCACGCTGCTGACCTCATCGGACAGCTCAACGTGGTAACATTCAGCGTCTATGACATAGACTTGGTCGGAGGTGAGCCGGCCCTGCGCCGCCGCTACCTCGACATCACCAACTCCCAGATTGACTACAAGTATCTGCGCAACTTGCAGCGATATAACCGCGTCCTCTGGCAGCGCAATCAGCTTCTGCGCATGATCGCTGAAAACAAGGCAAACTCCGATGAGCTTACCTTCTGGGACCAGCAACTGGTGGAAACAGGTGCCCATCTCATTGTCCAGAGGGAACACACGGTGACAGCACTCGACCGCTTGGCTCAAACTATCCACGATGAGCTCAGCGGTAGCCAGGGCAAGTTAAACTTGGTTTATTTCAGGAGCATCGACAAGCAGAGGGGTAAAGAAGACTCGCAGGTAAAGGAAACCGCCGAGGTATTCACTAAAGCCTTGCAAGCAGCACGAGAGAGGGAGATAGCTCAGGGAATGTCGCTGGTGGGCCCACACCGTGACGATCTTCGTTTCTTTGTCAATGAGGTGGATGCCGGGATTTACGCCTCTCGTGGTCAGCAGAGAACCGTCGCCCTCTCACTCAAGCTTGCCGAGGCCAAGTTCATGCTCAGTGCCACCAAAGAACATCCCATCCTTCTCTTGGATGATGTCCTTTCCGAACTCGATGCCCGGCGGCGTCATCACCTGCTTAGTTCTGCCGCCAACTACCAGCAGGTTCTAATCACCACCACCGACCTCGACCGCTTCGAGCAGGATTTCCTGATGCAAGCATCCTTATCCAAGGTGGCCCTGGGCCGCATCGAGCCGCTATCAGCTTAGCGCGCTGACCGCTTCTTATCCTTGCTGCAGAACTTTATGATTTCGGCGAAGTTGTTAATCTTCCCCTGGTTGTTAGTCTCGAGGAAACCGTCGTAAGTGAGACTGATCCAGGGCTTGCCGTATTTCTCGCTGAACTTCTCAGATATGGCAGCTACAATCCCTCCCGGCATGCACCCGTGTGGCATCACCGAAATCACTCCGTCGAACCTCGGGTCCTCCAGCCACTCTACCCCCGCACCTATGCTGAGAACAGCCTCGCTACCACACTTCGGGGAGAGATACCGCTTCGATTTGTTCAGCAAATCCTTAGTTGTAGGCTCACTGGCATCAATCAGTTCCTCAAAATTCACAACAACAGAGTGCTCATCGCGACTCAGCAGAAAACTCCTGATATAACCAGCCATAATCCTCTTCAAGTCCCGGTCTCTTACGCCGTCCTCGATGTTCCTGTGTGTGATGTACTTAAGCCACTCCCCTATCGGAGAGATCACGACCTCTAGCCCAGCCTTCTCGCACTCCTTAGCCAGATTACTGTTGCTGAATTTGTTGGAGCGCAGGAATATCTCGCCGTTGATCCCCACTAGGGGCCTTCGGGGTTTATCAGGGTCAATCAGCAACTTGAATCTGGAGGTAGCATCTCTTAACACATCGGTAAGGTCTTCCTTCCTGCGAACGCAGTCTGCTATCCTGAACAAATACTCATTGAATTGCTCCTCGGCGGCTCCCTCAGACTTCTCGTAGGGACGGGTACGCCAGAGCAATTTCTCCAGATAGTCAACGGCAACGATGCCCCTCCAGGCCAAACGCTCGAACCCCGCACCCAGTTTCAAGTCGTGATAGCCATTGTTCGACACCGTGGTGCGTATTGGGAAGTCAAAGCCCAGTTCACGAAGTATCCTGATTTCCTCCACAGCATACTTACCAAAGCGGCAGGGACCGAATGCGCTGGCCAAGAACCCCTCGACATCCTTAGAGTCAATTCCATACTTATCGTTCTCGTAGAAAAACTTCATGAAGTCGCCGAGAGTTACCCGGTAGGGGAGGCATTCCTTTCCAGACGTCACCCTGGTGCTATATAGAATGTTCCTCTCGTCCTGCTCGGGGAGCACCACCGCGTTGACTCCGAAGGCTTGCATAGCTGCGCCCAACGCTATAGCGCCGGAACACATCCTCGGTATCAAAATAACCTTGTTCGAGCTGACCTTTGTATACGCCACCCTCCGGATATCTCTGCCCCTCACCACGACCTCGCCAGCTTTACTCGAGCCGGCAAAGCCCCTGATGGTATCCACAAAGGCCTCGAGGCGGGTAACAATGCCAGCCTCTGCAGCGTGCTCGTCGATTTCCAACTGCCCCAAAGGTTTGCCGCCCATAATATCTTCCACAATATTGAGAATAAACGAATTCGGCCCGCAGCCGAAGTTGGTCAGCACCAGCCCGAATAACTGCAGGTCTTTGGCGACTATATCGGCACCTGCTATGTGCTTAGCCTCGTTGAACCAGTAGGGACGGTCTGAATATTCCTTGACATTCACCGAGGCAAGAGGCAGAAAGTCGAGCGGTATCGGCACCACACCCAGTTGGGCCAGCTTCTCGGCTATGCCCAGGTTCGCTCCCGAGTCCTGCGACATATAAGACCTTGAAATAAGCACAACACCCAACTGGCCGCTTTGCTTGAGCTGTGCCATTATCTTCTTGCCTAGCTCAGCCTGGGCTTCATCGAATCGGCGCTTCGCCTCGATGCCGGCAAGAGCAGCCTTCTTCCCCTGGCTTCTGCTGTATCCCATCTTCACTGCCACATCCGCCAGGTTATTTATCACATCCTCATCGCCACAACTGAAGTCAATTATGGGTATCAAAAGCCTCTTACCCAGCCCCAGGGCCTGGCGTATGATGAAAGGCGACGCCTGCACCAGAGGACAGGAGTACTTCTGGTTCTCGTCCCCCTCTTTCAACCCCATGCGGATGGCGCAGGGATAGAGAATATAATCCACGTTCTTAAGGCTGGCCGCATGACCGTGCACCAGCTTGACCGGGAAACAACTATCGGTATAGCTCAACTCGACAGACCGCTCCATGATTTGGTTGTTGGTCTTGCTGGAGAAATATACTTTCGCGCCGAGCGCATTGAGGAAGCCGATGAGCATCGGGGCATAATCATACACCACAAGAGACCTGGGGATGCCCACCGAAGGCCCAGTGCCTTCGCCCTCCTTATAGTCCTTAAATATCAGCCTTTCGCGCTCATCGAAAGCAGTCGCCAGCCTCTCATGGCTGACAGTGCTGTCGAAGAGGTCACACCTGCTGCCATAGAAGGTGGGCTTCTCTCCGGGTATCTCCATCCTGCTTATGGTGCAGTTGTTGTCGCACCTCTTGCAGATAAAGGTGGAAAGCTTGTAGGAGCTGTCAACGACCTTCTGAAACCCTTTGAACTTGGAACCCCGCCCTTCCATCGACTCCTTAGCCAGAAGCGCTGCACCTATGGCGCCGCTGACCTCTTTATGCTCGGGCACAAGCGTGGTCTTGCCCTCCAGCGCTTTCTTAAACGCAGAGACTACGGCATCGTTGTAGAACACCGCTCCGGTTAGCATCACCTTGTTGCCCAGCTTTCGATTGCCCAAGACCTTGGAGAGATAGTTTGCAGCGATGGAATTGGCCAGGCTGGCGGTTATCACCTC
>CAYGWR010000075.1:4026-5251 GCA_964353645.1 uncultured Dehalococcoidia bacterium
CGCCAGCTATCCTGGCGTTATCGCCGATATCGCGAATCAGGTTACGGAAGACCTGCTTGACCGCCTCCACAGGCTTCCCTGCCGTCATGAGATAGTTCTTCGCCATGACCCTTGTGCCCGACTCGTCGAGTATCACCACCTTGGTGCTGGTAGAGCCGACATCCACCCCCAGATAACCTGTAAAAGGCACCTCTATCTTCGGCGCTGTCCAGCCATCCTTCTGAGTGACATTTTCCAGGCTCGGCATCTCGAAATAGCGCGACTTATCCTCTGTTTCCGTTGAAACAACCACATTCGAACTCTTCCCCGATTCCCGGGCAAGCAGAGCAGAGCCCATAGCCTCGATATATAGGTAATTCTCAGGGACGATGATATCTACGGGGTGCCCGTTCCTAGCCGATAGAGCCTCGTTGAGAGCCTTAACCATGGCGCTGTTGGCAGCAACGCCGCCCACGAAATATATTGGCTCCTCGAATACGCCCTTCTTCAGAGAAATAACCATTCGAGCTATGCTCTCGCACAACGCGTAGAGCATAGCCGACATGGGGACACCCTTCTGCTGCAGATGGATGAGGTCGCTCTTGGCGAAAACGCTGCACCTGGCGGCTATTCGCGGCGCAGTGCCCTCGCATTCCAGCGCAGTGCGTGCGAAATCCTCCAGGCTGACCCCGATACGGTATGCCTGTTGTTCCAGGAACCTGCCCGTGCCTGCAGCGCAGAGAGGGTTTGAAACAACCTGCCAGGGTTTTTTCAGCCCGTCCTCAAGCGTAATGACAAAGGAGCTCTGGCCACCGATTTGTACGATGGTTTTGACATTGGGATAGGAATAGAGAAGACCTGAAGCAATCGCCAGAGAGCTGGAGTATTCCGACCAGTTCAGCTCCTTGGGCATCACACCCCTGCCGGAGCCCGAGACTCCGGCCGTAGCGATTTCCTTGAGATTGAACTTCTGGCTCAGCCTGGAGATGAGAGAATTTACTGCTGACTTGGGGCTGGCGGTTATCTTCTCGGAATCGAAATAGACCGCCTTGCCATCCTCAGAGATCAGTGCCACCTTGGTACAGACGGAGCCGACATCCAGACCTAAAGAGTAACTCATATTGCCGTAATTTTACCACAAATTGGAGTTCTCTTGAAGGGGTGCACGTGCTCTAATCGTATTACACACCTACCTGTACTTAACTATATTATCTCAAACATACCACGGTTTCTCGATTTGGGCAAG
>CAYGWR010000076.1:0-5206 GCA_964353645.1 uncultured Dehalococcoidia bacterium
TCCCATTATAGTGAATTAATTCATTATGCGCAATAACTTATGTCGTTTCATATAAATAAGACAATATCTCTGTAAACGGGCGCTATACCACGGAACTCATAGTGCCAGCCCCCGCCCCTGGAGCTAAAGCCCGACGATGGAGACACTGACCACATTCATAGGCGGGATGCCTCCCATATTATGGGTCAGACCAAACTTGGGGTTCTTTATTTGTCGGGGCCCAGCTTTCCCCTGAAGCTGCTTGTACATCTCGTACATCATCCGCAGACCCGATGCGCCTATGGGATGCCCGAAGCACTTGAGGCCGCCATCGGGCTGGCAGGGGAGCTTCCCATCCAAGTCAAAGAATCCCGCCTCAACATCCTCTTTAGCTTGCCCCCGCGGCGAGATACCAAGGTCTTCATATATAGTAAGCTCGGTGATAGAGAAGCAATCATGCACTTCCATCATGCTTATCTCTTTTCGAGGGTTTTTAATCCCTGCCTCTTTGAAAGCCCTCTTGGCGGCATGAACGGTAGTCTCTACATGAGCATAGTCCCAGTCAGTACACATCATTTCTTCTCCAGAACTTGCAGCGATCTGGAGCGACTTAACGTATATGGGGTCAGGCCTGAATTTCTTGGCTATGTCAGCCCGACATACAATAGCTGCCGCCGCACCATCGCTCACTCCGCAACAGTCGAACAGCCCCAATGGCCAGGCAACGATTGGAGCATTGATCACTTCATCGATGGTAATCTCGCGGCGAAGGTGCGCCTTGGGGTTCATCGCACCGTTGTGATGGCTCTTCACTGTAATATGGGCCAGGACGCGTTTGCCCTCCTCCGGACTGAGTCCATACTGTGCGAAATACCTGGTACCCATCATGGCAAACATCCCAGGAGGAGTATAGTTGGGGAACGCAAATCGAAATGACGTCCCTACCTGCGAGTCGGTTTGAGGAAGGCCTCCGTAGCCCGTATCCTTGAGCTTCTCCACACCAACCGCCAAAGCGATATCAAAGGCACCAGAAGCAACACCGTAACAAGCACCCCTCAAGGCCTCCGAGCCGGTAGCACAGAAATTCTCAACCCTGGTTGCCGGAATGAACGGCAACTTCAATGTTACGGACAGAGGGATTGCCGATTTCCCGACAGAGACCTCCTCATAGCAGGTGCCTAACCAGGCAGCGTCGATGTCTTTCTTCTCAATGCCGGCATCTGCAAGGGCTTCGGTAAAGGCCTCCACCATTAACTTGTTAGCACTCATGTCCCATCTCTCACCGAACTTGGTACATCCCATGCCGATAATAGCAACTTTGTCTCTTATACCTTCTGCCATGGTACCTCCATTTTAAATTAACTTAACTTTCCAAATCTCTAAGCCCGAATCGGCGTAGCTTTCCAGTAGTAGACGCGAAGACGCCGTGACACATCGTGGTATTTCCTGCGAAAGCTCATCTCCACAGGCATGCCCACTTTGAGCGAATCTAGTTCGCAGTCATTTAGATCGAACATCCATCTGCCGCCACCCTCGAAATTGACGATACCGTAGATGGCCGGCGGGCTGGGGCTAAAGGCCAAAATGTCCCCGGTATAGGTGAACAGGTGCCCCTTCTTATCCGAGAACCGATAATCGTCCATTTCATTGACAGCTCCGCATTTGGGGTTGGCACATATCTCCTGAGGCGGGTATTGTGGCGTGCCGCAGCGCCTGCATTTCGACCCGCGGAGTCCTAAGAGCCATTTGCGCTCCCTCCATAGTACCGACATCTGGGTGGGGGCGATCTCATCACCACGGCCCCCGGTATCTATGTCGAGTATCTCGCGGAAGGTGGCGTACTTCTCGTAGCTGCCCAGGTCTTTCTTTGCAGCCAGATGCTTCTTTATGCCCCTTCGCTCTTTCACCTTCTTTATGTCCTTTGTTACCTGGAGGAGCAGGGCGTCGCTGCCATTTCCATAGCTGGCAACAAGGATCTTGTCTCCAGGCTTGGCCTCCTCCAGCGCGGCCACCAGAATCATGAGGGGATAAGCAGTGCCGGTATTGCCTATGGAGGTAAACATGTGGTCTTGTATCTGACCACGTTCAAATCCTAAACCCTTACCTATACTTGCATGGGCCCCGATATAGAGGCAGGGATAAACTACCTTAGCTATGTCTTGGGGTTTGATGTCATACTTCTTCATCAATCCAGAGATAGCCTCGGAGATGAACTTACCGTAACCCTCATCCCTGATCCATCTATCCTCCCAGGTACGATTGTATCTATCTTCCTCGGACCTCCAGTTGTCTACGAAGTCATAAGAGAGGGAATAGGTTCCCTCTATGCTGGCAATTACTCCGCTATCGCCCAGAAGCAAAGCAGCCGCACCATCTCCGTAGATTTCCTCCTGATAGCCACCGGGTTTCCCCATGCGGTTATCAGAGGCGCATACCAGGACATTTTTCGCTGAACCAGAAGACACAGCATCGTAGGCAGAAGTCAGTGCGCCGGTGCCAGCCTTGATAGAGGCGGTGAAATCGGAGGTTCTAACCTCGGGGCGAAGGTCGAGCGCTGTAGCGATTATCCCTGCATTCTGCCTCTCTTTGTAGGGTGGGGTCGCAGTGGCGAAGAACAACCCGTCGATTTTTTCCCGTTCGATGCCACTCAGGCAGTCTATGGCGGCAGCTACCGCCATAGTGAGGCTATCCTCGTCATAGTTTGCTACCGCTTTCTCTCCGGGCAGGAGAGACGCTGGATTCAACCAGCCCAGAGCCTGATAGATGGTCATGCGCTGGATACGGTACAGTGGTACATAAGCGCCGTATGATGTGATTCCTACCATGTTATCCCATCCTTTTTTTATTTTTACTTGCTGCGTTAGCCGTACTGTAGCCTACCAACTCACAAAAATCAACTTTCGAACCGGGTGCCCATCCCTCGAAGAAAAGGGCAGTTATAGCAACTCACTCTAGTATCTGACAGACTTGCCGTACTGCTCCCTCAAAACCCTTTTCAGCACCTTGCCCACTGTGTTGCGAGGTAGCGTATCTGCAAAATCCACCGACCGGGGTTTCTTGTAGCTGGCCAGGTGGCGTTTACAGAATTCTATGACCTCCTCCCCGGTAAGTTTTTTTCCTGGCTTGCATACCACGACAGCTTTGACCGACTCGCCCCATTTCTCATCGTGAACACCGATAACCGCACACTCCAGTATCTTGGGGTGCCTGTAAAGGACCTCTTCGATTTCCGCCGGGTAGACGTTCTCGCCGCCACTAATAATCATGTCTTTCTTCCTGTCAACAACGTAGACGTATCCCTCTGCGTCACGCCTCACGAGGTCACCGCTGTGGAACCATCCACCCCTCATAGCTTCTGCGGTAGCCTTGGGGTCTTTATAGTACTCCTGCATCACCGTGGGTCCCCGATAGGCTGCTTCACCTACTGTCCCCACAGGGACTTCATTGTCGTTATCGTCCACTATACGCATCTCAATAAAGGGCAGGACTCTACCCACCGAGGTTTCACGTCCCTTCGACTCGCTCGATAGAAGCCCTGTAACAAGTGGACTCATCTCAGTCTGCCCGAAGAGGTCGAGTATATGCACATTGGGGAAATATTTCTGTATCAGCCTGCGGGTCTCTGTAGGCAAAATTGCACCTCCCGATAGCCAGATTTGCAGAGAGCTTGTATCGTACTTATGCAAATCGGGGAGCAGCAGTAGGAAGTTCGCCATAGCGGGAATCAATACAATTGCATTGATTTTCTCTTTCTGTATAGTCCTCATAATAGAGACTGGATCAAAGACTTCCTCCGGCAAAACGACTGTTGTGCCACCAAAGAAATTGAACTGGCAGAAACCAAAGGCAGCTAGATGGAATATAGGTGGCGCAGCAAAGGACTTGAAGTCCCGGAGCTGAAACTTGCCGAAAAGGCCCCGATCAGTAAATACATACCAGCCACCCAGCATCCACATCACTACTTCATTCTTGTGTGTTATTACTGCTCCCTTAGGTCTGCCTGTGGTTCCAGCCGTGTACATGATGAATAGCGGGTCATCTTCATCAATAAGAACTAGGGGTTCATCATCGGGATATTTTGCTACCCATTTTTCATAGTGAAGCATACCCTTAACAGGCTTTTCTGCAATAGAGATGTACTTTCTTACTTGAGGCAAATCTTTCTGCATCTCTTTAACCATCTGCACAAAGGGCTCCCCCACGATGAAAGCCTCTGCATCGGAGTGGTGAACCATATACGCGAGCTCTTCAGTATGGAGGCGGAAGTTGAGAGGCACTGCTACGCCACCAATCTTCCCCAGAGCATAATAGGCTTCTAGAAACTGATTGCAGTTAAAAGATAGAATTGCGACCTTGGAACCTTTCTTGATGCCAATATCCAGTAGAGCATGAGCCAAACGGTTAATGCGCTCATTAAACTGTTTATAGGTGAGGCGGGTCTTACCATATATAACGGCTTCTTTATGAGGAAACTTATGCACATTACGGACTATCGTCTCGCCCAGAAGGAGCCTTCTCCCCAGTTCCCCCTCTATCGCCTGTCTGTCCTTTGCTAGCTGCCTGCTTTTCATGCATTCCCCCTACACCTCGATATTTACACCCACCTCCACCAGCCCCTAAGGCGCGCATTCCGACACCAGCTATAGAGAGGCATGAGCCTCTTTGGGATTTCCTCCCAAAGCAGCTATTCTAAAGAATCGACCCCAATGTTAGTGAGACCCAGGAAATAAAGACGCCGACTCTGCCCGCTCAGAGTTCCTGAATCTTCCACTTCCGACTAAGAATCAACTGGTGTACTTCTCAGCCTCTATGATCCGGTCAGCAATCTCTCTCCTAATCTGTACACAGTTTACAGGTATAAACTGCAGGGCCTTTTCCAATATAGCTGATTGACTATTAAGCGTCTCGCCTGACTCCATTGCCGCAACTAGCTGCCGGGCATAATTTCCGATTCTAAGCATTGCATCGTTTACATAGACCCTCGTCATATCTATCTTAGTTTTTGAATTTTTTTCGCCCACGGACTCGACTGATTTGAGAGCTCTCAATAGGCCGCTTTCCATAGCGTAGATCTCTTGAGCTATGTCAGCCAATAAGCCCAGGACCTCTTGTTGCTCCTCTATAGCCATTCCATACTTCTGCGCCGCGTTTCCACACAAGAACAAGAATATCTTCTTTGCTCTATCCACGATCTTATGCTGGTATCCCAGGAGGCCATCCTTTGAAC
>CAYGWR010000077.1:0-1513 GCA_964353645.1 uncultured Dehalococcoidia bacterium
TGACAATAAAGATACGACCGGCTCGCGTAAAAGACGCTAAATTGCTCGCTTGGTGCATGCTTATGGCGGGGCGCTCCCACCTGGAAATCGGTATGTGGGACCTCCTTATCTCTCAGCCTGAGAAGAAGTGCCTTGAATTCCTTGAGATGCTAACTTTACAGAAATCACGCCATATGTGCTCCTACACGGAGTTCCTGGTCGCAGAAATAGATGGCAAGCCAGTGGCTGCGCTCGAAGGTTACGACCCGGTTAAAAATGGGGAGGAAACAGTCGTAGAACCCCTGGTTGCAGTTATTCAGAAGATGGGCTTGACGGAGCAGGACATGGCCCCCGGGCAGCAGGCAATTGCTGCCTTCATGATGTACCATCCTGATGTTGCGGAGGGCGCTTGGGTTGTAGAACAAGTTGCTACGCTTCCTGAGTACCGGCGCATGGGGGCAGTCGATAAGCTGCTCAAGGCAGTCTTGGATAAAGGCAGAAAACAAGGCTTCCGACTGGCGCAGATAAGCTTCTATATTGGCAACACTCCGGCGGAGCGCGCCTACAAGAAGGCGGGCTTCAAGTATGCTGACGAGAAGCGACATCCTGATTTCGAGAAATTGATCGGGTGCCCAGGCATGTTACGCTTCATACGTGACATCTGAGCATGCAATAGAAACCTTATGCCCCTACCTATATTAGCGGGCAATGACAACGTTAGAATAACCAGATGATTTTTCCTAAAATAGAAGAATATCTATGGGAATGCTTGATTCCAACTTGATGAATGCTTTGCGAAATCAGCGAATAGCCCTGCTTATTCTATCATTATCTTTAATCTGCTTCTTGCTCATAGCTTTTCTAAGAAGCAGTTTTTCTACAGTGGATGCAAACGTCAATTCCTGGGCAGTATCTATTCAGTCTACTGCATTTACACAGATAGCTAAGCTTATTCATTATGGTTTCGGTACAACTTCTTTGTCCATAATCACTCTGTTGGTAGCTGTGTATCTTCTTTACAAACATTACAGGAATGATGCATTGTTGTTGGTAGGTGCAATGCTTGGAGACTCCCTAATAGTTGCCATACTCAAAAGGTTAATTCATTCTTCAAGACCTCTAAATGGCATTATTCAAGAAACGGGATTTTCTTTTCCTAGTGGTCACGCTACGGTCGCTGTAGTTCTTGCGGGTTTACTCACTTATTTCATATGGCAGCATTTCAAATCTCGAAATGTAAAAATATTATCAGGCGTCCTTTTAATTTTAATATCACTTGTCGTAGGATTTAGTAGAATTTATCTCAACGTTCACTGGCTTAGTGATGTTGTGGGAGCATATTCACTAGGAATATTTTGGTTAACATTTTCTATCGTGGCATTTCGATTACAAAATGCCAAATAGATTCTCTCTTTGGTTCGACAGGTCTGCGATGGCAGTGTTAGAAAGACTCTTTAGAATATCAAATAGGGGTCATTCCTCTTTGCCATCCATCCCTACATGCAGCCGCAAAAGCCATCAAATCCTTCATTAG
>CAYGWR010000077.1:1613-5161 GCA_964353645.1 uncultured Dehalococcoidia bacterium
GAGAACGGCGAGTTCCACTCCTTTGTCTATGACGGCCCGATATTTAGCGAGCGGATACGCTTCAGAAGGGGTAAAATTGTTTTCAGGGACAACCGTTTCTACTTTTGCGATTTGGTGCCTGTTCGAGTTGTAGGGGCGAGGTCTCCTCGCCCTCAAGGGTTGAGGCAAGAGATATGAATACTTGGAAATCAGTTTTGAAAGCTGACCCCACCGACTGGCTGCTTGAAGAGGGTAATCCCTCGGTCAGGTACTTCACTCTGATTGACATCTTGAATCTGCCTCGGAGCAAGCCGCAGGTGAGAAAGGCCAGAGCTGCCATCATGAAGGAAGGCATAGTGCCCCAGCTTTTAAATAAACAGCAAGCCGGCGGTTACTGGGGAGTACCTGAGAATTTCTACGAACACTCGAAGTATAAGGGGACAGTCTGGCAATTAATAGTCCTTGCCGAGCTAGGAGCTGATGGTAGTGATGAACGCATCCATAAAGCCTGTGAGTTCGTCCTTGAGAATTCTCAAGACAGGAATAGCGGCGGTTTCTCTATCTATGGAAATCCTGACAACGGTGGCAACCACAGTATGGTTATCCCCTGTCTCACCGGTAACATGGTCTTTAGCTTAATTAGATTGGGATACTTAGAGGATTCCCGTCTGCAGAAAGGAATCGATTGGATAACGACCTACCAGAGGTTTGATGATCGGATAGATAAGCCACCCAAAGGATGGCCGTATGATATTACTCTTGGTTGTTGGGGAAGGCATACCTGTTCTATGGGAGCCATTAAGGCACTAAAAGCCTTGGCAGAGATTCCGGAACAGGCAAGATCACCAGAGGTAAAGGAAACGCTAATTCAAGGTGCAGGATATTTTCTTCAGCACCATGTTTATAAAAGGAGCCACAACCTGGAAAAGGTTTGCAAACCTGGCTGGCTCAAGTTCGGATTCCCTTTAATGTATCAGACAGACGCCTTGGAGATACTGGCTGTCCTAACCAAACTTGGCTATTATGATCCAAGGATGCAAGAAGCTATCGATCTATTGCTCTCTAAGCAAGACAATCAGGGTAGATGGACGTTGGAGACTACCTTCAACGGGCGCTTCCAGGTTAATATTGAAGCTAAGGAGAAGCCCAGCAAGTGGGTCACTCTGAACGTCCTCAAGGCGCTGAAAGAGCTTCATAATAATAATAGAGGTATATAGAATAACATCTGGGGAGTGCAGAGGGACGAAGCCCCTTTGCCAGGGGTTGATTTATACTTTGGATGCTGTAAAAGAAAGGGGTAAACAGCCATGAAAGACGGACTGAAACTCTACGAGCAGGGCTTAGAGGAATTCCCGAAATCCGGCATTATCTTTGGCAACCTGCTGATGCTTCTCTGGATCGCTTTGGGCACTGCCGCCTGCTGGTTCCTCTACCCCATAGCTGCCTGGATTTACCTCCCTGTGGCACTGCTGACGGTTTTCGTGGTGCTGAGGTGGCTGGTGTGCAGGAATTGCTATTACTATGGCAAGTGGTGTCCTATAGGGTGGGGCAAGCTCTCCGCCCTGCTTTTCAAACAGGGCAGCATAGAGAAGTTCAGCAAGAACCCCGGTGTAAAGATGGCTCCAATTACCTACGGCATGCTGAGCCTGATACCGCTCATTCTGATTATCATTGCGTTGGTTAAGGACTTTACTGTGCCCAAACTGGTGATATTGATACTGCTGCTCCTGGTCTCCGGTTACAGCGCAGTTGGCAATAGAAAGAAATCATGCGCGAACTGCAAAATGAGGACAATCTGTCCCGGGAGCGCGATGCGAAATGAAAAAACAACCTGTTAAGACCTATCCCACTTTAGGCTGCTGCGGACTCGATTGCGGATTGTGCCCCAGATACTACACAGTGGGCACTTCCCGATGTCCCGGCTGCGCCGGCCTCGATTTCTTCAATAAACATCCTTCATGCGGCACCATAACCTGCTGCGTGAAGAAAAAGGGGCTGGAGGTCTGCGCTCAGTGCGATGAGTTCCCCTGCTCCAAGTTGGCCTCCTGGCTGGACAGATTGACGATAGAGGACTCATTTTTGACCCATCAGAAGATAAAGCTGAACCTCTACTTCATTAAAGAACAGGGACTGGATAAGTTTCTGAAACAACAGGCGAAGCGAATCAAGCTGCTGGAGAGGATGCTCAAGGATTTCGACGACGGCAGGTCGAAGAGCTTCTATTGCATCGCTACCACCCTGCTTCCGGTTACAGAACTGAAGGCATTGTTAGGTGAGGCTGAGCGTAAGATAAAGGTGGATAAAGTCAAAGCCGATGATATTAAAACCAAGGCTAAAATCCTCAGGGAATTGCTCAATGGCTTCGCGGCAAAGGGTGGAGTCGAGCTGAAATTAAGAAGTAAAAGTCGACAATAGATATGAATATATTGAACGCAGAGGTAGAGAGCAAGATACAAAAAGGTATCATAAATCCCCTTTCGCAGGGTAAATATGCTTTGGCGATAGGCAACATTAACCCTATCGTAGATGAACTATACGCCAACATTCCCGATAATAAACGCATTTCCTACGGCATCGTCCACGTAGTCAAAACGCTGAGCGAATATCTGTATACCCATCTTGTGGAGATGGATGCGCCGGTATATCGCATTGCGTCGCATATGTTTGATGGAAGCGATGATTCCCAAAGTAAAGGTGTTTCGCTGGGGATACTATCCTACTATGGACTTGGCGATTACAAAAAGGTGCTCCCTTATTTTGAGTCCGCCGCCGCTTCCTCCGACTGGGAAGTGCGTGAGTTGGCCCAGATGTTTTTTCGCAAGCTCATAAAGAAGCATCCCGGCGAGATGAAAGAATACTTGCTCAAGCTGGTAAAATCGAAAGACGCCAATATCCGGCGATTTGTTGCAGAGACCCTGCGCCCTGTCCAGGAGAATAGATGGTTCTACAAGAACCCCGATTATCCCCTGTCTATCTTAAGAAGTATGTTCAAGGAGAGTTCATCATATCCACGCACTTCTGTGGGAAATAACCTGAGCGATTTGGCCAGGGGGCTTCCCGACCTTGTTTACGATCTGGTCAAAGAACTTGTTGACAGCGGCGATAAAAACTCCTACTGGATTGCCTATCGAGCCTGCCGGAATCTGGTGAAAAAGGACCCTGTTAAAGTGATGGATCTGCTCAAAGTGGACGAATACAAATACAAGAAAAGGATACATAAGAGAAGTGGCTATCAGGGAAATTGAAGCTAAATCCATACTGCGCAAGCACAAGAAGATAGACTCATGGTTTATCTCCCGCTACGGCATGAATTTGTACAGGGGATGCACCCACAACTGCGTTTACTGCGATGGGCGCTCCGAAGCTTACTACGTAGATGGGGAGTTCGGCAAAGACGTTACGGTCAAGGTAAACGCTATAGATATCCTGCGCCGCGAGCTAGACCCCAGAAGAAAACGCGTTCCCTTCAAACGGAGCTTCATCATGATGGGCGGCGGCGTCGGCGATAGCTATCAGCCCCTCGAAAGGAAGTATGAGCTAACTCGAAAAGCCCTTGAGTTGATGTATGA
>CAYGWR010000078.1:0-5119 GCA_964353645.1 uncultured Dehalococcoidia bacterium
GTGATAAACTGAAATAAGGTTAGAAGAAATGAATTACGACAGCAGTCAGGGCAACGACACTGCCGCGCAAGTCAGCCCGGCAGATAAAGTTGCCTTCGTCCTCAGTGGGGGAGGTAACCGGGGCGCGCTCGAAGTCGGGGTTCTTCTCGCTCTCCTGGAGCACAAAATTCGCCCACGAATCCTGGTAGGCACATCGGTGGGAGCTATAAACGCCACCGCTATGGCTATCAATCCTTCTTTAGAAGGAGCGCGCTGGCTTGAAAGAGCGTGGCGTCGAGTGACCAGGAAAGCTGTTTTGCCCGACAACTATTTGTCTATGGTACGACGCCTGGTCACCGGCGAGAGCAGCCTGTTCACCAACAAGAGGCTTAAGGCTTTCCTGGAGTCTCATTTGCCGGATGGGATACGACAGTTTTCCGACATAAAAACCGCCGAACTATACATCACCGCTGCTGTCCTCCATACCGGCGAGCTGCACATTTTTGGCGTAGACCGTTCCGACTCGATTATTGATGCCATAATGGCGAGCACTGCTTTTCCTCTTCTTCTTTCTCCCTGGGAGTACCAGGGAAAGGAGTATGTCGATGGCGCTGTAGTCAGTGACCTGCCCATTCGTGTCGCTGTGGAGATGAAAGCCAGCGAGGTTTACGCTATCGATGTAGGTAGGCACCAGAGCGTAAGACAGAGCCAGAGGGGCATACTACGCGTTATCAGGCAGCTATTGAGTGCCACCGCCTATCAGCGATACCTTGACGATATGGGCTGGGCCAGCAAGCTGCCACAAGACAGAATCCACTATATCGGTGTAGACGGTTTCGATGACGTAGGCCTCCGGGATTTCACTGATTTCAATCGTACCCCGGAGATGGTAGAGAAGGGCCATCAGATAGGGCTTGAATATCTAAGCCGATTATCCAGCCATGCCAGCATCTCGGATGAGAAGGCAACCTAGGGCAGAAGTTAGAGATTAAGCCATACTTCATTAGCTTTATTTAGCGTGCAGCTTTTCCAAGCGTGTTCAAGTTGAATAATTTGTAGGTTAGGCACACGCCAGTTACACCTGTAAAAAAGACCATTGCACCTATAACTCCCAGCGCGATCCCCCCCACCACTCATTACTCCGAATCCCACCGCCATCATCACTATTCCCAGTAGGATCCTGATGAACCTATCAAGGGATCCCTCGTTTTTGTTAAGCATGCCGTCGCCTCCTATGGTGATTTTGAATCCAATTAGCTACTCTCGAACTACATGATCTTGGAAGTTACTACAATCCGGTATCGGCTCAGAGTAGTATATTCTTGTAAGGTCCCTCTCAGATGCCCTGGAGCGTGACCGCCCTTACCAGGTTATGGGGCATGACAACACCCGTTGCTATACTCTATTTCTACCTCGCCATGCCTTGTCCCAGCGTCGTCATAATAGTAGACAACAATCAGGTCTGTCAAGAGTGCCTGTGGAGAGCGTTTAGCAGCTCTTTTCAACCCCCTGTCCCCCAGTCTTGGGGTAATTTAAGGTCGGGGGACACCCCCAAGCCCCGCAGGGCGTTCAATTGAACGCTCCTACAGCCTCCCTGCACACCCCAGTTACTAAACAACCCGCCGAGGCTGTATTGCTATATACCTGGGCAATAAATATAATGTACTTGCTATGGATGGGGCTATTGTTGGCGGTGTAATCGGCGGCGGGTTTGCCGGAACGTTCTTAACCGCCTACATAACCACAAGGGTGGTCGTGTACAGAATAGGCCAGGCTTCCAAGCCTCCTGCCTACCAAGTTATGGGACGTTTGGTCTCAGTGGTTATCCCTACACTGATGGAAGAGGAATACCTCCCCAAGCTCCTAGAGACCATCCGTAACCAGACATACCAGCCTATAGAGGTCATTGTAGCTGACAGCAGCCCTCCTCCTTCAAGTGATAAGACCATGGAGATATGCCAGGCCTACGAAGCAAGGTACGTATATGTCCCCAAGCTAAATCTTCCTCATGCCCGCAACAGCGGGGCTATGGAAGCGCGGGGCGAGATATTGGTGTTTGTTGATGCAGATTGCCTTTTTACCCCCACTTATATCCAGGATGTGGTGGCTGCCCTAGACGAAGGATGTGTCCTGGCTCATGGCGCCGACCCCCTAGCGGAGGGCATCTTTCTCTCCGCAGCATCGGTCATGTTGCGCAGCTGGTTGAAGCCCAAAGGATATACTACAGGCAGAGGGATAGCCATCTGGAAGAGTGCCTTCACTGAGATAGGTGGCTACGACGAGAGCCTGGACCCGACACTGGGCTTCCGGGAAGACCTCGACTTAGGCAGAAGGGTGCGCCTAAGATACGGAAGCAAAGCTATAAAGCTTCTGCGCACCTCTTACCTGGGGGAATCGGCGCGCAGGATAAAATTTCTCGGCACCGCTGAGTGGAATAGGGTGAGAGGGGTCAGGGGTTCGAAGACCATCCCCATATAAGAATTGAGTGACTTTCCGCTAATTTTGCTCCAAAAGCAAGCCATTCTCACGCACCCTGTTCTTCCAGGACAATTTTAAGATGTTTGAACTACTCATAGAAGAGGAGCAGTCTATGATTTGTGAGCTTCATCATACATGGAACTATAGAAGCTTCAAATTCGTCTACAATGTTAGAGGTACTTGAAGAAATTTCAGTATCTCAGTATACATAGGGGGACGTGTCATGAAGAAGATACTACTATCCATGCTAGCTGTCATCGTGCTTCTGAGTGTTGTTGGTTGCGCCCAAGTACCAGGCACCGGAGTCGCACTATCAGAAAAGCAGCGCGATACTTCACCAGATGTCAGTACCTCAGATTCCACCAAGCTTGTTGAAGGTAACAGTGAATTCGCCTTTGACCTGTATCAAGCTTTGAGACAGCAGAAAGGGAATCTCTTCTATTCACCCTACAGTATCTCTCTGGCATTGGCGATGACATATGCGGGTGCTCTAGGCGAGACCGAACAACAGATGGCAGATACACTGCACCTTGAGTTGCAACAGGCTCTCCTGCACCCTGCTTTCAACGCGCTAGACCTTGAGCTTGCCAGCCGTGGCGAAGGCGCCAAGGGAAAAGATGACAAAGGTTTCCGCCTCCATATCGTCAATGCAATCTGGGGACAAAAGGATTACAAGTTCCTCAACCAATTCCTCGACGTGCTCGCTGTGAACTATGGTGCCGGACTGAGGCTACTGGACTTCATCAGTGAGCCAGAACAATCTCGTATCACTATCAACAACTGGGTGAGTGACCAGACAGAAAACAAGATAAAAGACCTGATTCCTCAAGGTGTAATCGATGCTTTGACACGGCTTGTGCTGACAAACGCCATATATTTCAACGCAGCCTGGATGAATCCATTTGAAAAGGAACTTACGACCGACAGAGCTTTCCACTTTCTTGAGGGCGACGATGTCACTGTGCCAATGATGACGCAGACCAACTCTTTTGGCTATGCAACGGGAGACGGGTATCAGGCGGTGGAACTACTCTATGATGGTAGTGAACTGTCGATGATTATCCTGCTCCCGAACAGCGGACAGTTCGAGTCCTTCCAAAACTCGTTGAACGCTGCCCTTGTAGACCACATCGTATCTGATTTGCAATCCCGTCAGGTCAGTCTGACTATGCCCAAATTCGAATTCGAATCCGAGTTCAGTCTCGCTGATACACTTGCAGCTATGGGCATGCCAATGGCATTCTCAGACGAGGCAGATTTCTCGGGAATGACGGGAAATCGTGAACTCACGATTAGCGATGTGGTGCACAAGGCGTTCGTTTCGGTAGATGAGGCAGGTACAGAGGCAGCAGCCGCCACTGCAGTGGTGGTGGGACTGACATCAGCGCCTGAGCAACCGGTGCAAGTAACTGTAGACCGTCCCTTCATTTTTCTTATACGCGATATCGAAACAGGGACGATTCTGTTCGTTGGTCAGGTCATGAATCCAAGCGTTTAATTTCAATACCAGGTGGCTCCCTGCGCGGTTACCGGTACTTGTAGATCACCTTGCCGCCTGTGATGGTAAGACCCATGCTATGAAAAAATCCGCCCAGCATCTCCACCGGCGCAAGGGCGGCCACCTCTTCCACGGCTGACTCGAAGAATTTGAGGTCTGCGTCACCCGCCCAGACGTCAGCCACTCTAACGTCTGAGATCTGGCTGATTGCAAGCTCGTGCACCGCTGGTTTGGCAGGGTCTTCGATATTGGGGAAATGACGCATCAGGTAAAATCGGACCGCCGGTAACTCCGAGGCGACAGCCTGACGAGTGAAAACCAGGGAGCCTTCTACTATTCTTTCACCGTGCGCCTCACAGATGCCTTTCATCTTCGCCCCGACACGCTTGCCACCTATTTTGGGATTCAGATCGTTGAGCTTCGTCCGATAGATGCGGCCCAGCTTCTTGGGGAATCCCTGTACAAAGCCACGCATCATGGTGAAATCGTTGTCCACCCAGATGTGAGGTACTATGTAGCCTGGTTCTCCCCGGAAACTGCACTGAATCATTACCAAGCACTCCCGGTAAACGGCCCGCTCCGGGTTGATAAAGGCCAGATCGGGATTTGATTCGCTTACCGAAACCCATTCCACAAACCACACGATTCCCTTTCCTGGCTCCGGGCCCATCTCCAGAGGCGGCGGGATCAACTTCTTAGCCCGCTTCGCATCGGTACGAAAGACTAACTGCATCACCTCACCGCCGTAATACCAGGGCGGTGGTTCAACTATGGACGATTGGCCTTTAGGCGTTAACGGCAGTGTATATCCCTTCAGCGGAAACTGCTTTGGCGCCATAGGACCCTCCTCTTGTCATTACCTTACTGCTTTTCGTGCGGTGGCGCAACTCGATAAGCCGCTTCTAAGAACCGGTCGGCCAAAGGTCCGTGGTGCTGTAAAACCAAGCCGGTTTGGAGCGCTTTTTATAGCTAAAAGACAAGCTCCTGTTTGAGGATATGATAAAACCTGTCTCTGACGCTGCGTTCGAGCCAGGGGCGGTGGCCGCATTTCTCCAGCATGATGAAGTGGAAGTCTTTGAGAGTGCGAGAAAGAGGCCCTACGACCCCTTCAGAGGGATGGGGGTCGTAGTCGCCATGTATGGCGACTACGGGGCACCTGATGCT
>CAYGWR010000079.1:0-3086 GCA_964353645.1 uncultured Dehalococcoidia bacterium
GAAGAGAAATCGTATTCCTATCTCTCCATGCTCATTTTTCGATTAGAAAAGACTGCCCCTGATGTCTGACTGGCTTACTGGTTTAGATTGCGAGACGCTTGACAATCAATTGACGTATGTTATACACTACCTCGTAGTACGAGGTAGTGGGCGTAAGAAGATGAGATACGGGCGTGAATTGTTGAAGGGAAGCACTGACCATCTGCTCCTATCACTAATTGGGCAGGAGCCGATATATGGATATCAATTGATTAAGGAGATAGGGAAGAGAAGTGATGGTTACTTTGAATTCAAGGAAGGCACCATTTACACGGCTTTGCATAGGTTGGAGAAGGAAGGGCTCATCGAAGGCAAGTGGGAACGTATCTCTAGTGGACAGGAGAGAAGATATTACTACCTCACCAAGATGGGAGACCGTGTCTTGAATGAGAAGAGAGATGAATGGCGGGGCTTCTCGGCTGCAGTGAATTTGGTTACCGAATCGGCAGATACGGGCTGAGACCGGGGATTAATCAGATGTTGCCAAAGCTTAAACAATACCTGGCAAGAGTCAAATCGTGCTCGAGGCTGGATCCCACAGCCGAGAGCGAGATTGTTCGGGAGCTTCAAACTCATTTCGAAGATGAGATAGGGGAGTTGTGCCAGGCCGGTTTCTCTACCACTGAGGCAGCAGATGTGGCGACAAAGCGATTTGGGGCACCGGAAGCGCTCGGCCTCCAGATTTATGAGGTGTATAGCAAAGGAACCTGGAGTCAAGCGTTGCTCGCGGCTGTCCCCCACTTTTTGCTAGCCCTCACTTTTGGCTTCCATCTTTGGCGAAATAACTTTTGGCTGTTTGCTACTGCACTGGCGGTAATATCGGTGACACTCTACGCTTGGAGGCATGGTAGACCCTCGTGGTTCTATTCTTGGCTGGGCTATTCTCTGATAACTTTGCTTGTTATCGTTCTTCTGGTTCTACTTGCGGTTGGGCAGGGCCTATCCCGGTTTATGCTGGGAAGTGGCATGCAATGGGTAGTGATGGCAGTTTATGTCCCCGTTGCGCTCTGTTTGTTGGGCTACACCATCGTATGCGTAGTACGTAGGGATTGGCTTCTCGCCTCGTTTATGCTGCTTCCATTTCCTGCAATTATTGTGTGGCTCTTTGCCTTGGATCAGGATGTCGGGCTTGCGGCATACAGCAAGGAAGGTCTTCAAAGTGGCGATCAGGGGATGGCGTTTGCCTTTCTCGCTCTAGGGGGTGCTGCAGGGACCTTCATTCGTCTCAGGCAGCGGTTATTAAAGATCGTAGTGCTTGCGGTAGCGACATTGCTTATTTTAGCAATAGTTTGGCGCTTTGCCGAAAGTGACCTTAATCCTGTTATTTCCCTGTTTGTGTCTTTCTGTTTTATTAGCTTTTTGCTGAGCCCCTGGTTATTGCAGAATAGAGTGGGGCATCGTGGAAGCGAGATGGAAGCCTGGGATGAGGCTTGCATTGAGCAGGCTGCTAGAAGAACCTGATAACAAGTAGATCAGACGGGACGTTTTGGCCGTTTAATTATAGGCAACAGGAATATGGTGAGAAGGGAGAGACTTAAGACCTTTCATGGGTAAGGTTGCTGTTGTTACTGACAGCAGTGCGTGTGTGCCTAAGGAAGTGGTTAAGCAATATGGCATACATATACTGCCATTGATACTCCTCTTCGAGGACCGATCCTATAGAGATGGGGTAGATATAACATCTCAGGAATTCTATGAGCTCTTGAAGAAGGCGAAAAAGGTTCCTACTACCTCTTCTCCGTCGCCCGGTGAATATCTTGAGGTATTTCGGGAGGTAGCTAAGCAGGCTAGCGGCATCCTCTGCATAACGCTTCCTCCTCATTTGAGTATGTCATTTGACTCGGCAACTCAGGCCAGGGAGATGGCTAGAGAGTCGATACCCCACGTTCATATAGAGATTTTTCCTTCTCGCAGCCCGGCGCTGGCTCAGGGGTTTATTGCCCAAGCGGCGGCTCAAGCGGCAGCCTCCGGCAAGGATTTATCTCAGGTCGCCCAGGCTGCCCGGGATAGGATGGACAAGGTTAATGCGCTCGCCATGCTGGATACACTTTACTATTTAGCCAAGGGAGGGCGTATACCTAAAGCAGCAGCGTGGGCTGGCTCACTGTTTAAAATCAAGCCTATTTTGGATGCCACAGGTGATGTCCGTTTGCTGGAAAGATGCCGCACCAGGAAAAGGGCGATGCAGCGGTTGCTCTATATTATGAGGCAGCGAAGCGGGGGTAAGCCAATATGCGTGAATCTGATGCATGCTAATGCTCCTGAGGAGGCTGAAAGACTTAAGGCTGATATTCTATCTCAGTTCGATTGTGTTGAGTTCTATGTCACCGATTTCACGCCGGTAATAGGCACGCATACTGGGCCTGGTTCAATCGGGCTCAGCTTTTATACTGCCGATTCGACATAGTAGCTAACGCAAACTTCAGTGCGGAGGGGGGGCTGTTATCAATCGTGTTGCTGTGGTCAGCGATAGCGTCTCTTGTCTACCCAAAGAGCTGACAGAGAAATATGCTATTGAGATTGTGCCGATAAGTCTTATAATAAACGGCAGCGTCTATCGGGATGGTGTTGACATAACTCCGACAAAGGTTTACCAGCTTCTGGAAACTACTAAGAGTGTTCCTACCACTTCGTCTCCTTCACCGGGGGATTTTGTTCAGGTCTATAGAGAGCTCAGCAAGTCAGTAGACGGTGTTGTATGTGTTACTATGGGTGTGCAGGCTGGGCCTGGAACACTAGCTCTCGCTTTTTATAGCGAGGAGGATGGAAATGTGGGATAAAGTTGCCCTTGTTATAGGGTTTTATATCTTGGGCTCGTTCCCTTTGCTGTATCTGTTAGGCAGGCTTCATGGAGTAGACCTCAGAAAGTATGACGATATGCACATCGCCCTGTGGCGACATGTAGGGCGTGTCGAGGGTTTCATAGGCGTGGTCTTCGATTTTGCCAAGGGTGTCATCGCTGTTTTGATTGCACGGGATGTTTTCGGCTTTGAGCCTGGTTGGGTTGCCGTGGCCGGTGTGGTTGCGGTAGTGGGGCAGATGTGGCC
>CAYGWR010000079.1:3186-5019 GCA_964353645.1 uncultured Dehalococcoidia bacterium
CGTAAGCCATCGTGGAAAAGTGGTATGTTGATAAACCGTCTTCTCTTCGATAGAAGCGAGATATAGGCGAATTCTACTAGCGGACATCGTATGAGTGATGTCTTTTTTATTTGGTTGGTGGGTACTTAGGTACTATTGTTTAGGCGGACGTTGTTGAATTATCATGAGACAATGGATGCAGAGAGAGTTGCCAGCGATGTACGAGAGCTAAAGAAGGCGCTGGGCGAACTTCCAGAACCTGTAGCCAAGCCGGCGCTTATTATAGTCAGCGGCTTGCCGGGTACGGGGAAATCCTACTTCAGCCGCAAGCTGGCGGAGCGGCTGCCCAGCGTTATCGTAGAGAGCGATGCTTTGCGCAAGCGGCTCTTCCCAAGCCCTACTTACAGCGCTGAGGAGAGCCACCGCCTTTTTTGTGCCTGCCATCGTCTTATTGAAGAGTTCCTCGGCGGCGGAATCCCGGTCATCCTCGATGCCACTAATCTCGTCGAGCATCACCGGGAACCTCTGTACCGTATAGCTCAGCGTCTTCAAGCAAGGCTTATCCTGGTGCAGGTGGAAGCGCCCCGGGAGCTAGTGCGGCAGCGTCTTCAAGGCAGGGCGGAAGGAGTCAATCACGAAGATAAGTCGGACGCGGGTTGGAGTATTTACCAGAGGATGAGGACGAGGGTAGAGCGGATTAGCCGCAACTACTTTGCCGTCGACACCTCCAGGGATATTACCCCTGTCATCGATAAGGTAGTGCGCGAAGCAAAGCGGTAAGATTTAACATTTGATTCCATCTCCTCAATACCCCTAGCGGTATCCTCTATTACTGATATGGTACAGTACAAACTTGATTGCTCGTCAAATTCGTTTGTGCTATAGTTGTTTAATAAAGCGAGCGGGGTTATCACTTTTAAGGGGGACAAAGGTGTTTGACGAGTTGAAGATCTTTAGTGGCAACGCTCATCCGCGTTTGGCCCAGGCGATTTGCGATTACTTGAGCATACCCTTGGGCAAAGCAGAGGTGTTCGAATTCAGTAATGAGAACATCTTTGTTAAAGTCCTGGAGAATGTTAGAGAGCGTGATGTCTTTGTCGTGCAACCTATATGCTCCCCTGTTAACAAGAATCTCATGGAACTTTTAATAATGATCGATGCCATGAAGCGCGCCTCAGCAGGAAGAATTACGGCGGTGATGCCCTATTTTGGCTATAGCCGTACTGATAAAAAAGACCAGCCTCGGGTTCCTATAACGGCTCGATTGGTAGCAGACCTGATTACCGTGGCCGGAGCCAGCAGGGTGTTGACTGTAGACCTTCATGCCGGGCAGATACAGGGCTTTTTCAATATCCCGGTGGATGAACTGACTGCCATGTATATCCTCAGCGACTATTTCGCGGAGAAAGCGGTAGATAGCTTTGTAGTAGTGGCCGCCGATATCGGCATCACTAAGCGTGCCCGGGACATTGCTGCCAGGCTCCAGGTCCCCCTGGCTATTGTCGAGAAACGCAGAATAGGCAACGCGGATAAATCAGAGACACTGACTATCATCGGTGAGGTTGAAGGGAAACGTGCACTGCTTGTTGATGACGAAGTGGATACCGGGGGCTCGCTTACCAGCGCTGCCTCCGCCCTGAAGGAATATGGCGCTACTGAGATCTATGCCTGCTGCACACATCCTATACTATCAGGCCCTGCCGTGCAGCGCATTGCCTCGAGCAATCTTAAGGAGCTGGTAGTTACAGACACTGTCCCTGTGCCTGACTCAAAGAGGATAGAGAAAATCACTGTCATCCCGCTGGCATCTTTAATCGGGGAGGCGATACATCGCATTCACGCCGGGCTGTCAGT
>CAYGWR010000080.1:0-4944 GCA_964353645.1 uncultured Dehalococcoidia bacterium
CTCGGCGATGCGATATGCTGCAAGCCTTACCTGTTCCAGAATCAGATGAGGCTCAAGCCTCTCACGGCGCGTGAGTTCTTCATCTAATTCCATCTCAATATCTAGTGATACCTCAAATTGGTCTCCTAAAGACTGCAGAGCCGCGACCAATCCCCGACGCAGGATAGAGGGATAGAGGCGGTGGCTGATGGGGCGTACATGGTTATCCAGCAAATCTCCCAATTTTTGGCGCAGGTCTCTCAGTTCCTGAGCTAGCGCTCCCGGGGGGGCCGTGCGCTCTAACGCTGTCAGCCGGTGGAGCAGAATGATAAGCCTGTTCTGTACTGACCCATGGAGCTGCTGCGCGATGTCCCTGCGCACTGACTCTTGTGCGTTTACGATACGCTGGCGGGATAGTTGCAGTTCCTCTGCCCTCGCCAGTGCTGCCGCATGTTCAACCCGTTCCTCTTCTGCCTGCTTGCGCTCGGTGATATCGCGGGCGTTAATTACGAAGCCCATGACCGTAGGGTCATTAGACAGATTATTGGTTATACTATCAATTACACGCCACGAGCCGTCTTTATGCCGGAAGCGCACCTCCAGAGCTACAGGCTGCCCGGGGTTTTGGGTGAAACTGGCGTAGTCGCGGGTGATACTCTGCGCATCCTCTGGGAAAAGGAAATCGAGTGCATTCTTACCGATTATCTCTTCAGGTTTGTAGCCGAGGGTTCGTTCTACAGAGGGGCTTACATAGCGCACGGTCAGGTCGCTATTCGTAATCACGCTGATGTCCATGGAGTTATCGATAAGCGCTCGAAAGTTCTCTTCCCTGTCTTTCAGTATTGCCTCTGCCCACTTGCGCCTTGTGATATCTCTCATGACCGCGACCAGGGTTTTGGGATTCCCCTGGCCATCTCTTATCACTGAAGCCGCGAAACTTATGGCGATTTCCTCTCCGGATTTATTGACAGCGCCGATATCTATGTGTTCAGCAGTTCCTTTTTCCAGGACTTTTTTCAGTGCCTCTCTGGCCTTCTCTCTGTCCTTGGCTCCCCTGAATGTGGGCAACTCAAGAGCGGATTTCCCTATCAGCTCGTCTGACGTATACCCGAGCAGTTTTTCGAAGGCTTTATTGACATAGACCACTTTGCCTCCTGTGTCCACCAGCATGACACCGTCGGGCATTTCTTCAATGGCTGCTGATCTTACCAGTTTGCGCTTCAGTAGCGCCTCATCTATCCATTCTCTGCCGCCAGATGACTTCTCAAGTTCCGCGACATGCTTGTGGAGGGACTCCAGTTCCTTTATGAGTTGCTTTTTTGCCTTATCCACATATTTCCTGTCAAATTCTTTGGCCATGATGTCGCTCATCCCTAAATCTGCTGCTCGTAGATGCGCAGTTCCTACGCGAACCCCCTGGGGTAGCGAAAATCATATCAGAAACACCGGGTCAACGCAACAGAACCCAAATAGGCGAATGGCGATACATTGTTTGTACTTGTTCTGAGCTCGTCACCCATTTGACCTCTACTGCATATAAAGATAGAATTTCAGTGGTGACTGCGTTTGATATCACTAAGTGAAACAAAGGCGTTGGAATATGAGAGTGGAAGATCTTAAGAATTATGGAAAGTGCTTGCTGGATAGCGAACCTGATCCCGCAATGATAGAGCGTGCAGGGAATATTAGAAGGATTATGCGCCAGGAATTGGAAAGGGAGTTAGGGCATACTGGTACGACAGAACTCATGTTTAGGATGAAGGAAGGGACCGAGCGCATGAAGGCCCAAGATTTGTCAATTCTCAAAGAGCGTGGACTCCGCGACCAGAGATTCATAGAATCGGTCATTAAGAGAATCGCGCTTATGAAGTCCTTGGCGGATATGATAGGTGTGGAGAAGGCATCCGCATTACAATGCAGGCTGGTGGACAAGACAATATGGGAATTGATGTCACCGATGTGGCCATCGGTAGATGATTACAAGGCGTGCGGTAATTTTTTTGAGGCTTTCAAGGAATACAGCAAGGCTTCCATGGCCGCGAATGCGCGTGCTGGGTTACACGATGTAGAGATAGTAGAGGACTCACCCACAGTGCTTGCCTTCGACATAAAATATTGTGTGTGGCATGAAGTAGCCAAAGCGTTTGGTAATCCTTATCTGTGCTACCCTTCGACTTGCTACGGCGATGAAGTCACTATCCCCAGGGTGCTGAGCCAAGCCGAGTGTCGGTTCAAGCGTGCTGGGACTCTAGCCAAGGGGGCGCCGGTGTGCGATTTCAGGTATGAGTTTCTTGGGGAAGGGTTTAACTCATGAATATCGCTCAGGGTCAGTAGAAAAAAGATTACATCGCGGTTACACTCGTTCAACTTGGAGCCAAATTGAGAGAGCCACAGTGTAAGTACGTCGCAAACGTGCACTTTCAGCTTATATGATAGAATGCTAGAGGTGTTAATAGTGAAACCTCAATTGATTTCGAGGGAAAACTCTACCCACATCAAAAGGATACAAGCTGATTAGTACTAGGGGAAGCTGCGTTAATGCCTATGACATTCCAAAAACACTTGATTTTGGGGCATGAGTATGCGCCAGAAATAACTGCTATTGTGTCGTCATCTGCCGTGACTTCACTGCGCTTATTCGCATGAACACGTTGAAAAGAATAATGCCTGCGAAGGCAAATGCAGCAGCATAGCGAAATACCCATTCAACGCCAAATGAGTTCTCTATCGCGCCTCCAGCTAATGAGCCGATAACCAAGCCTACGGACGAAGCTGTGTTAATGATTCCCATCACCGAACCCATACCAAGAACACGACCTTTATCGACTGTAATTGCATTAATGGAAGGTGTTGCCATGCTTTCAAATGTTCCTATTATCACAAAAACGCCCACAAGTAGAGCAAAATTACCGATCCAAGATATGGAGAGAGTGCCGGCAGCCATGACTAAGAGCCCCATGCTCACTAAAACGACCCTGTTCAACCGATCCGCCAGCCAGCCGAAGGGATAAGCGAGTATTCCGTTCTGCAGGTATCGTATTGATATCGCGACGCCTACCAGAGCAAGACTCGTTTCCAGCCTCGAGGTCATGAAGATGCCTAAAAAAGTTAATACAGTGCCGGCACTCAGGCCAAGAACGAATTGAACGGCAATAATTGCTCGTATAGTGTTATCTTTGATCATCGACGTAAACGGGGTGGACAGTTCGCTGTGTTTTTTTTCAACGGGAGCAGGATTTCTGCCAGGCAAGAAGAAGAGAGCAATGAAGAAGCCGATAATACTTAGTACACCCATACTCACGAAAGTAGCGTCCATGCCTAAACTATCGTGAATAATACCCCCCAGCATTGGCCCGATTCCAAATCCTGCTATCATAGCTATATTGAACAACCCCATGTATCTACCTTCATGACCGCGAGGTGCTAACTCGCCAACATACGCGTAAGCAGTAGGTATAACCATCGCTGTTCCTGCTCCGCTGATGATACGAAAGAACACCAACTCCTTATAGCCGGGGGCCCAAAAATAGCCTACAGCTGCTATAGCGTAGATCAGAAGCCCAAGCCAGAGGAAGGTCCGTTTACCGAACCTATCAGATAGTCTACCAACAATAGGCATGAGTGGGATTTGGGATAGGGCGAAACCGCTGAAGGCAAGCCCAAGCCAAATTCCGCTGGCTCCAAATTCTTCAGCAAATACTGAAAGAAGCGGGCTCACCATGGCAATTCCCGCCATACTCACGAAGAGAGCCAGCCAGACCACAATAAATGGCTTGTTTTGAAGAAGAAATCGGGCTAATCTATGTGTCAACCCGAATGCTGTGTTCCGTTGATTTGTCATAAGCTATAAAAGATCAAATATTGAGCCTGAAGATCTATGCCGATAATAAATTGTGCACGTGTTATCGACTGTTTAGTAAGTTTATCAGTGATTCGGTATTAACTCAACAGCCGAATGGAGGTCGTTTAACAACTGGGGAGTGCAGAGGGGTCCTTCCCGAAGGAAGGACCAGGGGTTTGGGGTGTTCCCAAAATGTAGGGGCGCATGGCTATGCGCCCTTGCCCCCAAGACTGGGGGATACAGGGATTGAAAAGTGTTTCTAAACGCTTTCACATCACGGATATTGCAAAATCTTGACTCTGACGTTACAATTTCGCTGTAAGTACATATGGAGGGCTTTTTTTCATGATAAGAGCAAAAATACTCGGAGTAGGCCGGTACCTCCCTGAACGACGCGTGACCAATTTTGACCTGGCCAAGGTGTTTGAGACCAGTGATGAGTGGATTCAGCAGCGCACCGGGATCGTGGAAAGACGTTATGCTGATGAAGGGGTTTACTGCTCGGACCTAGCGCTCGAAGCTTCCCGGGAGGCCCTGAAGAATGCCGGGATGAAAGCTGAGGATATAGATTTCATCATCTTTGCTACCCTGAGCCCCGACCACCATTTTCCAGGCACTGGAGTCTATCTGCAGAGAAAGTTGGGTATTACTGATATCGGCTGTATGGACATCAGAAACCAGTGCACCGGTTTTCTTTACAGCCTCGCTGTTGCCGATGCCTTTATCAGAATCGGTATGTATAAGAGAATACTCGTTGTCGGTGCGGAGGTGCATTCCAGCGCTTTGAATTACACAAAAGAAGGGCGCGATGTGGCGGTGTTATTCGGTGACGGCGCAGGCGCAGTGATAGTGGGGCCCTCAGAGGACCCATCACGGGGAATCCTTTCCACGCATCTTCACGCAGATGGAAAGTATGCAGACATCCTGAGGCTGGAGATCTGGGATATAAGCAAAAAGCCCTACATTACCCACAAGATGCTGGATGAAGGGCGACATCACGTCAAGATGGTGGGCAGGGAAGTCTTCAGGGTGGCTGTGACAAAGATCCCGGAGGTAATTCAAGAAGCATTACAGGCGAATAATCTCAAGATCGAGGATATAGATTTCTTCTTGCCCCATCAAGC
>CAYGWR010000081.1:0-4914 GCA_964353645.1 uncultured Dehalococcoidia bacterium
CCCTTTAATACAAGAGCACCCCGCTTCAGTGGATTAATGTACGGGCGGTTCGCGAACCGCCCAGGCCCTTCTGAACAATCAGCAATCAGCTTCAAGCTATCAGCCCACAATGGTGCGGCTCAGGAGATGCTGTTTGCTACTCTTGAATTTGGTCGGGAGCTGTGTACATGCAGTCCCGATATTATGGGGTCATAATAGAACATTAGTACTGATACTGTCAAGAGGAAAATGTCGCAGTGAGCGGTTCACCGCAAAGGGCGCTGAGAATGCGGAGAGGAAGGGATAGGGAAATGCAAAACGCAGAAAGAGGGCGACTGTTAGCCACCCCAATCTTTGCACAATAGCTCAGCCTGTTCCAAAACAGTCTGCGTGGCTTTTTCCTGCTTGTCCGGCGGGTAGCCGTATTTACGCAGGATGCGTCTGACTATGCTCCTTATCTTGGCGCGGACGCTCTCCCTGACTGCCCAATCGATGGTTACATTGCGACGAATCGCCTCCACCAATTCGCGAGCTATGGTCGTTAAGGTTTCATCGCCCAACACCTTTACAGCGCTATCATTTACCCCAAGGGCGTCGTAAAATGCCTCTTCCTCTTCTGTCAATCCGAGCTTCTCGCCACGAGATTTAGCCTCGCGCATCTCTCGGGCTAGCTCCACAAGCTCAATAATCACCTGGGCAGCCTCAATGGTACGGTTTTGATAACGTCGGATGGTTCTCTCCAGCATCTCAGCAAAAGACTTTGATAAAACGAGATTCCTCTTGGAGCGTGCTTTGATCTCGTCATTCAGCAGTTTCTGTAATACCTCAAGGGCCAAGTTGCGATGCGGCATGGCCTGTATTTCAGCGAGGAACTCGTCTGATAGGATTGAGATATCAGGCTTCTTGAGCCCCGCCGCGCTGAATATATCAACCACCTGGTCGGAAGAGACAGCCTTGGACACAATCTGGCGAACAGCCGTATCCAAGTCCTCCTCGGTTTTACCCGGCACCTGCGTGTTCTTAGCTATAGCTGACCGCACAGCCTGGAAAAAGCCCACATTGTCTTTAATCTTCAGTGCATCCTCATGGGGAACAGCTAATGCGAAGGCTTTTGATAACTCGGTTACGGTCTGAAGGAGCAGTGCCTTCCCATCCTTCTTGCTCAAGATATGCTCCATAGCGGCAGGGATAACCGCTACGCGCTCAGCAGGTGTGCCTGTGAGGAACTTGGAGTAATTGAAGCCAGAGAACATAGCGCAAACAACCTCGTATTTCTCCAGCATTATCGCCACTGCCTCTTCCTGCGGGATGCCCGTATCCTCGCGTGAGCCTTCCGTATAATCAGCCAGAGCCTTCTTCAGCTCATCCGCAATGCCCAAGTAGTCAACTATGAGCCCACCTGGTTTATCTCGGAAGACGCGGTTGACGCGAGCTATGGCCTGCATCAAGCCATGCCCCCGCATGGGTTTATCAATATACATGGTATGCAGGCAGGGAGCATCGAAGCCGGTGAGCCACATATCGCGGACTATGGTGAGTTTCAACGGGTTAGCAGGTTCTTTCATCCGTTTCTTTATCGACTCCCGTCGCTCTTTGTTGCGGATATGAGGCTGGAAGTTCAAAGGGTCGCTTGCCGAGCCGGTCATGACCACTTTGAGCACACCTTTGTCATCGTCTTCGTGATGCCACGTGGGACGCAGCTTGATTATGGCATCGTACAAATCTACGCAGATGCGGCGGCTCATGCACACAATCATCCCCTTGCCGTCCATCACCTCCAGGCGCTGCTCGAAATGGTCTACAATGTCTTTCGCGATAAGCACTGTCCGCTTCTCCGTGCCCACCATGGCCTCGAGGCGCGCCCACTTGCTCTTGAGCTTCTCTCTAACGTTCGGCTCCTCGCCTTCTGTAACCTCTTCGAAGTCAGGGTCTATATGAGGTTTTTCCTCCTCTTTCAGTTCCAGCTTCGCCAGCCTTGCCTCGTAATAGATCCTGACGGTAGCGCCATCCTCTACTGCTCGTTGAATGTCATAGGTGCTGATGTAATTCCCGAACACAGCAGGTGTGCTTCTATCCGCTTTCTCGATGGGTGTGCCGGTGAAACCAATGAATGAGGCGTGGGGCAGGGCGTCTCGCATGTGGCGGGCAAAGCCATCAATGAAATCGTACTGGCTGCGATGCGCCTCGTCGGCAATGACAACAATATTGCGACGCTGCGACAATTGTAGGGGCAATTCATGAATTGCCCCCGCGGGAGGAAAGAATTTCTGGATGGTGGTGAATATGACGCCGCCAGCGGCTACCTTCAATAGCTCCCTCAGGTGCTCTCTGTTTTCAGCTTGCCTGGGGGCCTGCCTGAGCAGGTCTTTGGCCAGCGCGAAGTTGTCGAAAAGCTGCTGGTCGAGGTCGTTCCTGTCGGTCAGTAAAACCAAACTAGGGTTCTGCATAGCGGGATGCAGGACTATTTTCCCAGCGTAGAAAACCATGGTGAGGCTTTTGCCTGCGCCCTGGGTGTGCCATACCACGCCCACGCGCTTATCCCCTTTGGGCGAGGTAGCCCTTACCGTGGCAGTCACTGCCGCATTAACCGCGTGGTACTGGTGATATGCTGCCACCTTCTTGCTTATCTTCGGGCCATCGACCTCGAAAAGGATGAAATGGCGCACCAAATCGAGGAAGCGGCTTTTATCGAACATCCCCCTGAGTAGCACTTCGAGCTCCGGCACGCCCTTTGGGGCGACATTCACCCCATCACTGGTGCGCCAGGGCAGGAACCACTCCTGGCCAGCCGTTATAGTCCCTGCTCGTGCCTCGGTGCCGTCGCTGATAACGAGCAACTCGTTATAGACAAGAAGTGATGGTATCTCCATCTTGTAGGTCTGAAGCTGATTGAAGGCTGCTTTTATGGTGGCGTTCTCGTCAGCGGGGTTCTTAAGCTCTATCACGGCAAGGGGCAGGCCGTTGACAAAGACCACCAGGTCGGGGCGGCGGTTGTGCTGTCCCTCGACTACGGTGAACTGATTAACCACCAGCCAATCGTTGCGCTCCGGGTTGGCGAAATCCACCAGCCAGACCTTATCGCCCACAATCCGCCCTTCTTTGTTGCGGTATTCCACATCCACGCCATCGACCAGCATCTTGTGGAACTGGCGGTTGTTCACTACCAGGTTAGGGCTGTCTGGTCGGGTGACTTTCCTGAAGGTGTCTTCAAGCGCCTCCGCGGGGATGCCTGGATTCAAAGAAGCTATCGCTGAGCTCAGTCGTTCCACCAGCACCACATCCGCATAGCTTCCCCGCTCAGGATGGTCCCCATCGCAGGCAATATCAGGTCCGGGCAAGTACTGGTAGCCCAGCCCCTTGAGCCAATCTATGGCGGCTTCTTCTACAACAGATTCCGTAAATGCCTTTGCCATAAGAGTACTCGACTTAAAGATTCTTACAAGAAATCACCCAAAAATCCCTTGCAAACCCTTGCAAAATATGGTAATATACTACCAGCTCATCTACCATGTGTAGAAGGAGTACTTAAGTCGCCCTCCCGGGCGGCTTTTGCTTTCTGTAGTATTCTGCCCTCTCCTTCCTGAGCTTTTCTCTTTGAACCCCAATGTCCGTGCAATAAGCCGTAACGAGTACCATCTCCTTAGGTCTCTCTGTTAGCACCACTATGTAATCCAAATTTTCCAACCAGATAAGAACCCTCATCTGCCGTGGGCTATGTGGCTTCTTTCTTTCGCTTTTCCATACAGTTATGGCAGTATCCATTGGGTGTTCGAGCATCGGCTTAGGCCATGGTACACGTTCACACCGCCTCAAATCTGGGACTCTGTCTCCTGTATTGCGGTCAATGCTTGAGGTGATATGCCAAAATGCTGCCTCTTTCCCGCTCTCTATTTTGGAGTCGTAGGTTATTGGTCGCCCATCGTACTTAGGCCTGGTCTTCTTGAAATCGCGCTCAAATATCGAGTAAACTGCTTCCAGGAACTTATCCCAATCGCCTTTGAAATCTTCATATCGCAGTGCCTCTGGCAGCCAGGGGGGAGGTTTGCTCATTCCTGACTCTCCGAAGCATGCCACACGAAAAGATTGACTTTGCTCTCCTGCAGCAGGGTGGTTTTGGTGAGTTCGTAACCAGACCGGCTCCGCATCCGCTCGACCAGCGCGAGCTTGGCTGCATTGCCTTCTAATCCGCGGTTCACGTAGGAAACTATCCCAATGAGCAAGTCGGCAAGCTGTAGAGGTTCTACTTCGTGAGAACGTACTGTCTGCACCCGTTCGATTATTTGTCGCTGGAAATCATACATGTTGTTGCACAGCACATCGCGAAGCTTGCTTATTTTAGCAGCGCTGCGGGTGTCTTTAATGTCCAGATAGATTCTATAGCGGTCATTAGGATTGAGAATAACCTTTAACATATCGAAGTACATTTTGTAGTACCAGGTGTCATGGTCCTGCCCATATAGTTCGTGTTGAAGTTTGGATTTATCAGGCACGACAAGAGCACGGAAATGCAGGTCTTCGTTATCGAAGAAATAGTCGAGCAGTTCCAGGTAGAAAGCCTGCTTGCCATGCGAGACCTTAATCCATTTGACTTCAAAAGTTGGTGAGAGCGCGTGGCGCTTCTTAATCTCACGGAGGCTGACCGATACCTCGCGCGTTTTCTCCGCCTGACACCAGATTGCACCCAGAACCATTACTTTCTGCTGGTCATTCTCCAGGTGGCAGCTTTCGTCACAGTAGATATTATAGGTTGTAGTCATGCTGCGCGCTCCGCGAACCTCTCCGCATCCTTCACCCGAATCTCTCCCGACAGCAACTTGGGCAGCAGTGTATCGCGGATTTCGGCGAGAGTGCGGGATTCTCCATGAAACAATCGCTGATATACTATATGTAGCGTCTTAAATCTTTGCGCATAATACTCTAAGTGCGCTATTTGGT
>CAYGWR010000082.1:0-4780 GCA_964353645.1 uncultured Dehalococcoidia bacterium
ACTTCCGCTGCCTTGTTCACCGCAATCCAGGTCTGGCGAAGCATTGCCCATGTGCTCATGGCTATTTCTTCAAACTCGAAGTCGTACATCCGATATCTCCTCCTATTAATTTAATACTCCTTCACACCTTATGCTTACGATAATAATACCATAAAATCTGATGCAAGACAACTACTTAAGGTCATCTTTAGCGAGCAAGCCATTCGGAAAGCTAACTAAAAGGAAGTGCTGACAATACCTCCTTTACTGGTCAAGCTGGGGTACTCCTAACAGGCCCCCCCGGACGGGTTATCCAGAGCGCTGAGACGTGTCCCCGAATGAGGCTTGACTTTTTGCCTTCTCTCAATTAAAGTCTAAGGCTAGGAAAGGAAGGAGGACTTACAATGGCAGAGAAAAAAGAGGAGAAACAGGTTAAAGTTAACCTGTCGTTCACATCGGAAAAGCTGTTCACCTACGGGGCAATAGCTGCAGCCATCGTCGGCCTGCTCTGGGGCATACTGGCTTCCGTAGGCATGGAGGGAGCCCCGGGAAGTTACAGGTTTGCCTTGTTCCTGGAAGGCTTCTTCTTCGCCATCTTTGGTGGCCTCGTCCTTTACGGGCTTTCTCAGATAATTAAAAGCAAACAGTAAGACTGAGCAGTTAGGCCACAAACCTTTTGGGCGGCTTTAGTCAAAGCCATAAGCCGCCCAAAAGGGATTATTTATCTCTTTCTAATCGGGTAACGAATCAAGGTCTTCTGAACCTTTGCTTTAGGCGTTGTGAGGTACTCTTCCTCATGCGCTCCTGCTATCTCATACCCATTCTCGGCAACAAAATCGTGTAGTCGCTGGACAGCAGGCATTTCCGTGCTGAAGGGCCCCATGTGAAGGATTTGTGCCACTGTTCCATACTGCCAGACCTCTCTCTTGACTTCGATACCGGAAACCTTCTGTGGCAACGAGGTTACATCATCCGGGATGGGCAAACCCCAGATGCCAGTCCACTTATCTTTAGACACAATGTGTGCATCGGGCCAGCGTGCGCGAAGCACCCCTACTTTGAAATCAACACCCTTTTTCTTGAGACCAAATTTGAGCTTGTACACCGAGCCATAGAGCGCAGGCATAACCTGAGGCCCTACCTCATTGGGATCACCCTTTGAATAGACAACAGCCATATTCTGCGATGGCATCTCAATTATCTGAGGCTCTTGACCGGAAGTTGCTCCTCGTTTCGCCATATTAGCTCACCTCCTTGAAGTCATTGCCAGACTATTAATCACAGCTCTTTGCACATCCTGTAAAAACTGAAAGACTGTGCCCTCTGGACACTCCCTTCCCTGACACATATTCTACGCTTCCAGTACTTTGGGAGCAACATGTCCGTCGCAATGTGAAATCGTTTAGGAATAGGTGAGAAGTTTGAGACATACCAGTACCTATTCGTCATTGTTAAAGGGGTACTGCTATGAGTACGATAGTAACAGGGACATTATCGGTTTGGCTGTCCGATTGCTGGTTTATGTCTGCGCAGAGCTAAGGTGCAAATAGGTTCCTTTGGGGGGAGACTGGCATAGTGAAGTCTCAGCAAAATCGTAAAACTATTTTGAGGCTTATTGTTACAGGCCTGTCTCCGCGAAGTGTAGCAGGCTCTGTCATCCTGCCCATAGTGCTGGTTACCCTTATTGCCGGTTCCGCCGCCATCGCTGTTAGCACTGATTACATGGCTAGCTCGGCTGCCAAAAACGCCGAGATACGACTGGATGGCGTAGCAACCCAAGCCGCCGAGCAAATAGGAGGCCTTCTGGCCCGCAGCTTAGGTGATGCATCTATGCTGTCTCAAGACCCTATGATCAGGTCTCCTGATACCACGCCTGCTGAAAAGCTTGCGGAGATGAAAAGGATACAGATGTTCTACGGCATCTTCGAAAATGTTGCCTTAGTTGACACAAACGGCAAAGTAATCACCTCTACCGACTACAAGTACAGCAGCGAGTGGGGGAACAATAGTTTGTTCCAAAGAGCAATCCTGGGCACTCCCTCCATGTCGGATACAACGATTTTGACCGGTCCCTATACATTGGCCATCCAGATCGCTTCTCCGGTTCTGGATAGCAATTCTAAAGTTAGCTCAGTCCTAATTGCCCAGATGAGCATGCAGAATATCTGGCAGATAATAAAGCGTGTAAAGGTTGGCGCAACAGGTTATGTTTGCCTCATCGACGGATCCGGCAACATCATTGCCGGGCCAGACCAAGCAAAGCTTTTTCAGAAGATAGTCTTCGCCGGAGAAGGCTCCCCCATGCCTTCTGAACATCAGATGATTCAGTATAACGAGGATGGCACAAAAATGTGCGCTGTGGTAGCCGGGATCACCATGCTAGTGCCGTGGTCCGGCAACAAATGGAGCTTCGTCGGTATCATGCCCGCTTCCGAGGCTTTCGCTACAGCCAATGAGGCGGCGACGATATTTTGGATAGTTATTGGAATACTGATATTGCTATTCGTGGTTGTGGGATTAGTGCTGGGCCGCATCCTATCAGCTAAGATCAGAACCCTCGCCAGAGGCACTGCTGAGATAGCAACTGGCAATCTTAGCTACCGCTTGCCTCCGATGCGACCGAACGATCTGGGTCAATTGGCAGGTTCCTTCAACTCGATGGCGGCGCGCCTTGAGACTTCCTCTGCCGAAATAGCCAAATGGAATGCCCATCTTGCAGAGCAGATCGAAGCAAAGACGAAGGAACTGGAGAAATTGATGGCAGGTAAGGTTCAATCGGAGAGATTGTCGGCGATGGGATATATCGCTGCCTCCGTTGCCCACGAATTAAACGACCCTCTTACGGCAGTCTCTGGCTATGCCCAACTCGGGGCTAAGGAGTTGGACAAATTCCATTCTCCCGAAGAAATGCCCAATATCCTGAGAACTACCTCCGAGTATTTCAAGAATATTGAAAGGGAGTTGCAGCGAAGCAAGGACATCCTAAGGAAACTGATTTCCTTTGTGAGATATTCTAAAACAAGCAACGGGGCAGTGGATGCAAATCAGGTCGTGGGCGATACTTTAGGAATCGCCAGACATCACCTCGAGATAAACAAGGTGGAGCTGCTCACACAACTTCAGCCCGATCTCCCCCCGGTCAGGGGTGACGCCCGTCAACTCCAGCAAGTTTTTCTCAACATGATTCTGAACGCTCAAAAAGCAATGCCCACGGGCGGCAAGCTCAATATAGAAACAAGACAACATGATGGAAACGATCCCAGAGTTGAGGTGCTCTTTACTGACAATGGCAGCGGCATCCTTCCTGAGAGCCTGGATAGAATCTTCGAGCCTTTGCCATCAACAGAAGCTGAAGGACAGGGCACAAGGTTCGACCTGTCGGTAACCCATGACATCATCAAGCAACTCGGGGGAGAGATCAGGGTCAAGAGCGAGATAGGAGTAGGCACCACATTCATTGTCTCACTTCCGACCGCTGATGGCTCCTCTCTAGAGAACAAAGCGAATCCGGGGATCACCCCGCCAAGATAAGATAACCCTCACTTACATCCACCACCGCCTCGATACCATGCCCTTTCAATAACCTGATAAACTCCTTCGGCGACCGGGTGCTCGTGCCCAGAGTATAAATGAGCTTATCATTCTGAGGTGTCACTCCTCTTAACCGCCTCTCAAGAAATCCAACACCTCCCTGTTAAACCTGCCCCTCTTTTCCGCAACAAGAGTATGCGAGCCGCCTTCGACCTTGACCAACCTGGCATCAGGTATCCTGCTTGCCAGCACGTCTGAGGAGCGAGATGGTACAATTCTATCTTCAGTTCCAGCTATCACCAGGGTCGCTGCTTTAATCGTATGCAGCCTGCCCAGCGTGCTATGAGTCATGACAGCCTCAAATTGCCCCTTCAGGCCTTTGATACCGAATAGTTTCGTGCGCACCCAGCAAAAGGGCACAGCTACCGTTTTAATTGCCCCGCTGCTGAAAGCATGAGCGTTCAAAGAGGTCATAACCTTACCGATATCTACGCCTTTAATATCTTCGTCGGAGAAGCCTTCCTTGAGTCCCATCGCTTTCAGTAACCCTGGAGAATGCCCGCCCTTTTCGTCCCTGCCGGCAGTAGTGCTCACCAGGATAAGCTTCCTCACCCTCTCCGGGTGATTGATAGCGACCTCCTGTGCAATCATGCCCCCCATAGACACCCCTAAGATATGAGCTTTACTAATCCCCAGATGTTCCATTAAGCCCACAGTATCATCCGCCATCGTCTTAACCGTATAGGATTCGCTGGGCTTATCGCTTTTCCCCACGCCTCTGTTATCGAAAGTGATTACACGGTAATACTTTTTGAAGGCGTGTACTTGGAGAAGCCAGTCGCCGCACTCCCCACCCAGCCCCATTATCAGTACTAAGGGCTCGCCTCTCCCCTGGACTTTGTAATTGATGTTGATTCCGTTGACCTTAGCTTTAGGCATCTTACCAAGCATATTAAGGGAATTGTGAGCCCAGTGCAACCATGATTGGAAGAGATAGTTTAGCAACTGAGGAGTCCAGAGGGGCAAAGCCCCTTTGGTGGGGGTCTGGGGGTATCCCCCAACTTTAAAAGTCCCCCAAGACTGGGGGATTTAGGGGGTTGAAAAGCGTTTCTAAACGCGCTCATTGGAAAGTGACTAAAATAATAGTAGAATCTGCTCAATTGATTAGAAGGGCTAAAATACCAGAGAAAAGGTGGGGAACGCTATGGACAACAACTGTTTAAGGGAGGAACCTTGCCTGCAATAAACCCTGTACTTATAGTGGTTGCGG
>CAYGWR010000083.1:0-4731 GCA_964353645.1 uncultured Dehalococcoidia bacterium
GGATTTTTCCAGGTCTCCTGCTGTGCCTGCCTGAACCTGCCCGCCAGCGTGCGAGCTATCTTGTCATCGTAGGGCTTCTTGAGGTAGTCGAAGAGAAGCCTCTGATGGAAGAAAAAGTCATCGTGCTTCTCAGGGTATCGCACGTGGACTATGCCCCGGTGCACCTGGAGATATGCCTTCCAAATCTGCATGCCGTCTAACCCCAGTATGCCGTCGAGCTTGACTGCATACTTAGCGTCGGAATCGTGAAGCGTGCCGTCGTAGTCTATGAAAAGTACTTTCTTCATTAAGGAAAAACGCTGTGGAGGCGCTTTAGAGCCTCCATCTCCTCTCTATAGCCCAACTTGGCTTGGCGCACCGCGCGGGCCAGTACTTCGATGCTCTTGTCATAGGTCTTGCGGTCTACGGGATAGGGGATGCCGTCCTTGCCGCCGTGGGCGAAGCTGTAACGGGCGGGGTCGCGGAAGCTGGGGGGAACACCGTAGACCAGCTCTGAGATCAGGCTGAGGGAACGGATTGTCGCAGGTCCTACCCCTTCCAGTCCCAGCAAATTCTCAAAGCTCTCAGGCTTGCGTTCATAGGTATGCAGGAATATCTTCTCCAGGCGCTCGGGGTGCAGGTCTGCCACGCTGAGGTAGTGATGGGCAGGGAGCGTCAGCGATTTCAGCTTCTTCAGCTCGTCAACCAGCTTTTCGGGCTTCTCCTCGGCGGCGACCTGGGTCACCACGGTGCGTGCCCCCTCGCTTTCGGCGGCCACTAAGTTCAGCGCGGTGCCGAACCCCTGCGAGCAGATAGCGGCGTGGGGTTCGCGGACGTAGTCCTTCACTCCCTCGCTGAGCCAGTGATACCTCCGGGCATAGCGGTTCTTCTCGTTCATGCCCTGCTGGATCACCGCCCAGTTGCCCTTGGCAGTGAACAGGAAGGTATGGTGATAGAGCTGGTAGCCGTCTTGCAGTGCGCAGGAGTCCACCTTCGCCGTCATCCTGCTGGCGTAGACCAGCGGCTCAGGGTCTTTTGAAATGAGTTCGCAGTGTTGGGTAATCTGCGCAGGAGTCTGTCTTGATGTTTTGCCCTTGCCTCCAGCGATGTAAAAGCCCAGGTCTTTTTCCAAGCCCTTCGTTCCTTCTTTGAGCGCACCGCAGACTGTAGTGGTGACGCCGCTGGAATGCCAGTCCCAGCCCAGCACGCAGCCCAGAGTCTGGAACCAGAAGGGGTCGGACAAACGGCGCAGCATCTCCTCGGGCCCGAATTCCTCCACAACGGCTATGGATATCTCACGGGAGAGCTTGGTCATGCGCTCGAAGAGCCAGCGCGGCGCTTTACCGTAGTGGAGGGGGAGGTTGGCTACACCTGTCCTGGTCGGTTGGTTCATACTGGAGACCTCATTCTATTCTATTTAACTTCATGTTACCCGATTATGCAAGCAATCATGTAGCTTTGATATCCCGATGCCGTTCGTGGTGAGTCCTTCACGAGAAGGAAACCATGAACGGCCCTTCGACAGGCTCAGGGCGAACGGGATAAACCGTATTTGCGGAGTCTGTAGGGGCGAACCTGTGTATTCGCCCTCGATCTAAGAGCCCGCTTCTCAATGGCCAGCACCTTCTTCAGACGGCGGCGGTGCCGTTTCTCTTTGGAAAAGCGTGCCTTGAGGAAAGCTTCCACCAGCTCTGTAGCAAGCTCTATCCCGATGACGCGTGCGCCCAGGCACAGCACGTTCATGTCGTCGTGCTCTACACCCTGGTGTGCCGAGTAGGTATCATGACAAAGGCAGGCCCGCACGCCTGACACCTTGTTGGCGGCGATGCAGGCTCCTACGCCGCTGCCGCACACCAGAATGCCGCGCTGCACCTTCCCCGAAGCTACAGCCTGGGCGACAGCTTCCGCGAAATCGGGATAATCATCATCCGGGTCGTACTTATGAGCGCCCAGGTCTGATATATCGTATTGCCCTCGCAAGCGTGCCAGGAACTCGTTTTTGAGCACAAAGCCGCCGTGGTCGGCTCCCAGCGCCACATGTAGCTTCTCGTCCTTATCCGCGATGCCTGGTCGCCTGCCTGCCATTCGCCACCTCCTTCAGTAGTGGGTGTATATTATAAACCACATATTCAAAGGGGTAGTCTACATGATAAGCTGCTGGGATGAAGAAGTCATAAAATGGAGAGGGAAAAGGTTAAAAAGTTATCACATTTGGGGGTTAGTTGGAGCAGATGCTCCAGGCTATCCTAATCTTCCTCTGCTACTTGTGCCAGGTGGCGCGCTTTCTGTCGCCCGGCCTGAGTGAGCAGCTTCTTCCTAAGCCTGATGCTCTTGGGGGTTACTTCAACCAACTCGTCCTCTTTGATAAAGTCCAGGGCTTGCTCCAGGCTCAGCTTCACGGCTGGGGTCAGCTTTATGGCGATGTCGGAAGTAGAGGAACGGACGTTGGTCTGTTTCTTTTCCTTACATACATTGACTGCCATGTCCTGGACGCGGGAGTTCAGTCCCACTATCATACCTTCGTAGACATGCGTCCCTGGTTCGATGAGGGTGATGCCTCGCCCCTGAGCGTGGTTCAGGCCGTAGGTAACCGCTATGCCATTTGCGGCTGATACCAGCGCCCCGTTGCGGTCCGAGGCTATGTCCCCGCACCAGGGTTCATAGCCCAGGAACAGGGTGTTCATGACGCTCTCACCTCTGGTGGCGGTGAGAAAGGCATTGGTGAAGCCGATGAGCCCGCGTGTAGGGATGCGGAACTCCATGCGCACATTGCCCTGTCCATCGTTGTGCATATTGGTGAGCTGGGCTTGCCGCTTGCTCAGGATCTCCGATAATACCCCTATGTATTCCTCGCGGGTATCGAGGGTGAGCGCCTCCACAGGCTCCAGGAGTTTACCATCCACTACCTTTGTAATAGCCTCTGGCTTGGAGACCTGGAATTCGTAGCTCTCGCGGCGCATGGTCTCGATGAGGATAGCCAGGTGCAGCTCACCTCTGCCTGCCACCAGGAAGACATCGGCGCTGTCTGTATCGTTTACCTGGAGGGCGATATTGGTCTCCAGCTCATGGTAGAGCCTTTCCCTCAACTGGCGTGAGGTGCAAAAGCGCCCTTCTCGCCCGGCGAACGGCGAGGTGTTCACCCCCAGTGTCATCTTCACCGTCGGCTCGCTTATATCTATGCCCGGCAGGGCTTCGGGTCGCTCGGGACTGGCGATGGTTTCCCCGATGCTGACCTTTTTTAGTCCGGTGATAGCTACGATGTCGCCGGCTTGCGCTTCTTCCGTCTCCAGACGGTTGAGCCCCAGATAGGTAAATACCTGGGCGACCTCGTGTTGGGTTATGTTGCCGTCTTTATCTATGGTGACCACGATGTCATGCGGTGCTACCTTGCCCCGGGAAATCCTGCCGATGGCAATCTTGCCTTTGTAGCTGTCGTAGTCCAGGCTGCACACCAGCATCTGAAAAGTTCCTTCCTCGATTGTCGGCGGCGGCACCTGTTGCAGGATGCATTCGAAGAGGGGAACCAGATCCTTACCCTCAGCGCCTGGCTCGGTCACGGCTGTGCCGTCCTTGGCGCTGGCATAGAGTACCGGGAAATCGAGCTGGTCGGCGTTGGTTACCAGTTCCAGGAAGAGGTCCTGGGTTGCTCTGACCACCTCGTCTATGCGCGAACTACTCCTGTCTATCTTGTTGATAACCACGATGGGTTTTAAGCCTTTCATCAGGGCCTGGCGCAGCACGAACTTGGTCTGGGGCATAGGCCCCTCCACGGAGTCCACCAGGAGCAGGCAGCCATCGGCCATATTTACCACCCGCTCCACCTCCCCGCTGAAATCGGCATGACCCGGCGTATCAATGATGTTGATTTTAGTTCCGCGGTAAATCACGGCCGTATTCTTGGCCAGGATGGTGATGCCCTTCTCCCGCTCCAGCACGTTCTGGTCCATGATGAACTGGCCCACCTGCTGGTTATCGCGGAATACCTTGCTCTGCTTGAGCATGGCATCCACCAGGCTGGTCTTGCCGTGGTCAACATGGGCTACTATGGCTATATTTCTTATGTCATCGCGATGAGTTTGACCCAAAACCCCTACCTCCTCGTGGGCATGACGCAATCTTTAGCTCTTCTCTGGGGAACTTATCTCCCGGTCACACTGCCTTTTTCGGAAGCCAGCCTCGCCTCTTCACCCACCAGTAGGCCAACGCAGTAGCCACGACAGTTGAGCCCACGAGCAAAGCCCAATACCAACCCACATCATTGGGCTCCATTGCGAAAGCAGAGTTGCCCAAGATTGTGGCCAGGGTGTTGGGGACGAGAACCGCTGTGCCTATGATGGTCAAATAGGTCATGACCATTGCCATCCTATTATTGAGGGCCTGAAGTTGGTTGTTGTAGATGCTCTGTAGAACCTCGAGCCCTGAAGCCAGGACCTCTGACAGGTGCTCAGCCAGCCCGATCTGCCTGTTGACATCCTCAGCCAGCAGGCTCAGCCTGTAGAGTATCTTCTCGTCGTCGGTCATAAGTTCGGCATCCCCGTATCGCAGGGCATGGAGCACGTCCACAGTTTGCCAGAGGGCATTCAAGTAGGTGATGAGGGCATGCTTCATCTCATAAATCTCTGGCCCCAATTTGTCTCGCGGCGTCTCGGGATTCATCAAGTCTCTGTTGAGCTCGTCCCCTCGCTCCTCAATCTGCCGCAGGTGCTCGAAGTTTCTCTGGTTAGTCTCGTCTATAATACGCATGAGGAGCAG
>CAYGWR010000084.1:0-4692 GCA_964353645.1 uncultured Dehalococcoidia bacterium
GTATCCCCATGCGTGCTATCTTGTCCACAAAGGCAGGGCCAATCCCTTTGAGGGTAGTCCCTATCGCACCCTTGCCCCGCGACTTCTCCTCCAGTCCATCGAGGAGGATGTGATATGGCATAATCACGTGGGCGCGGTCGCTGATGAACAGGTTCTTTACGCTGATGCTGTGCTTTTTGAGGTTTTCGACCTCCTCCAGAAAGGCAGCGGGGTCGATAACCACGCCATTGCCGATGAGACAGGTGCATCCCGGATAGAAGATACCCGAAGGGATAAGGTGCATCCTGAACTCGCCGAGTTGATTGATTACGGTGTGTCCGGCGTTGTTTCCTCCGGAGAACCGCACCACCACATTTGCCTGTTCGGCGAGGAGGTCTACTACCTTCCCCTTTCCCTCGTCTCCCCATTGTCCACCGATGACTGCGATTGCTGGCATTTTTCAATCCTCTTTAGATTTTTTTAAGAAACTGTTCAGCCTTTTTCCTGGTGGCGTTGCGTGTATTCTTAGTCTGCCGCTGGGCGAACTCGATAACCGCCTTCTTATCTTTCAACTGACTGGAGTACGAACCTATAGCCTCGATAACCTTCCCCATGGCGATATTGCGGCATTCGTCTGTATCATAATCGTAATGTTCAACTTTTAAAAGCTCTTCTGTGATTTGTTTCTGATATTGAGGCTTGGCAATGGCGATTCCAGCCAGAGCCATTGAGGCATTATTGGCTGTTATCAGTTTGCCAGCATTCAAAAATCCGATCAGCCTGCCGATTAGCCTGTCAACCTTCTTCTCTTTATCCACTCTGGCTAGATTACCGATGATAATAATAGCTGTCCATTTAAGGACGTTATTATCGCCATCCAGCAGCTTTGCGAAGGTATCTATATGGGGATAAAGCCGTGCTGGATTCTCTTTGGCAATAGCTATGAGATTCTTGGCACAGCAGTACTTTACTTCCGCGCTATCGGATTGCAGGTCCGCGAGATTTATCTCATCTGTTAAGCTTTTCATGATTTTGCTACCTGGCGGAGAGGGCGGGATTCGAACCCGCGGACCGATTACTCGATCACACGCTCTCCAGGCGTGCCTGTTAGACCACTCCAGCACCTCTCCGCGGCTTTGCCGCCCTGACGGCAATACTTTGAACTCTTCAGCTTCTCATGGCGGAGAGGGTGGGATTCGAACCCACGGTTGCAGAACGCAACACCGCTTTTCGAGAGCGGCACCATCAACCACTCGGACACCTCTCCCAGCTTCGGGATTATACCCTTTTGCTAACCCAAAGTCTAGTATTAGCTAACATTTTGCTACCGCACCAATATTTTCCCCTGTTCAATCTTGTGGGTGTTTGCGTAACTCTGTTATTGGGCTTAATTACACTCAGGCGTTGAAGATATTGGTGGTAACGTGAGCTGGATGGAATAATATTCCCCAGTGGTATCCCCAGCCTATCAAGTGGACTGAACCTCCGATGAGCCTTGATGGCATCATGTGCATTTAGACCCTCTTAATATCGCTGTGGCGTTTGGAGTCTGCAATGCCCAAAAAGAAATACGATGCTTGCTATTCACAAGGTGCATCATCTGGTACTGAACGGCTAACTGATATCAATAGGACTATTTGACTATGTTGCCCTAGTACTACTGACCCTTTGCGAGCAAAGATTTCCTCGCTATAGTTGCTATATCTCTAGTAGTACTCCTGGAGGACGACCCGGGGAGTACAATTCAAATACTGGATAAATACGAGATTAAGGAGTGGAAATGAAGAAGGTTGTCGTAAGTATATTGATACTCGGAGTGGTGCTAGCAGTAGCTCTAATCGGAGCCATCGCATTGTTCACTGACCAAGAGGAAAACCCTGATAACGCGTTCACCACGGGTACAGTGGACCTAGCCATCGTCCCAGCTACTGCCATGTTTACAGTGCTCAACATGGCACCTGGAGATGTTACATACAAGGGTATTGAGCTGACCAACAGCGGCAGCCTGGAGTTGAGGTATGCTATGACCACCACGGTTGATGCGGGCGCCCTCGATGAGCAGCTAGATCTGACCATCGATGTCGTTACCGGAAATGGTACTGATACCATCTGGTACACTGCGGACGACGTAGTCGGCGAGGCTAACATCTACGGCCCTGATGGCGCTCTGTCATCCGCCTTCATTGGGAACCCGGCTCCGGGTAACCAAACTGGCCACCGAATACTAATTGCCGATGGTAATGAGAGACTTCGCTTCAAGGTTACACTGCCGCTTGACACCGGCGATACCTTTCAAAACACCACCTGCACGGTAGACTTCGTGTTCGATGCAGAACAGACTGTCAACAATCCATAGTAATCTGTTGTTTGAAGTCATATTAGGAGGTACGTAGTAGAGGCAGGCGCTCTAAAAGCCTGCCTCTACTACAAATAGAACAACTGAGTGTGAAAATGTCGTGGGTCTTATTAATCGGCGTCTTATTGTTTTCCCTAATCACTGGCTTTGCTAGTGTCGGCTCAGTCGCATGTCTTATCGACACTGAGCAGAATCTTAACAATGGTTTTACCACAGCCAACAGCTGGCAGAGAACCACCTTACTCAATGATGGCTTTGAGGGTGACCCGTGGGATGTTAATTGGAATGATAACGGAAATACCACCTGGCAACAGGCAAGCGACAAAAGCTATAGTGGAATCTGGTCAGTTGCTTCTACGGAAGGTTATCTCGGATTACTCACCACTGACAACCCGGATGCTTCCTCTGCCCACTGGATTCATGTATCTTTCTGGTTTTATCCAGATACCGTAAAAAACAATGATGTTCTCATCCAGATTTACAACGGCAGCACGTACGATACTTGGTATGATATGAAGAATTATCCTGGATTTCAAAACGGAGAATGGTGCTATTTCAGCGAACTAATATGGGATTCACAGTACTTCAAATCTGACTTTCGGTTGAGGTTTAACAGTTCGGAATTTGATGAGAATGAGAGATTTTACCTGGACGATGTGCTTATCGAGAAGCTGGTATTACCCTGAACGTAACGTCTATTTTGAATTTAGGAGTAGTTTGGGAGGAATAGAGTGTCAGATGAACGGATGTTTTCAAAAAAGTTATTGAGTTTGAAGTCACGGATATTTGCAACCAGCAGAAAATTAGCTGCTGCGAAACCAACTAGATTGGTGAGCACTATTCTAGTGATGGTCATTATCGCGCTGACACTTTTCGTGCTCGTAGCCCCCCATTTTGGGTTTGCTTTCCTTACAGTGATGGGAGGCAGTATGTCCCCCACCATTCCATCTGGCTCTCTTGTGCTTGTGGCGCCCGTTGCTAGCTCCGACATACAGGTTGGCGATGTTATTGCCTACAAGGCGGGTGGCGAACATAGCCTGCCCGTCATGCATCGCGTGACTGATATCATAAACCAAGATAGTTCGCTCAACTTTCAAACGGCTGGGGACATGAACAAATACCCCGACAACAACCCTGTATCCTCCGACAGTGTCATCGGTAAAGTACGATTCCATGTCCCTGGAGCAGGATTTCTTTTCAATTTTATGAAGCAGCCAATGGGGTATGGACTGCTGGTGGGCATTCCGTTCATGGCCATGACTGTGGTCATGGTGCGACGATTACTGAAAGGAATCCGTTCAGCGAAGCAGGCAGACCGACAGAGAGTTGCCTAGAGGCTGGCTTGTGAACTTCTCTTTAACAAACCAGACTTCCTATCCGTTACAGTTTTGTAGTGCATTACGTATGGACACCAACGCACCGGATAGCTACTACCCCACCCACTGCCATGTAGTGCTTCAGGCTGTCCTGCTTAACTCCAGATTATCAAGCATTCTAGACTTTCGTTAGAGACAAAGTTACTATAGAGTTCATCAAACAGATAAGCATCATGGGAGGGAACAATGGCCAATTCAATCACACTGACTGTTGGGGAGACTACAGCACTAAAAAGTTTCAAAGACCATATTGCTTATGCAGGTATGCCATCTGAGAATGTGTATTCCATTGTCCAGATGAAGAATGTTGGGGCTAGGAATGCACTAGCATGGAATCTGTTTTTCCCCAAAAGCAGAACTGAGATAATTATAGACAAGGTGAATATACTCGTAGAGAATGTTACCGCCGATGTAATTCAATTACGGATAGGGATGTGGCAATAAACTACTTGTCACTAAAATTCCTTTAGAACTGAACACCCAAGGAACAATCATGCTTTATTGCACTCCCCCCACTATACACCACCGCCCTGTAGTGCTTCATACTGACCCCGGAGATAACTGACCTGACAATAAACGAGGATCTAGGATTGCAATCTGAGGCTTCTTGGGGGTAGGTGGTGCTCTGTCATGGCCTACCCCTGTTCTTTGTTTTCTGCCTACGCTCAAACCGTACTTATTAAAATGGCAATAATTTGGCAATAATATGCTTATAACGGGTTATCACTGGTTGGTACTCTAGCTTCAAAACAGGATTTTATCAACTAACACAACCGCTCTAAATTGAACGTGAAATCACCATTTAGGACACCCGAAGGCAATTTTCAAGAGCGGCACCATAAACCACTCGGACACCTCTCCCAGCACCTATTTTATTGTTGGATTTTTGTTATATTGCTGATGCTATGCTATGATGTATTAAATCTTGCCAACGGCATATTCTACCGAAGCGATATTGTCATGTCAAGCTTGTCGAAGCGG
>CAYGWR010000085.1:0-4670 GCA_964353645.1 uncultured Dehalococcoidia bacterium
GAGGCGTTTGCGACTATGCTCACCAAGCTCACCGATCAAAATCTGTCCGAGTCAGAGCCCAGCAGATGGGCGGAGTTCTTATTTTATGACCATCCCCCTTATTCCAAGCGCTTGGAATTGGCTAACCGTTATCGAAAAGAGGGTAAGCGATGAGGCTTATCCTGGCCAGACATGGAGCGACCGACTGGAACCAGCAGCGCCGGGTACAGGGTCTGAGCAACCTGGGACTGAATGAAACTGGGAGAAGGCAGGCGGAAGCCCTGGCTCAGTCTCTCAAGGACGTTAAGGTGGATGCTATCTATACCAGCCCCTTGAGGCGAGCACAGGAGACAGCCCGCGCCATAAGCCGCTTCCATCAGGTTGAGGTGGTGACCATCGATGGCCTGAAGGAGTTGGATGTCGGCGAAGTCGATGGTCTTACCTATGAGGAGATGAGGATTCGTCACAGCGAGTTTTTTACCAAGTGGATGTCGGACTTCACTTCGGTGAGGTTGCCCGGCGGGGGAACTGTGCCGGAGCTTCGAGACCAATGCTGTGCTGCTGTTCAAGATATCGTGAAAAAGCAACAGCCGGGAAGGGGGGAGAAGTGTGGTGACGAAGACAAGGTGGTGATTGCGGTCACCCACTTTTTCCCGATCATGTGCATTATTTGCAACACACTCGGGTTAGACCTCTCATATTGTAGAAGGTTGAGGTTGGATGTGGCCTCCATGTGCACTCTGGATTTCAACCCGGAGAGAGCGGTGCTCGTCTCCTTTAACGATACCTGCCATTTGAGGTAAGTAATCTGATGGGTCGCCAACAGCCGTTGTCACGAAGGGTCTTACGGTTTATCCGGGAACACAATCTGGTCAGGGGAAATGAACTTCTGGTAGCAGGTGTCTCCGGCGGGCCGGACTCGGTATGCCTGATTCACATACTGGCTAGCCTCAGTGAAACTCTGGGAATAAAGCTCCATATTGCTCACCTCAACCACCTGCTGCGCGGCGCTGAATCCGATGCCGATGCTGATTACGTCTCCTCGCTGGCCCACGAACTGGGTATCCCGGCGACCATCGAGAGGCGAGAGGTCAAGGCCTATCAAAAGAAATATCGCCTGTCCTTGGAGGAAGCGGCGCGAGAGGTAAGGTACGCCTTCTTCTCGGAGGTCGCCTGTTCTCTGGGAACTGATATGGTAGCGGTGGGGCATACCGCCGACGACCAGATTGAGACCATCCTGATGCACCTGGTGCGCGGGACAGGGCTTGCCGGGCTGCGCGGCATGCAGCCGCTCAGCACCATGCGTTCTTCTGGCGGGAATGAGATTAAGGTAATAAGACCTCTACTGGAGGTCAGGAGAGCGGAGACCGAGGCCTATTGCGCTGCTCAAGGGCTGTCGCCGCGGAGCGACTCCTCCAATCTCTTGCCCAACCAGTTGCGCAACAAGATTCGCTCTCAGCTTGTCCCACTACTTAGAGAGTATAATCCTGACATCGATGAGGCATTGCTGCGTATGGCCGGCGCTGCTGACTCCGACCTGGCATATATCGAAAAAGAGGTGTTACAGCTTTGGGGCTCCGTGGTGAGGGAACGGCCTGACGGGATAGCTATTGATAGAGAGGGGTTTGCTAAGCTTCATCCCGCCCTGAGGCGGCATCTTGTCCGCTCTGTCTTGCAGCGTTTACTGGGAGACCTCCAGGACATCGAGTCTGTTCACATCGAGAGCCTGCTCGATGCCCTGGCCAAGCCAGCGGGCAAGAAGCTTTCTCTAGCTAGAGGACTGGCTTTCCACGGCGACTATGGCTATGGCCTGATAACAACCAACAAAACTCTTCCCTGCCCGTTTCCTGCTCTTGAAGGTGAGCATCGCCTCAAAATACCCGGTGAAACCGAGCTTGGCGGCTGGAGGGTGAGAAGCAGCATCCTCAACCGCAGGCCGAAAAAAGGCAGTGAAAAAGAATTGAAGGCCTGCTTCGACCTCGATGTGGTGGGAAAGGAGCTTACGGTTCGGGGACGGAGGCGTGGTGACAGGTTTCAGCCGCTGGGGATGGAATCGCCCAAGAAGCTTCAGGACTTCATGGTGGATGCCAAAATTACTCGTTCCCGGCGTGACCACGTGCCGCTGGTCTGCTCACCGCAGCATATTATCTGGGCGGTGGGATGGCGCATCGACCACCGAGCCAGGGTTACTTCCTCGACCAGGCATGTGCTGTGCCTGGAATTCGAGTGTGTGAAAGGAGCTTGACAAGTCCTTTCGCTTAGTTGTATAAGATTGCCACATATGGGAAAGGGGGAGGATCATGAAGATAAGTGCTCGCAACATTCTGAAGGGCAAGGTAAAGCAGGTCAAGGCCGGTGCGGTCAATTCAGAGGTGATCGTAGAACTGCCGGGTGGAGCTGAAATCGTATCGGTAATCACCAAGGAATCAGCCGAGAGCCTGAAACTAGCCAAGGGCAAGGCAGTTTACGCTATCATCAAGGCATCCAACGTAATGATTGGCGTAGATTGATCACCTGAGGGCAAATAAAAATCCCCTGAAAATATTTCTGCAAATGAGCAGGTTAAACTTAATCGCTCGTTTAGTTAACAATTCTTAACAATAGTTACTCTATATATACAAAACATCCTTCTTTTTTTAGTGGTGGCCTACACTATAGTAAAAACGCTATTGACAGAGGCTATGTAGACGGATATTATATAGCCGTTACTTTAGTACTGGGTTAAATTAACAAAACCAATCTCCGAGCCTTTTCTCCTAATGGTGTAGACCTATGGAGATTAGGCCGATAGGGTATCGCGGGAAACGGCGGTGCCTCCCTTTTGGAAAGGAGAGCTTGCTAGCGCAGTATATGCATGTGCTAAGCGCCTCCTTTCGAGGCGCTTTTTATTTTGGTGGAAAGAGTCCTTAATCCGTTCGCCGTGAGACGGTCGAAGGGCCGTTCATGGTTCGACGGGCTCACCACGAACGGCATATAACGAAAACTGAATACAGATCTCCGAGCCTTCTCTCCTGAAGGCCAGTGCCTATGGAGACCGGGCCGATAGGGTATCGCAGGAAACGGCGATGCCTCCCTTGTTTGGAAAGGAGAGCTTGCTGGCACAGTATTACTGTGTGCAAAGCGCCTCCTTTCGAGGCGCTTTTTATTTTGGTTATCGGCAGCAAACTGAATAGCAATATACGAAACTGAATACGAATCTCCGAGCCTTCTCTCCTAAAGGCAAGTGCCTATGGAGACTGGCCGATGGGTATTGCGGGAAACGGCAATGCCCCCCGTGTTTGGAAAGGAGAAGCAAATGGGATTCGGTGTAATATATTTATCTTCGTCTCTCGATGCTCCGTCCTATGACCAGTCGCATCCACCCTAAAGCCTATGTCGCTTTTGCATTTTGCATGATTTAAAGCTAAGAGACTATGGGAAAGGAGACCAAGGTGAAAATTAGAATACTAAGGCTGATACTGTGTCTGGCGGTGGTAGTTTCGACGCTTTCCGCTGTGCTGGTGGCAACGCCGGCTATGGCTGCCGCCACAACATCGGTGACAATCACTAGATGGGGAGCCGGTAATACGATTCTGTTTCAAGAGACCATGGACTATGCCACCATGCAGAGCAGCTTCGCTGTACTGGGTGATGGCACAACAGTGTACTCTCACCAGGGGCCTGTCATGGACGGTACTGATCCATGGAACCCTGCTGAGGACCGTCAAATCCAGGGCAAGGGTGCTCCAAAGGGCACCGACCTCAAAGACCTCTGCATATGGGCGGGGGAGGTAGCTGGCCAGGTGAGCTCCGCGACCACGATAAAGGTCAGCTGTGCCGCGGACGGCTTCTACTGGACCTTGCCTTACGACAATGTGTACAACCCCCCAGCTGTGCAAGGGCCGGCGGTAATCTGCTGGTACAACGGCACTCTTGGTGGCTACGTGCCCGGGTACAGCTCGGGCATGCGGCTGGTGTTCTTTGCTGACGATTGTGTGTATGGCAACTATGACATGGGGCAGACGATGCCCCAGGCCTACCAGTATTTTTACCCCGCCGGAGACGGCACAAAGTATCCTTCCACGAATGGGATGTCTATAAAGAACATCGACAACATAGATATATACACTACTGAAGTGCCCACATGGACTCTGCAGTTGGATGGCACTGCTATAGGGGGAACCAGTTTTACCATAACTCAGCAGTATTTCGCGCATGGCATCGCCTGCCATGGTGCTGCGACTTGGAATGACAGCAGCTGGGGAACCAACCCTACCAATGACTATAGCGGGATGCCGCTATGGCTGCTCTGCGGTTTTGTGGACGATGCCAATATGCATAACCCTGGCTCTTTCAATGACGCCCTGGCTGCTTCAGGGTACGTTGTTAGGGTGAGCTCTGGGACTTATTACAAGGACTTCTCCAGCCAGGATGTTGCTCGGAGCAGCAACTTCATTGTGGCCAATCTGAAGAACGGGTCGGCACTGACCGGCAGCGAGTACCCACTCAGGCTTCTCGGGGCCTATTTTGCGCCGCCGAACAAAGGTCTGTCGGTAAAAGCGGTTGACAAGATAGAACTGCTTCCTACGCCAACACCTACGCCAACACCAACGCCTGAGGTGACACCAACACCAACACCAACGCCTACGCCCACTCCTATTCCTACCGTCACTCCGACACCAGGCCCAGTGTGGACTCTGCAGTTGGATGGC